>JAKASX010000100.1 GCA_021818865.1 Acidobacteriota bacterium
TTCCGATCTCAATCGAGCGAATTCTGCACCTCGATCCGCGCGGGCTGTTTGAGACGGTGGCGCGCGAGCAGATTTCGATGTGCGGATTCGCCGCGGCGATCAGCATGATGGCGGCGGCGCTGCGGCTGGGCGCGAGCCGCGCCGAACTCGCCTCCTACGCCACCAGCGGAGACGTCACCGGCGATCGCGAAGCCGTTGTCGGCTACGCCGGCGTCATCGTGCAATAGTTACCCTTCAGGGCACGACTTCATCCCGAGAACTTTCAAGCTGAAGTTTCAGGAGGAAATTCCGTGCGGTTGGATTTCCCGGTTCCCGCGTTTACTCGGCGCGCTGGACGCCGGCGACGATCATGCGGGCGCGCTGGCGGGCGATGTCGAGGAAGTTGCTGTTTGCCGCGATTTCATTGAGCAGTGGCACGAGCGCGGCGGGCTCGGGAATCAAGCGTGCGGCGATATCGCGCTGGAGCCGGGTGAGCACGTTATCGAGTCCCAACGGATCGTAGCGCATGGTGCGGCGGATCTGGCCGGCGTACTGATCCTCGAGCGAAAGACCCTCGAAAATATCGAGCAACTGATTGGCCTTGTCGTTGCTCGTGTAATTGAAGCTGACTTGATGGGTAACCCCGTCCTTCTCGTAGATGTAGGTTTTTTCGCCCAGGTTCGCCACGCGGCGCCGCACCTCGAGGGTGATTCCGTTGAAATCATCGAGCGCGGCGGCGAGAGCGAAAATTTTCGCGGCGAGCGCGGGGGAAACGGTGAAAGGCCGCGGCTGCGGCGTATCGTCGATCTGGCGGATATCATACGTGCTGGCGCCGCTCTGGCTCACCTCGATTTTCACGTATTCCGGCGAGCTGTCCTTGAAGATTTTCCGGAACGTGATCGTGGCGCCGGCCGAACCTGCCGAGGATTGCGCTGAGGAGGTTTGCGCCGAGGAGGGTTTCGGCGTTCGGCCCTTTTGCGCCGCACCAGCCGGCACGATCGCCGCCAGCAGGAGGAAGGCCAACGCCGGGAAAACTTTTTTAATTTCCATCATCACGCTTCAATCCTGGCTGGATACAGCCGGTCGCCAGCCGCGCCCACTCGCCGCCGCGCGCGCTCCGTGAACGCGTGGCACAGGGCCAGCGCCAGTGCATCGGCGGCGTCCGGCGATTCGGGCGGCCGATCCAAATGGAGCAAGGCGCCCACCATCGTCTGCATCTGGGCCTTGGACGCGGCTCCGTATCCCGTCACCTGAAATTTTACCTCGCGCGGCGTGTAGCTGTGCACCACGATTCCCGCTTCCGCCGCCGCCAGCAGCACCACGCCGCGGGCCTCGGCGAGCTTGAGCGAGGTGCGCAGGTTCGGCGCGGCGAAAACCGTTTCGATCGCCATCGCGTCCGGAGAAAAATCCGCGAGCAGTTGCGCGAGCGTCCGATGCAGTTCCCGGAGCCGGTCGCCGAAAGCCGCTCGCGCCGGATGGCGCAGCGCGCCGAAGTGCAGGCAGCGCGGCTCGCGGCCGTCGAATTCGATCACCGCGTAGCCGGTGGGCCCTGTCGCCGCCGGATCCACTCCGGCAACGCAAAGACGTTCGCGTCGTTCGGTTGCGCCTGCCATCCGCCCTTCATTTTGCCCGGAAGCGGGCCGAGCGAACAGTATCTTTTCGGGCAAACGGCCGCGGGAGCGTGAGCGGGCCGGAAGCGCGATGGAAGCGACGCACCGGCGACGGGAAAAACGGGGCCGAACACCCGCTATTCGGCGCCGACGGCGGCCTGGATTTCGTTTTCGTCGATGTCGAAGTTCGCGTAGACGTGCTGAACGTCGTCGTGTTCTTCGAGCGCCTCGACCATGCGCAGCATCTGCTGCGCCTGCGCGCCGGTCAGCTTGATGTAGTTCTGCGCCACCCAGCCGACTTCGGCCGAAGAAGGCTTGAGTTCGGCCTTTTCGAGCGCCTCGCGGACCTTGTCGAAATCCTCGGCCGGGGTGAGCACCTGCCAGGCGGAGCCGTCGTCGCGGACGTCTTCCGCGCCCGCTTCGAGCACGATGCCGAGCAGTTTGTCCTCGTCGGCCTGCTCTTTGGGAACGAAGATTTCGCCCTTGCGCTGAAACATCCAGCCGACCGCGCCGGTTTCGGCCATGTTGCCGCCGTGCTTGGACATCAAATGGCGGATGTCGCTCACCACGCGGTTGCGGTTGGTCGTCACCACCTGCACCAGCATGCCGACGCCGCCCGGTCCGTAGCCCTCGAAGGTGACCTCTTCGTAATGCTCGCCTTCGAGCTGTCCGGCGCCGCGCTGGATCGCCCGTTCGACGTTCTCGTTGGGCATGTTTTCGGCCTTGGCCGCCTGGATGGCCGAACGGAGCCGGGGATTGGAATCGGGGTCGGGACCGCCGATGCGTGCGGCGATGCTGATTTCACGAATGATTTTTGTGAACGCCTTGCCGCGGCGGGCGTCGGCCGCAGCTTTCTTGTGCTTGATTGTCGCCCACTTCGAATGACCTGACATTACGAGCCTCGCTGACGGAATATGGCGGGACCAAAAGTCTAGCATACCCCGAAAAGCAGGTAAAACGCGGCGCGGGCTCCTGCCTGGAGAACGGCGGGAGGATCCGGCCCATCTTCGCCGGTCCGAGCGTTCGCACGCGAGGCACGGACCGGCGCCGATTCAATTGACAGCGTAGCGCTTAGCCCTTACGCTAATCAATAGGATGTACGCGCACTTCTATTAGCTCGCCCTTTCGCGGCCGGTTCCGGCCGCCCGTTCCGGTGTAGCGTTTCACCCATCGCAGCAAAGCTCAAAAGGATAGCGCCATGGCCAGGCTGTTTGAAAAACTGAATGAAATTGAGGTTCGTTACGAGGAGCTCACCGCGCAGCTCTCCTCGCCCGAGGTCCTCGCCGATTCCGCGCGCCTGCAGAAGCTCGCCAAAACGCACGCGGAACTGAGCGCTATCGTCGGCCGCTATCGCGAATGGAAGAAAATCGAGCGGCACTGGACGGAAGCGAAGCAGATGACCATCGAAGCCGAGGATCCCGAACTGAAGCAGATGGCGCATGAAGAGGTGCGGGAACTCGAGGAACGCAGAGCCTCGCTCGAAAAGGAACTGAAACGGCTGCTGCTGCCGCGCGACCCGAACGACGAGAAGAACGTCATTTTGGAAATTCGCGCCGGGACGGGCGGCGAAGAAGCCGCGCTTTTCGCCGGCGAACTCTTTCGCATGTACTCGCGCTACGCCGAATCGCAGGGCTGGCGCGTCGAGGTGCTCAATAGTTCTGCTTCCGATCTGGGCGGGCTGAAAGAAGCCGAAGCCTCGATCCAGGGTGACAAAGTCTATTCGAAGCTGAAATACGAAAGCGGCGTGCACCGCGTGCAGCGCGTTCCCGCCACCGAACAGCAGGGACGCATCCATACGTCGGCCGCGACCGTCGCGGTGCTGCCCGAAGCCGACGAAATCGACGTGAAAATCGAGGCGAAAGACATTCGCGTGGATACCTTCTGTTCGTCGGGACCCGGCGGTCAGTCAGTGAACACCACTTATTCCGCGGTCCGCATCACGCACTTGCCGACGAACCTCGTGGTGAGCTGCCAGGACGAAAAATCGCAGATCAAGAATCGCGCCCGCGCCATGCGCGTGCTGCGCGCGCGGCTCTACGAAATGGAGCAGCAGAAGCAGCACGAGCAGATCGCCGCCGAACGGCGTGAACAGATCAAGACCGGCGACCGCTCCGAAAAAATCCGCACCTACAATTTCCCGCAAAACCGCGTGACCGATCACCGCATCGGGTTGACGCTGCACCAACTCGACAGCGTGATGGACGGCAAGCTGGGCCCGCTGGTGGATGGACTCGTCGCACACTACGAAACCGAACGGCTGAACAAGGAACTCAGCGACGCCGCGTAAGCCGGCCTCCCTTCCTCAACTTTCAGTTTTCTGCGCATCGCCGTAGGGGCACGTTGCAACGTGCCCCTACCCGCCTTCCGCATGCGCCTTTTCCTCTTCCCTATTGCATTCCCAGAGGAAATGTGTCACTCTGCCCGGTGGCCGATATGGCTTTCCCATAGGAGAAGCATGGGCGAAAAGACGGATGTTTGGCAGGGCACGCTGGCACTGATGGTGCTGAAAACGCTGGAAGCGATGGGCCCGCAACACGGCTACGGGATCGCGCGGCGGATCGAGCAGACGAGTGGCGGCCGGCTACTGGTGAATTACGGCACGCTGTATCCGGCGCTGCTGAAACTCGAGCAGGAAGGTGCAATCGCCGCCGAATGGGGCGTTTCGGAGAACAATCGAAAAGCCAAATTCTACCGACTGACGCGTGCCGGCCGGAAACAGCTCGCGAAAGAGGCACAGGATTGGGAGCGGGCGACGGCGATTCTGGCACGATTCCTCGCGCCGGAGGGAGGTGGCTCGTGAAACACGCGCGCCGATGGCTAGCGAGCCTCGCATGCTGAGTGAAGCGAATCATCCCGAGATTCCAAGACGCATTCGCGTGTGGCTGATGCGTTTCGCCGGCCTATTTGGCCACGAGCGGCGCGAGCGCGAACTTTCGGCCGAGCTTGAAAGCCATCTGGCGCTGCACATCGAAGAGAATGTGCGCGCGGGCATGACGCCGGAAGAGGCGCGGCGGCAGGCGCTCATCAAACTCGGCGGCGTGGAGCAGGCAAAGGAGATGTATCGCGAACAGCGCGGCATCGCGTGGCTGGAAACTTTGTGGCTCGATCTTCGCTATGCGGCGCGCACGCTGCGAAAAAGCGCGGGATTCGCCATCGTGGCCGTTACCACGCTCGCTCTTGGCATAGGCCTCAACACAGCACTGTTCAGCGTCGCCAACGGCTTTCTACTCAAGACATTACCTGTTCGGGATCCCCGGCAGCTCGTCGTTCTGGACTGGTTTGGAGATAAGCTGCCAGCCAACCTTGCCCTGACGGGCGAGAGCAACCCCGTGGATCCGCGAACCGGGGAACAGCTTACAAACGTTTTCTCATACGCGGCGTTTCGGGAGTTCCAATTGCATGCGCGGGCGTTTAAGAGTGTGTTCGCGCTCGCGCCAATTGGTCAGGTCACAGTCGGTCGGCATGGAATAGGCCACATTGGAGTCGCGATAATTGTCTCCGGTAACTGTTATTCGGGCCTCGGCCTGCGCCCGTTCCTTGGTCGGCTTTTGCTTCCGCGCGATGACAAGCCCGGCGCCGAGCCGGCAGCCGTGATCAGCTACCAATTCTGGCAAAAAGTGTTCGGAGGGGACGCTTCGGTCGTAGGGAGGGCTGTTAGCCTCGATGGCGTATTTTTCACTGTAGTGGGTGTAACCCCCAGGAACTTTCTGGGCGTGCAGCCGGTCGGATTTCTGAGCGCCCCGGACATCACGATACCCATCTCCCAGGAAACGATAATAAATAGCCGCGTGCTCGGTGGACTTCTTCCTCCGATGAACGACCCCAATCACTGGGGACTACAATTGATGGCCCGCCTCCGCGCTGGCGCTACCGAGCGCCAGGCACAGGCGGAGGCCAACGCTGTCTTCCAACGAGGCCTCGGTCCTGAATGGGTGTCCGTGTCCAAGGGGAAGCTGCCCGAATTAAGACTGCTCCCCGGCGCTGCTGGAGCGAACGTGCTAGCCGGGTTCGCGCTCAAGCCCCTGACCGTTCTCATGGTGTTGGCCGGGCTTGTGCTACTGATAGCCTGCGCGAACGTTGCGAATCTCTTTCTGTCGCGCACGGCTGCGAGGCGGAGGGAATTCACAATCCGCCTTGCCCTCGGTTCGGGGCGAATCGCTTTGTTCCGGCAGCTCATCGTCGAAGGCGTTATCATCGCCGTTCTAGGGGGAATTGCAGGCCTGTTTCTGTCGTGGTGGGGCACGAGGCTTTTGCTCTTGCTCCTCCCGCGAATCCCCTTCGTGAACCTTGGGCTCAACGTCGCTCCGGATATCCGAGTGTTCGCTTTCGCGGTGGCAGCATCGCTGGTCAGCGGCGTCTTTTGCGCGCTAGCGCCAGCGACGCGCGCGGCGAGGCTGGAGCCCGCTGCCGAACTGAAGGAAGCGTCCGCGTCAGGCTGGAGGGCGGGAGGGGGAAGTCGCAAGCGGTTGGGTAAGCTTCTTGTCGGTACTCAAATCGCCCTGTCCCTTCCGCTCCTTGCAGTGTGCGCTCTTTTCGTGCGGACGTCCCACAACCTGAGTTCCATTAAGCTTGGATTCAACCCCCGGGGAGTTCTTGTCTTCCACCTCGACCCGACCCTCCAGGGATATGAAGGCGCGAAGCTGGCGCGTCTCTACCACGAGCTACTGGGGCGGCTAAATGCATTACCCGGCGTGGTTTCGGTTAGCGGGTCTCGCAATGCCCTAATCAGCGATGTGATGATGGGCTTCGCCTCAGAAACAATCAGGGTGGAAGGCGTGCAGCGGTCCGGACGAGTAGCGGGGGTCGAGCTCAATAACGTTGCTCCCGGATTCTTCAATACGATGGGCATTCCTCTGATATCCGGCCGCGATTTTACGAATGAAGATGACCTGAAGGCGCCGCTTGTTGCGGTCATCAATGAAGCCGCTGCCCACAAGTACTTTGCGAACTCATCTCCCGTCGGCAAACGATTTCGGTGGAGGGGCGCAAGGAATTGGATCGAGGTTGTGGGAGTCGTTGGCAACGCGAAATACCAGACCGTTCGCGGCGAGGCACAGCCGACCGTCTACGTTCCGGTCTGGCAGAGCAGGCGTGCTGGCGGACTGTATTTCGAAGTACGGACGGGCGCAAACGTCGCGAGCGTAGGCAAAGAAATCTATAGCACCGTGAGGGGCCTCGATCCGAACCTACTGATCGATGACATGGAGACACAAACCCACCAGATCAGCAGCTCGATGGCGGTGAGCGGGGACCGTCTATTTGCTCAACTCACCGCGCTGTTCGGGGGTCTCGGACTCCTGTTGGCGTGTGTGGGCCTATATGGGATCGGCGCGTACCAGGTAAGCCTGAGAACGAGGGAAATAGGGATTCGTGTGGCATTAGGGGCAGACCGGGGTCAGATCCTTTGGCTAACTCTCAGACAAAGCCTCTCAACGGCACTCCTCGGGCTCGCCGCTGGGTTGCTCCTAGCGCTCGCCGCTACGACGCTGGTCAGAGGCGCCCTATATGGCGTCGCGCCTTACGACCCCGTCAACCTTGCTGCGGTCACGGTATTGTTAGCGGCTGTGGCGGGCCTGGCAGCGTGGCTCCCGGCGCGGCGAGCGGCGAAGGTCGATCCCGCAGTGGCGCTGCGCCAGGAGTGAAAAGGTGAATCGCGCGAACAGAGAGGAAATGCAATGAGAAGGGCGCGAGCGGGGATGAGGCGACTGGCCGGGTTGTTTGGCCGGAAACGGCGGGAGCGCGAACTTTCGGCCGAGCTTGAAAGCCATTTGGCGCTGCACATCGAGGAAAATCTGCGAGCGGGAATGACGGCGGAAGAAGCGCGGCGGCAGGCGCTCATCAAGCTCGGCGGGATGGAACAGGCGAAGGAACTGTACCGCGAGCAGCGCGGCATCGCGTGGCTGGAAACTCTTTGGCTCGATCTGCGCTACGCGGCGCGCACGCTGCGTAGAAGCGCGGGATTTACCAGCGTCGCGATTTTGACGCTGGCGCTTGGAATCGGCGCGACGACGGCGATTTTCAGCGTGGTTTACGGCGCGCTGTTGCGTCCGCTGCCTTACGCGAACGCGAGCCGATTGGTGTGGATTTCCGGGCACTTTCGGGCGATGCCCTTCTTGCACAATCTCGCTGGAGCGGATTATTTCTCGATTCAGCACAGCGTGGACGCTTTCTCGTCGCTGGGAGCGATGACGAATTCGGGCGTCGCTCTGCGGATCGGAAACGAGAGCCGATGGCTTCCGGCGGCTCGATTCGGACGCGGCGTTTTCAAGACGCTGGGCGCACAGCCATTGCTCGGCAGAAAATTTCTGTCCCGGGAATATCAGCAGGGCGGCGACCAAGAAGTGCTGCTGAGTTATTCGCTGTGGCAGCAGAGATTCGCCGGCGAAGCAAGTGTGCTGGGGCGCACGGTGCTCGTCAATTTGAAGCCGTACACCGTGGTTGGCGTGATGCCGCCGCGATTCGATTTCCCTTCGCACGACACCCAGTTGTGGATGCCGCTGGTTTTGCCGCGTGCGGCGACCAGCGACTACGCGCCCGATCTTGACCTGCATGCGGTCGCGCGGCTGAAGCCGGGAGCATCGCTGGCCCACGCGCAGGCGGAACTCAATGCGCTTGGCGAACGCCGGCTGAAGACCAGCTTCGGGAAGGTCACTCTTCGCGGCGAATCGCTGCGAACAAATTTGGTTGGATCTTATCGCCTGCCGCTGGTGATTCTGCTTGCGGCCGTCGGCTTGTTGCTGCTGATTTCATGTGCGGGCGTAGCGAATCTGCTGCTGGCGCGGCTTTCCGTGCGCGAGCGGGAAACGGCGCTGCGAGCGGCGCTAGGCGCGACGCGAGGACGCGTGTTCCGGCAATTGCTGACCGAAAGTTTGCTGCTCGGGGTGGTCGGAGGTGCGGCGGGGGTGGTGCTGGCGGTTTTCGGAGCTGGCGCTTTGCATAGCTTGTTGCCTGCCGACTTGGCGCACCTTGCACCTGCGTCGTTGAATCTGCCCGTGCTGCTGTTTGCGCTCGGGGTGAGCATTGGATCAGCGGTTCTTTTTGGCGTCGCGCCGGCGATTTTTTCCCTGCGAACAAATCCCGGCGAGGCGCTCCAAGGCGCGCAACGCGGTGCGGTGGGAGCCAGTTCGGCAGCGCGGCATCGAGCGCGTTCGGGACTGGTGGCGACGGAAGTGGCGCTGGCGACGATTTTGGCCGTCGGCGGGCTGTTGCTCTTCCGCAGCCTGCTGCGTCTCGAAAACGTTTCGCCGGGATTTCGGACGCGGAACGTGCTGATGTTCAGAGCGTTTCTGCCGCCGGAAAAATACAAAACGCCGGTCGAGCAGCGCGAGTTTTACAACACGCTGCTCGGGCGGCTCAGGGCGCTGCCCGGCGTGCGTTCGGCGGCGTTCGACGCAATTCTTCCCTTCACCGGCTGGGGCCAGGCGATTTTCGATATCAAGGGACGGGACTATCCGAAGGGGCAACAGCCGCGGGCCGACATGTTTCAAGTGAGCCCTGGCTATTTTCAAACCATGGGCATGCCACTCTTGCGCGGGCGAACCTTTCGTGCCAGCGACGCGGCAACGTCGCAGCCGGTGGTGGTGATCGATCAGAAATTGGCGATGGCCTATTGGCCCAACCAGGATCCAATCGGCCAGGAAATCTACGATGGGGAGTGGACGACGATTGTCGGCGTCGTTGGCCACGTGCGTTTCCTCGACCTGGCGACGGATCCCGGCCCTGAACTATACCTCCCGCTCGATCAGGCTCGGGCGCACGTGTGGGGCGGAGGGTTCGTGCTGCATACTTCGGTCAAACCGGAGAGTCTGGATCTCGCGATTCGGAGCCTGGTGGCGCAGCTCGATCCCGACGTTCCCTTGCTCGATTTGATGACGCTCGAAGGCAGAATCAGCGACACGCTTTCGGATCGGCGACTGCAGACGCTGTTGCTTGGTCTGTTCGCCGCGCTGGCGCTGGTGCTGACGGCGGTGGGAATCGCGGGAGTGATTTCGTACACGGTATCGCAGCGCACGCGGGAAATGGGATTGCGGATGGCGCTGGGCGCCGAGCCAAGCGAAGTGTTTCGGCTGGTTTTGCGGGGAATGCTGGGCGTGGTCGGGCTGGGATTGCTGGCCGGGCTTGCCGGAGCGCTCGCTCTCACGCGATTTCTCGAAAGCGTGCTGTTCGGCGTTGGGCGGTGGGATCCGGCGAGTTTCGCGGGCACGGCGGCGGTGGTGTTGGCAGTTGCGTTCCTGGCAAGTTATTTGCCCGCGCGGCGAGCCGCGAAGGTGGATCCCGCCGTGGCGTTGCGGCAGGAGTGAAAAAGGACCGAAAGGCCGGTTCAGACAGAAAGTGCGGAGAAAAGAACGGAGGGCCCAGAGGCTGGCGACGCGTATAATGAAAAAAAGGCGGCGCGACTGGCGGCTCAAGGGGTCCTTTTCATGCGTGACCTCTGGCGTGAGTTGCGCTTCAGTTTCCGCACGCTTCTGAAAACTCCCGGATTTGTCGTCATCGCCGTGATTACGCTGGCGCTGGGCATCGGCGCGAACAGCACGGTGCTCACCTGGATCAACGCAACGCTTCTGAATCCGATCCCAGGGCTATCCGGCACGGGCCAAGTGGTTGTGGTAAATCGCAATCGCGCGACTCTGCTTTCCTACCTGGATTTCCAAGATTTGCGCGACCGCTCGAAGAGTTTTTCGGGAATGACGGCGTTCACACTGTGGCCGATGAGCCTGACCGGCCAAGGGAAACCCGACCGCGTGTGGGGAACGCTGGTGACGGCGAATTATTTCGACGTGCTCGGTGTGAATCCGGTGCTGGGACGCGGATTTCTGGCGTCGGAAGGCGCGGCGCCAGGCGCGGCGCCCGTGGCCGTGATCAGCTACCGGCTGTGGCAGACGAGATTCGGCGGCGACCGCGCGATTCTGGGCCAGACGATTCACCTCGATACGCATCCGTTCACGATCGTCGGCGTGGCGCCACCCGTTTTTCAGGGCAGCACTACCGGTCTGCGCGCCGAACTGTGGGTGCCCGTGACGATGGCGACGGAGCTAGTTCCGAATGGGCGCGACTGGCTCGTCTGGCGCGGAACCCGGTGGCTGACTGTGCTCGGGCGGCTGCGGCCGGGAGTGGGCCGCGCACGGGCGCAAGCGGAATTGAACGGCCTCTATGGGCAGATTGCGCGGCAGCATCCGGATTCGCATCGCGGGGAAAATCATATTCGTCTGTATCCGCTGTGGCGCGCGCCCAACAGCGCAAACGCCTATTTCTCGAAATTGCTGCCGATGCTGGCGGCGCTCGCGGGGCTGGTGCTGCTGCTCGCGTGCGCGAATCTGGCGAACCTGCTGCTGGCGCGGGGCGTTTCGCGGCAGCGGGAGATGGCGATCCGGCTGGCGCTTGGCGCTGGCCGCGGGCCGCTGGTGCGGCAAGTGCTGATGGAAAGCGTGGTGTTGTCGCTTGCGGGCGGCGCGGTGGCGGTGCTCGCGACGATTTGGTCAGCTACGGAGTTTCAGCATTTCATGCCAGCGAGCAATCTGCCGATCTGGGTTTCGGTCAGTGTGGATGGGCGCGTGCTGCTCGCAACGCTCGGGATTTCTCTGGTCACCGCACTGCTTTTCGGCGCGATCCCGGCGCTGCGCGCGGCCGGCATTCAGCCTGCGAGCGTGCTGAAAGACGAAGCGGGCAGCGTGGCGGGAGGGCGGCGCAAGGCGCAACTTTCGAGCGCGCTGGCGGCGGCGCAGATTGCGCTTTCGCTCATGCTGCTAGTTTCTGCGGGATTATTCATTCGCAGCTTCCGCGCCGCACGGCAATTCAATCCCGGATTCAATCCCCGCGGCGTGCTGCTCGAATCCTACGACTTGGGGCCGAGCGGCTACACGCCTGGCGACGGCATGGCGTTCGATCGCCAAGCGCTCGAAAACGTGCGCGCGCTACCCGGGGTGCGCGCGGCGAGTCTGGCGGACTGGGTCCCGCTCGGTTTCGGCGGGAGTTACACCCGTTTCACACCGGAAGGTTACGTGCCCGGGCCGCATGAAGAGGTGGGGGCAGGGATCTCGCTGGTCAGTCCGGGCTATTTTGCGACGATGCAGATACCGCTGGTGCGTGGCCACGATTTTACCGCCGCGGACGCGACTGATTCCGCGCCCGTCGCGATCGTCAACGAGGCTCTCGCCGAGCGTTACTGGCCGGGGCGAGACGCCGTGGGCAGGCGCATGAAAGTGAATGGGAAATGGACGACGATCGTGGGGGTAGCGCGAACCACCGACTATTACGATCTGAACGAGCCGCCGCAGCCATTTTTTTACCTGCCGCTTTTTCAGTCCTACGCTTCCGACGTCACGCTCCACGTGCGCACGGCCGGCGACCCGCGTGCGGCAGCAGGCGCGGTGACGCAAGCGATTCACCGGCTAAACGCGGATTTGCCCGTTTTCGACGTTTCCACGCTCGAAGCGCGCATCGGTGCAAGGACGTTCACGCTGCGTATGGCCGGTGCGTTCGTGGGAGTGTTTGGGGCGTTGGCGCTGGTGCTTGCGGCGATCGGTCTTTACGGGGTGATCGCGTATAGCGCGCGGCAGCGAACGCATGAAATCGGGATTCGGCTGGCGATTGGAGCCGAGCCCGGCGAAATCGCCCGAATGGTGCTGGCGCAGGGAACGAAACTCGCGCTGGTGGGAATTGGGATCGGGATTGCGGCGTCGCTGGGTGCGGCGCAGTTGTTCCGCAGTCTGCTATTCGGCGTAGGCGCGAGCGATCCCGTGACGTTTATAGCCGTGGCGTTGTTGTTGCTCGCGGTGGCTGCCGTCGCCTGCTACGTTCCCGCACGCCGTGCCATGAAAGTGGATCCCATTGTCGCGCTGCGGCACGAATGAAAACGGACCGGGAGGGCCGTTCAGAGGGAGCGCACGGAGAGAAACGGAGGACACGGAGGACGGCGCAGCTAAAAAAATGCTATCGCGCGGGCGGAGCGGCGGGAATGGCGGAGGCGGGGATACGCTTGCCGGGCAAAGGAGCGGCGGGGCGGGGGCCGGTGAACGCGTTCCACAAGAACCAGGCGTAAAACGGGCCGTAGGTGAGCCACAAAAAGAGCGGCTGGAAATGCCACGTGCCCAAAATTCGGTACCCGATCAGCACTTGATACGACAAAAATTGCAGCACCGTGAGCATCAGCCACGGCACCAGGTAGCGTGACGCTCCCACCAGGGCCAGAAATGGCACCACCCAGGTGAAATACCACGGGTAGCAGTTGGGCGAAACGAGCAGAATCGCGCCAAACAGCAGAAACGCCGCGCGCGCGGGATCGAGCCTCCGTGCGGCTGCCCATAGCGAGAGTCCCGCCACAAGCCCGACACCCAATCCGAGCGCCAGCGCGTGCGAATGGGTCAGATAGACGAGCGCGGTGTAGATGCTGGCATTGTTATCGCGGAAGCTCGATTCGTACTGGTGAAACGTGGCCAATACCACCGGCAGCGCCGAGCGGTACGGCCACGCACACGCGAGCGCGAATCCGCCGGCGGCAAGCGCCGGAATCCAGCCCCGGCGCGGCCAACCCTGCCGCAAAAGCCACAGCGGAACCAGCACCGCGGGGAAGGCTTTCGCGAGCACGCCGGCCGCCAGCAGCAGCGTTGACAGCACCTTCCGCGGGCCTATAATCAGCAGAAGGGTGGCGCCGAGGGTTGCCGCAAGCGCCAGCGCATCGTTGTGACCGCTCGCGGCAAACTCCACCACCACGAGTGGATTCCACCCGTAGATCGCTAGCTGAAAATTGCGCGCGCGACCGCGGCGCGTCCACCAGGCGAGCATCAGCAGCACCGCAAGATCGGCCAGCACGAACGCGGTTTTGAACGCCGCCGGTCCCGGCGTGAGCCGCCAAGCGGCGCGGAACACCAATTCGGAGAGCGGCGGGTAAATCGAGCGAATTTCGTGGCCGGGAATCGCGCGAATGGAATGGACCTGGAGCGCGGCGTAGCGCGGCGAATCGGGCCGGGCGAGGTAGGGATTGGCGCCGAGCGCCTGCACTTGGCCGTCGAACCGGTAGCGGAAAATATCGTCGGAAAGCGTGGGCCGCAGCGGCCACAACGTCATCCGGAAGGCGATGGAAGCGAGCAGGATCAGCCAGAAGGCGCGGCGGCTGTCGGGAAGATGCTCGAAGGCGTAAAGTGCGAGAAGATAGAGGATGCCGGCGCCAAGAGCGATGGCGATGGTTTCGACGACGTACAACTCAAGATTCGCAAGCCGGGCAAGCGTGAAGTATCCGGCTTCGAGAACGATTCCGAAAATCAGAGCCGCAACCGACTGCCAGCTGGAACGGCGACGGGAAGTTTCGCTCATGCGCGCGGAGGTTTCGAGTGAATTGGGCCGCTAATCTGGCGCTGCTCCAGGCTGGCAATCCCGTCTGGAACTATTTCCATCGCCAGATCGATCCGAACCTGAATCCCTTTCAGGGGCTTTACCAGGTGAACGGGTTCGACCTGGCCTGGATGATTCCTTATTTTCTGGTGCTCGGGATTCTGGCGTTCTACGGAATTCACCGGTATTGGCTCGTCTACGATTATTTCAAATA
>JAKASX010000101.1 GCA_021818865.1 Acidobacteriota bacterium
TGCCCGCATTGCGGGTTCTATAAGGGGCGGCAAGTGATCCAGGCGAAGAGCTGAAGTCCTTCCGCGGCGAAGGCACTCTTGTTTCCCGATCCATCCGGGACAGGCACATGACCACGGTAGCGCTCGATGCCATGGGCGGCGACCACGCGCCCCGTATTGAAATCGAGGGAGCGATCCTGGCGGCGCGCGAGCTTGGGGTTCGCGTGCTGCTGGTGGGACGGCCCGAGGCGATCAAGGCGGAACTGGCGAGACATTCGCACCGGGACCTGGAGCTTGAAATCGTTCCGGCGACGGAAGTGATCGCGATGAGCGAGGCGCCGGCGGTTGCGTTTCGGAAGAAGCGGAACAGCTCGGCACACGTGGCGGCGTACCTGGTGCGGGACAGCAAGGCCGACGCGCTGGTGAGCGCGGGAAACACGGGCGCGGTGATGGCGGTGGCGCGGTTCGTGCTGGGGACGCTGCCTTCGGTGAGCCGGCCGGCGCTGGCGGCGCCGTTTCCGACGGCGCGCGGCGGCGTGGCGGTGATTCTGGACGTGGGCGCGAACGTGGATTCGAAGGTGGGGCACCTGGTGCAGTTTGCGGTGATGGGGGAAATCTACTACCGGACCGTGTTTCACGCGCGGCGGCCGCGCGTGGGGCTGCTTTCGATCGGCGAGGAAGAGAGCAAGGGGAACGAACTGGTGCGAGAGGCGCACGCCGAATTGAAGCCGCTGCCGATCCACTTCGTCGGGAACGTGGAGGGGCGGGACGTTTTTACCGGGCAAGTGGCGGACGTGATCGTGTGCGACGGCTTCATCGGGAATATCGCGCTGAAAATCAGCGAGGGAGTGGCCGAGCTGATTTCGGGCAAGCTGAAGGAAGCGCTGCGGAGCAGCTTGAGCGCGCAGGTGGGCTACGTGCTTTCGAAACGAGCGTACGCGGAATTCCGGCGCAAGATCGACTACGCGGAATACGGGGGCGCGCCGCTGTTGGGCGTGCGCGGCGTCTGCATCATCGCCCATGGGCGCTCGAACGCGAACGCCATCAAGAACGCCATCCGGGTGGCCACGGAAATGATTCGCGGCCGCGTGAACGAGCGGATCGAGCGCGACCTTTCGGCCGCGACGGTTCCGCTGAACACCTGAGGATCTGAGGAAACCGCATGAGCAAAATCGCTTTTCTGTTTCCCGGCCAGGCTTCGCAGTATCCGGGCATGGGGCGCGACCTGTGCCAAAAGTTTCCCTTGGCGAAAGCCGTTTTCGACGAGGCCGACGCGGCGCTGGGCCTCGCGATTTCGCGCGTCTGCTTCGAGGGGTCGGAAGAGGACCTGAAGCTGACGGAAAACACGCAGCCAGGAATCCTGACGGTTTCGATTGCCGCCTATCGCGTGCTGGCGGAGAAGGGCGTGAAGCCGGACTATGTGGCCGGGCACAGTCTGGGCGAGTATTCGGCGCTGGTGGCGGCCGGCTCGCTGGAGTTTACCGACGCCGTGCGGCTGGTGCGCAATCGCGGCCGGTACATGCAGGAAGCGGTTCCGGCGGGCGAAGGGGCGATGGCGGCGATCCTTGGCCTGGCGCCAGCGCTGGTGGTTGAGATCTGCCGGCGCGCCGCCAATGGCGACGTGCTGGCGCCGGCGAACCTGAACGCGCCGGAACAGACGGTGATTTCGGGATCGGCGGCGGCGGTGAAGCGAGCCGTGGAACTTGCGTCGCAAAGCGGAGCGAAGCGCGCGGTGCTGCTACCGGTTTCCGCTCCCTTCCATTCGGAGTTGATGAAGCCGGCGGAAGCGCGGCTCGAAAAGGATCTGCGGCGCACGCGGTTTGGCGAGCTGAAATACGCTTTGGTCACGAACGTGGACGCCGAGCCGATTTCAACGGGCGAGGAAGCGCGCGAAGCGCTGGTTCGCCAGGTGTGCCAGCCGGTGCGCTGGGAGGAATCGGTGCGCGAGATGATCGGGCTGGGCGTCTCGCTGTTCATCGAAGTGGGACCCGGGCGCGTGCTGAGCGGATTGCTGCGGCAGATCGACCGCTCGGTGCGCGTGGCGAACGTGGAGGATGAAGAGAGCCTGAACGCCGCGCTCGAGAAGCTTTCGCGCGAGAGCGCGGAAGATACCGAGACCTGATTGGAGCGGCGCGAGATTGCGCAGGCGCGGCCGCGCGAACCCGGCGTATTCGAGACCTCGCTTCCCGGTAAGGACGGTAACCGCTGATGTTCCGACTGAACGATCGTGTAGCCCTGGTGACGGGGGCTTCGCAAGGAATCGGCGAAGCCATCGCGCGCACGCTGGCCGAACGCGGCGCGAAAGTGGTGCTCGCCGCGCGGAATCAGGAAAAACTGGACGCGGTGCTGGCCGGGATCGAGGCTGCGGGCGGGATGGCGATCGCCCTGCCGCTGGACGTCGCCGACGCCGAGCAGGCCAAAGAGGTCTTTCACCAAGTGATCGAGCGGCTGGGCCGGCTGGATATTCTGGTAAACAACGCGGGGATCACGCGCGACGGGCTCGCGGTGCGGATGAAGGCCGCCGATTGGGACGCGGTTATCCGAACGAACCTGACCGGGGCGCATATTTGCGCGCAGCAGGCGATCGGCCCGATGCTGCGGCAGCGCTGGGGCCGGATCATCAACATCAGCTCGGTGGTCGCGGAAATGGGCAATCCCGGGCAGGTGAATTACGTGGCCGCGAAAGCAGGACTCATCGGGCTGACCAAGGCACTGGCGGTGGAACTGGCTTCGCGCCACATCACGGTGAACGCGGTTGCGCCGGGATTCATCTCGACGGCGATGACCGACGCATTGCCGGAAAAGGCGGTGCAGGAACTTTCGGCGCGGATACCGCTCGGGCGGCTGGGCACGCCGGCGGACGTCGCCGCGGCGGTCGCATTCCTAGCGAGCGAGGAAGCCGGATACGTCACCGGGCACGTTCTGGACGTGAACGGCGGGATGTACATGGCGTAGGCACTGCCGACGAGCGCGAACCTCAGCGGCTGCCCGTGCCCTTACGAAAAGCGATAGTCGGCAGGCAGGCTGGAAGCCTGCGCCACCGGCAGATGAAGTCGCTGGCCGCAGGCGATGCAAGGTTGACCGGGTGGCGGGCGGTGACTAGAATGGGCGGGACTGACCGAGGAGTTCGACACCCCGAACCTTCGGGGCGAAGCGGGCTCGCTCCAGCCTTGCAGTGAGAAAGCCGAGCCGAGCGGAGGAACTATAAGCATGGCCAGCGTCGAGGAACGTGTGAAGCAAATCATCGTCGAGCAGCTCGGCGTGGACGAGGCGGAAGTGACGCCATCGGCCTCCTTTGTGGACGATTTGGGCGCCGATTCGCTCGATACGGTCGAGCTGGTGATGGCATTCGAAGAAGCGTTCGGGATCGAGATTCCCGACGAGGACGCCGAAAAGATCGCAACCGTCCAGGACGCGGTCAGCTACATCGAGAAGCACAGCCAAGCCAAGAAATAATCGGCAGTCTGCGGAACCCTTTTCCGAACGCAGGGGGAACAGGACTTGAGCCGTCGAGTGGTCGTCACCGGCGTGGGACTGGTTTGCGCCTGCGGTATCGGCACAGGCGAGGCCTGGCCGAATCTGCTGGCGGGCAAGAGCGG
Source organism: Acidobacteriota bacterium (assembly GCA_021818865.1). GTDB lineage: Bacteria > Acidobacteriota > Terriglobia > Acidiferrales > UBA7541 > JAKASX01. Next base: position 3,579 of record JAKASX010000101.1, read on the forward strand.
CGTTCGCCGCATCACCCAATTCGACGCGAACGGATTCGATTGCCAAATCGCGGGCGAAGTGGCGGGATTCGACCCGCTGCGCTGGGTGGAAAAGAAAGAATTGAAGAAGATGGGCCGGTTCATCCAGTTGGCGATCGCCGCAGCCGACGACGCCATGCAGATGGCCGGGCTCAAGATCGCTCCGGAAGAAGCGGATCGCGCCGGCGTCTACATCGGCTCGGGCATCGGCGGATTCGACGTGATCGAGCGGGAGCATTCCAAGCTGCTGGCGGGCGGTCCGGGAAGGATCAGCCCGTTTTTCATTCCCTCTGCAATCATTAACCTTGCTTCCGGGCACGTTTCGATCCGGCACGGCGCGCGCGGGCCGAATTCGGCAACGGCGACGGCGTGCTCGGCGTCGGCGCACGCGGTGGGCGACAGCTTTCGAATCATCACGCGAGCGGATGCGGACGTGATGATCTGCGGCGGGTCGGAAGGCGCGATCACGCCGATGTGCATCGGAGGGTTCGGGGCGATGCGCGCGCTTTCGACGCGAAACGACGATCCCGAACATGCCAGCCGCCCCTTCGAAGCGCAGCGCGACGGGTTCGTGGTGGGCGAGGGTTCGGGCATGCTGATTCTGGAATCGCTCGAACACGCCGAGCGGCGCGGCGCGGCGATTCTGGCGGAAATCCTCGGATACGGAATGAGCGGGGACGCGTATCACATCACGCAGCCGGCAGAAGGCGGCGACGGCGCGTATCGCGTGATGAAGCTCGCGATCGAAAGCGCCGGCATTCCGATCGAGGAAATCGGGTATATCAACGCGCACGGGACTTCGACGCCGATCGGCGACGCGGTGGAAACGGTGGCGATCAAGCGCGTTTTCGGCGAGCGGGCGCGAAGCATTCCGGTCAGCTCGACGAAATCCATGACCGGGCATCTGCTGGGCGGCGCGGGCGGACTCGAAGCGGGAATCAGCGTGCTGGCGCTGCGGGACCAGACGCTGCCGCCGACGATCAACTACGAAACGCCGGATCCGGAATGCGATCTCGACTACGTTCCGAACCAGGCGCGGCGCTCTGAGATGCGGTACGCGCTTTCGAATTCCTTCGGTTTCGGCGGCACGAACGCCGCGCTGCTCTTTAGGCGCTGGGAAGGAAGATAATCGCCGCGGGCGAATCGGCGCCTTTTGCGCCATACTGAATCGCGGCGCCGGGGTTTCGCCCGGCGTTTTTCTCGCAAAGCTCGTCCGGCCGCGCTCCCCGGCCCAAACACCGCTCCCAGGAGGCTCTCGTGAAAATTGTCGTTTGCGTCAAACAGGTCCCCTCACGTGACGCTCCGCTCGCCATCGGTGAGGAAGGCGCGTGGATTCGCGAAACCGACATCGGTTTCGAGATGAACGAGCCGGACGGCTACGCGCTGGAGGAAGCGCTGCGGCTGAAGGAAAAACACGGCGGGGAAGTGGTGGTGGTGTCGCTGGGACCGGAGCGTGCGAAACAGACGATCAAGGAAGCACTGGCGAAAGGCGCCGATCGCGCGATTCACGTGGTGGACGCGGCATTTTACAAACTCGATCCGCTGGCGTCGGCGCGGTCGCTCGCCGCAGTGATGCAGAAGGAATCGCCGGACCTGGTGCTGACCGGCTTGCAGAGCGACGATCACGGATTCGGGCAAACGGGCGTGCTGCTTGCAGAACTCCTCGGATTGCCGCACGCGACGATCATCATGCAGATCGAGGCGCTCGACGGAAAACTCAAACTGAAGCGGGAACTCGAAGCCGGATGGTTCCAATGGCTTGAGCTGCCGCTGCCGGCGGTGCTGAGCGTGCAATCGGGCATCAATAAGCCGCGCTACGCGACGCTGAAGGGCATCATGGCGGCGAAGAAAAAGGAGATTCAGTCGGTGGACCGCGCGACGCTCGGGGTCGCTTCCGATGCGACGCAGACGATCGAGCGGATTTATGTGCCGCAAAAAGCCAAAAAGACGGAGTTCCTCGCGGGCTCGGCGAAGGAAACGGCCGCGGCGCTCATCGAGAAGCTGCGGCACGAAGCGCGAGTGCTTTCGTAAGGCGCGCGAGGAAGGAGCGGAAAAGCCATGAAGATTCTGGTGATCACCGAGCAGCGGCAGGGGAAATGGAATCCGGTGAGTTTCGAAACGCTCACCGCCGCGCAACAGCTTGCCGAAAAGACGGGAGCGGAATTGCGCGCGGCGGTAATCGGGCACAACGTTGCGGCGCTCGCCGACGAAATTGCGGGAAAACGCCTGGATGAGGTTTTGCTGCTCGACCATCCGCTGCTCGAGCCGTATACGGCCGACGGATTCACCGCGGGGTTGCGGCAGGCGATCGAGCGCAGCTCGCCGGACCTCGTTTTGCTGCCGCACACGTATCAGGTGCGCGATTTTGCGCCGAAGCTCGCGGCTTCGCTGGGCAAAGGGATGGTCGGAGATTGCGTTGGGTGCCGGTGGGAAAACGGCAAGCTGACGCTGGTGCGGCAGATGTTTCAGGGACGCACGAATGCCGATGTGAGTTTCGCCGGCGCGCGGCCGTGGTTTGCGTCGTTTCAGGCGGGAGCGTTTCGCTCGGATCAGATGGCCGAACGCGCGGACGGAAAAGCGCCGGTGACGAATCTGGCGGTGGAATTGAAACCAGAACAGATTCGCGTGAGACCGCTCGAGCTGTTCCGGGAAGCGAAGCAGGCGGTGGATTTGACGCAGGCGCCGATCATCGTTTCGGTCGGGCGCGGCATCAAGGAACAGGCGAATATTGCGCTCGCCGAGAAACTTGCGAAGCTTCTGGGCGCCGAACTGGCTGCTTCGCGGCCGATCTGCGATGAGGGATGGTTGCCGATGGATCGGCAGATCGGCAGCTCGGGCCAGACGGTGGCGCCGAAGCTGTATCTGGCGCTGGGAATCAGCGGCGCGATTCAGCACGTGGTGGGAATGAAAGGCTCGCGCACGATCGTCGCGATCAACAAGGACGCAAACGCGCCGATTTTCGAAGTAGCCGACTACGGGATCGTGGGCGACCTTTTCGAGATCGTGCCGGCGATGATCGCGCAGCTGGAAGGCAGGCAGGCCACGTAGGGATTCACCCGCAAGCTCACTCCGGGAGCAGTTCCCCGTTCGTGCTATGGCCGCGTGCTACGCGGTCGCGCCGCCAAGCAACGATCAGAGGACCGCGGTCAACTCTTCGACCGTGACGCGGGCGTCGCGCAGGATGCGATGGAGCAAGCCCGGCTTGAGCGAATTATGTCTGGGGATGGTCAAGGGCTTGCGTTGTGCGTCAGACGGGTGACGCAGGCGGATATGGCTGCCTTTTTGGCGGACGGCGACGTAGCCAAATTTTTCGAGCACCTTGATTAGTTCGTCGCCCGACAGAACGGGGAGCTTCGGGCTCATCGAGTCACGACGACGCTGCCGATGAGAACTCCGGAGGGGTCGGGCGCCGGCTCGCCGTGCTCGTGCATATCCTCGAGGACCAATTCGATGGCTTCACGGGCGTTTGCGAGGGCTTCTTCGACGGTTTCCCCTTGCGTGTAGCAGCCGGGCAAGGAAGGGCAGACGGCGACGTAGCCGCCGCTTTGGTCGGGTTCGAGCAGCACCTTGAAATCCATCACTTTCATAGGGCCATACTACGCCGAGCCGCGGGCGGTCACAAGCACCTGGACCCGTAAGGGTATCCGCGACGTCTGCAACCCGCCATTGCGTTACAATCCTTGGCGATGACCGTGGAACGCGAAAGACTCGATGCGGATGTGCTGATTGTGGGCGCGGGGCCTGCGGGACTCGCCTGCGCGCTGCGGCTGGGGCAACTGGCCGCGGCAGACCAGACAGAGGGACGCGAGCCGGCAATTTTGCCGGAGAACGTCTACGTGCTTGAAAAGGGGCGCGAAATCGGCGCGCATCAGCTTTCGGGCGCGATACTGGATCCGCGAGGGCTCGCCGAACTCGTGCCGGATTTCCGCGAGAAGGCTCCGCTGGGGCCGGCGGTTTCCTACGACGCGGCGTATTTCCTGACCGAAAAGGCGGTGATGAAATTTCCGGTGACGCCGCCGCCACTGCGCAATCACGGCAACTACGTGGTTTCGCTGAGCAAGCTGGTGAAATGGATGGGTGGGCTGGTGGAACAGGCGGGGGTGAACCTGTTCATGCAGTTCGCCGGCGCCAGCCTGATTTTCGAGAACGACGGCATCGCCGGGGTGGTCACCGACGACAAAGGGCTCGACAAACGCGGCGAGCCGAAAGCGAATTTCACGCCGGGATACGAACTGCGCGCGAAAGTGACGGTGCTGGCCGAAGGCACGCGCGGATCGCTCGCGAAATCACTGGTCGAGCGATACAGGCTCGACGGAATCAATCCGCAAATTTACGCGGTGGGCATCAAGGAGCTTTGGGAAGTGCCCGCGGGACGCGTGGCGCCGGGGTGGGTGGCGCACACGATGGGCTGGCCGCTCGATTCGCACACGTACGGCGGGGGATGGATTTACGGGCTGGAAGAAAACCGGGTTTCGCTGGGGCTGGTGGTTGGCCTGGAATATCACGATCCGCTGTTCGATCCGCACGAAGCGTTTCAGAAGATGAAAACGCATCACTTCGTGCGGGCGATGCTCGAGGGCGGGAAGCTGGTGCGCTACGGAGCGAAGAGTTTGCCCGAAGGCGGATGGTATTCGATGCCGCGGCCTTACGTTCCCGGCGGGCTGATGATCGGCGATTCGGCCGGCATGCTGAACTCGCAGCGGCTGAAGGGCATTCACATCGCAATCAAGAGCGGGATACTGGCCGCGGAGACCATGTACGACGCGCTGGGGGCGGGCGACACGTCGGCGGCGAAGCTTTCGAGTTTCCAGCGGCGGCTGGAAGGGAGCTGGATTCGCGAGGAAATGTGGCCGGTGAGGAATTTCCATCAGGCGTTTCGCAGCGGACTGTGGGCGGGACTTTTTCAGGCCGGATTGCAGATGGTGACCGGCGGGCGCGGACTGACGGATCCGATCCGCGTCGAGCCCGGCTATCGCGAATATCAGAAGCTCGGAAACGGGCATTGGAAACCGCTTGAGAGGTTCCACGGGGACGGCAAGCTGACGTTCGACGTGCTGACCGACCTTTATCATTCCGGAACGCGGCACGACGACGACGAGCCTTGCCATCTGCACGTGACCGAGCCGGACATTTGCGTCAATCGCTGCGTGGCCGAATACGGCAATCCCTGCCAGTATTTCTGCCCGGCGATGGTCTACGAGATGGTGCGCGAAGATGAAAAGCTGCGGCTGAAAATCAACGCGGCGAACTGCGTGCACTGCAAAACGTGCGACATCGCCGATCCTTATCAGATCATTTCCTGGGTGCCACCCGAGGGCGGCGGAGGGCCGAACTACGAAGGGATGTAGCGCCTTCGCGCCCGCCGTATACTGACGAGCGATGCCTGAGACCGGCTCCGATCCCGCCGATACGAATTCCGCTGCCGCCGAGCGCGTGAACCTGCATTACGACCTGGTGTATCCCGAACTCTCGCGCTGGCGACGAATGCAAATTCCCGCGATCGGCTGGCTGGGAACGCTGCTGGTGGGCGCGATCGGACCGACGCTGCGGTTCGAGGTGCTCGGCTACCGGCACTACGAAAGTTCGTGGGCGGAAAAGCGGCCGGTGATTTCCGCGTTCTGGCACCGCTCGATTTTCCCCGCGATCTGGTGGTGGCGGAATCGGCGCGTGGTGGTGATGAACACGACGAATTTCGACGGGCAGTGGACGCGGCGTGTGATCGAGCGATTCGGCTTCTGGACCGCGCAGGGCAGTTCGAGCCGTGGCGGGTTACGGGGGCTGGTGGTGATGGGCGAACGATTGGCGGAGGGTCACGACGTTGCGTTCACGATTGACGGGCCGCGCGGCCCACGGTACGTGGCCAAGCCGGGGCCGGTGATGCTGGCGCGGAAGACGGGCCATCCGATCATGGTGTTTCACATCAGCGTGGAGCGGGGCCATACGTTCGAGCGAAGCTGGGATTTGTTTCAGATTCCGTATCCCTTTTCCCGCGCCGTGATGATCATCGCGCCGCTGGTTCACGTGCCAGCGGACGCCGACCGCGCGATGATGGAGCAGAAACAGACGGAAATGCAGGGTGCGCTCGAACGGGTGCGCGATCTGGCGGAGGCGTGGTTCGGGATGAGCGAGGCGGAACGCGAACGCATCCGGCGCGAATGGGAAACGTGAGCCCGGGACACGGGGCGTTTTTCGGGAACTTCCGGTCCAGTTGGCGCGTACCTATGGGAGAAATCGGGAGGGTGCTATGCGTGCGAAGATTTGGCTGGCGGGAATTGTGCTGGTGGGAGCGGCCGGCGTGGCGGCTCCGGCGCGGGCCGACGTGTGGTCGAAGAGTTTCTCATTTACGGGGAGACCGCAATTTACGCTGAACACCAATGAAGGAAGAGTGACGATCGTTTCGCGGAACCAGCCGGGGATTACCGCGCAGGTGACGACGAACGGTTGGAAGATCGGCCCGGAAGTGAAAATTTCCGCGCAGCAGACCGGGAACGCGGTGGACGTCGAAATTCACACGCCGCATTGGAATTTCCACTTCTTCGGGCCATCCCAGAATATCGCCATCGAACTGGACGTGCCGAGCTCGGCCGATCTGGATATTCACACGGGCGACGGGCGAATTAGCTGCGATCCCGTCACGGGCAACGTTCGGCTGGACACTGGCGACGGTGCAATTAGTGTCACGGGCGGGTCCGGCGCACTGCAACTGCATTCGGGCGACGGCGCGATCGAGGCCTCGGGTCTCGACGGCACGCTCGACGCCAGCACCGGCGACGGGCACATTCACGTGAGCGGCCGATTCGATGCGCTGCAACTCCAGACGGGAGACGGATCGGTGGAAGCGGCGGCATCGGCAGGTTCGAAGATAGGGACCGGATGGTCGGTGAACACGGGAGACGGCTCGATTCGGCTGCGGCTGCCGGCGAATTTCGCGGCTTACCTCTACGCCCACACGGGAGACGGGAAAATCTCGCTGGACTTTCCGGTCACCGTTTCGGGCGTGCTGAATCGCACGACGGTGAATGGAGAGATCAATGGCGGGGGCGGTTCGTTGCGACTACGAACCGGCGACGGCTCGATTCACATCGAGAAATTCTGAGAGCGATTTCGCCGCGTTCGAGCCGGACTTTCCGCCATGCGGGCCGTCGTTAGCCGCGACGTCTCGCAGGCGAGTCGGGCTGATACGTTGACGAGTCGGAGCCTTGCGGCCCGCGGTCGCGCACCGGGTTTGCCATTTTGCCGTCCTGGGCAAGCGCAGAATGAATTCAAATTACTTGACGTAGGGCTCTACACTTATTTGGTGTATCCCTCGGCTGGTAGATCGCTTCGCCCTTTACTCCTTCCATCGTCCGGTGGTGATGGTCGCAAGGCATACGCTCTAAGGCTGTCCGGCGAGCAAGGGTTCTGCGGAGATCGCGGCGATTCTAACGTCACCGCAGCATTGGCGAGTGGCTTACCAGACTCCGCGCGATAGACGTGCTCCTAAATCTCGCCTGGTTTATGCGGCAACGTAACTACCTTGGCCTGCCGGCCTTCCGTACCCGCGCGTAGCTCCCGGAACAATTCGGAGCGCAAGGCATTATAGAATTCGTGAGGCTCCTCTGGCGCGCCCTCGATCTTCTCTTCGTCCTGTGCGAGTGTTCCCCCTTCGGCAGCGGACTCATCCGCCGCGAGAGCAAAGAGCAATGCATTCCTCAAGTTGTGTAGTGCATAGTCGAAGGAGGTCAGGCTCGACAGTAGCGAGAACTGCTGGCCGAGCGTCGGATCCCTGCTGACTCTGGCAATTGCGGCGCGGAGGGTGGAGATTCGTTCGAGGCACTGGTCGCGCAAGTCACTGAGCGAGGGGTTGGAAACCGGCGCGTGGCCAAAGGACATCGATTTCAGAACCCCTTGCCAGAGGTTCAGCGCGTGTTGCAGAGACTCCGCGCGCCGAGTGAAGTCAATAGCCTTCCGCACCTGAGCTTTACTTTGTATCGCAACCGCCGGTGCGGAGAGCAGGACAGCAAGAACTGACAGGCGCAAGGCGATTGGCTTGGCTCGGCTCATGAGTGCACCGTGAACACTCATTTCTTTCCCTCGAATGGAATGTCTGCGAAGCACACATTGTAAGGAGCAGGCTGCGGATGAATTCCGGCCAGACCCCCTCGGCCGCCATAGCCGTCGCAGGGCCCGTAGGACGTATAGGCAACGAGGAATCCTCCGGCCTCCGGCTTCGCGTCAAGCAACCACTCCGCCCTGATCGGCAAGTAAAAATGCCGTACCCGCCTCGTGTTCAGATCCAGCAGTGTAATTTCCGCTTGGAAAAACTTCGGGAAGAGAACTATCGAACGGCGGCGGTCAAAAATAAAATTTTCATGCCCGAGGTCGCCGCTTTGGTAGATCTGGCGACCCCTGGTAGTAGTCACGGTGAGCCTGAAGCCGCATGCGCTACCGCCGCAGGGATTCTTCAGTCTCACAGCGAATCGGGAGTTCCGGGCGGTATAGATATATGGCGTACTTTCCTGCCTCAGCGCTGCCCGCGCCTCTGGCGGAAGCAGGGGAATTTTCCGGACCCCCTCGGCGGTCGCAGCGAAATAATGATGGGCGTTTGGATAGTAGGCGTCCGCGTACATAGTCTCGCCGACCCATGCTATGGCGCGAATTGTGCTCCAGCCCTCGGATGGCGCTTTTGTGACGTGCATCAGACGCCCGGAGCCCATTTCGTAAAGCCAAACCTGCTGCGGTAGGGGGTCCCCCACGGCGAAAGCAAAAAGCTTACCGTCCGGTGAGAATTGACCGAGGCGGATCTGGAGCCAGAAGCGCTCGATGCCGAACTCAGCAACCAGGGCTTGGTCGTTCATTTGTGTAACGCTGACGAGCTGATGGAGCTTCACGTCGATGCCGCTCAACGTCTGCCCGGCGTGAAGATCGAGCACCGCCATATAACCCCGCGGAGAGTTCCCGCGGTAAGTCTCACGGTGGAATCCCTTCCGGTAGGCCACAAGCCAGTAAGTCCCCGGTGGAACGTCGGAGACGCTGTAACTTCCGTCCGCGGCCGTTCGCGTCGAAATGGCGGTGACGTCGGGGAATGATTCAAGACCTAGCTTGATGGTCGCGTCGGGCAGCGGCCTCCCGTTGTCCGCGCGGTAGACGTGGCCGGAGATTTCGCCGAGCTTCTGCGCCTCGGGTGCTGTCAGCTTTAGGGCAATTGCATCGAGCTGGTGCGTGAGTCCGGCATCGTCGAAGTGTATTCCCTTGATCGAGCCGATTTCATTTTCCTGCTGCAAGGCCGCGTGGAGTGCAGCTTGATTGGCGTACGTCGGAGCCAGTGAAACAACGGCGGTGAGGAGATCGTCCAAAGCGTGGACCGTGCCTGCAAACTGCTCGGCGTCGAGCGCCAGCCGCGCTTCGCCGGCAGTGGTGGGCTTGCCTTGTATGGCCTCTATGTCGCGGTCGAGTGTGCCCATCCAGGCGAGGCAGGCGGAGCGTTCCCGCTCGAGCAACTTTCGCTGCCTCTTGCTGGCCGGCAGCAGGTTGAATTTCGTTTTAGTCAGCTCCTGCCGCCATTCGGCGAGCTTGCTCTTCAAGGAGCTTGCCTGATCCAGAAAGCTGCTGGCGTGGGCGCTCCGCCCTCCCGTCTGAAGGGTGAGAGGCAGCACCAACGCAGCAGCCAGAGCTATGCGTAGTCGGTTCATGGCTTCGTGCCCTTCCGGCTTAAGTTGGGATTTGCATTATGGACCCCGACCAGTCCTGCAACATAACCCCGGCCGTTGCCAAATGCAATTACCGGGCGGGTTTTCGACGCTTGACGTCCAGCGGGATCTGCGTGCTTTTTCTGCGGCGCGCGACGGTCAAGCGTTGGGCGACAGGGTCAGCGAAACCCAAATGCTCTTCCGGTTCGCGCAGCAGAATCAGGCCTCCGTCAGAGGTGAAAGGCGTGCACTGGGGAGTTGCCTCCAAGGGAGGTGAAAGAGAGGGTGTTGGCTCCGCGAGCTTACGATCTGCGAGGTGGCTTGGCTGCCTCAAGCGCAGCGGGATGCTTCCCGACAGAAAGCGTCGGGACTCCCTTCGGTCGTCGCCAACTGCCCCGAAAATTCGGGGCTCAGCATGACAGACATCCTTGGGCTGTGGCGAAAATGACCTTGGCCCTTGTGAGAGATTCACTCTAGCCTTTTTCGGCTGGCGCGGCTTTCGCGTGCCTCACCGGGCTGCGGCAGCCTTTTCCACTTTTCGACCAGCAGGGTGACCTGACGGCGAGTCTCTTCCAGACTGCCGGAATTGTCGATGCGGTCGTCCGCCAAACGTTCTTTTTCTTTCGGCGGCATCTGGGCTGCGATGCGGCTTTCGGCGTCTTCGGGGCTCATGCCGCGGGCGGTGAGGCGTTCAAGCTGCTGCTCGGGCCGGCAAAAAACGACGGCGACGCGGTCTAGCCGGGCGGCGTAGCCGGATTCGTAGAGGAGCGGGGCTTCGACGACGGCGATGGAAGCGCCTTCGCGTTTGCGGTCGACGAGCCAGCGATCGAGCGCGGCGAGCACG
>JAKASX010000102.1 GCA_021818865.1 Acidobacteriota bacterium
CGAAGGTGATCTGGGTGGGCACCGATGACGGATTGGTGCAAGTAACGCGGGACGCGGGACGTCGCTGGGTGAACGTCACGCGAAACATTCCGGATTTGCCGCCGTGGGGCCGGATTTCGCAGATCGGCGTTTCGCCGTTTTCGGCCGGCACGGCGTACGTTGCGGTGGATTTCCACGAGACGGAAAACAACCGGCCGTTCGTTTTCCGCACCACCGATTTCGGCGCGACGTGGACCAACATCACCGGCAACCTGCCGAACGACGAGCCGGTGCACGTGGTACGCGAGGACCCGAACCGCCGCGGGCTGCTGGTAGCGGGGACGGACACGGGGCTCTTCTATTCGGAAAATGACGGAGCGTGGCACGCGATCGGCGACGGGTTTCCCACTGCTCCGGTCTACGATCTGAAATTCGAGAAAGCGACGCACGACCTGGTGGTGGCGACGCACGGGCGCGGGATTTTCGTGCTCGACAACCTGACGCCGCTTGAACAGTCGGCGGGGGAAACGCTGCCCACGATGAAACTGCTCACGCCGATTCCCGCGGTGCGCTGGGCGCTCTTCAATCGCCATCCGCTCGAGCTTTCGAGCTTCGCCGCTCCGAATCCGTCCTTTGGCGCCGCACTGGATTATTACCTCGCGCGAAATCCCTCACCGTCCGCGCCCGATCAGGTTCGGATCGAAATCAGCGATGCCGCCGGGCAGCCGGTGCGGACACTCGAGGGGCCTGCGGCGAGCGGATTCCACCGCGTGGTTTGGGATCTGCGTTACGATCCGCCGACGCCGCTTTTCGGCTTGGCGGGTGGTGAGACGGGCGGAGGATTTTTCGGGCCGAGCGGCGGACCGCAGGTGCCGCCAGGCGAATACCACGCGACGCTCTCGGACGGCGGACGGCGGGAAACGGTGACGCTGCAAGTGGAAGCCGATCCGCGGTCGCACGCATCAATCGCCGCGTTTCGCGAGCAGGCGCGGGTCGCGCTCGAAGCGCGCGACCTTCTGACGATGGTGGATCGCGAAGTCAACCGGATGAGCGCACTGCGGCAACAGATGGAAACATTGGAATATGTGTTGCTGATGAACCCGAAATCCACCGCGTATGAGGAGCTTTTTGCCGAAGCGCGCGGCTTGCAGGCAAAGCTGGACCGGCTGGAAGAGCCCGTTTACGATCGGGCGTCGCGCGGCGACAGCAAAGCCTACCTGCATCGCCTTTCGAGCCTGCGCGACCGCGTGGTGCGGCTGCGCATGGCGCTCGAAACCGGCTACGCGCAGCGTCCCACGCCGGCGGCTCTCGAGGAACTCGCTCGACTGAAACGCGAAGCGGCCGAACGCGAGCGGCAATTTACAGAGTTCGTGAACAAGGACTTGGCCGCGTTCAACAAGCTGGCCGCGGCGGCTGGCACCAGCCAATTGTTTGTGCCGAACGCGCCCTAGCGCAGACGGCCGATCGTTTTCGAGTTTCGGATACGGAACGCGGCAAAAACATATTTGAAAGGACGCCACGATGGCACGCCAACCGGGAACCTACGCTGTGATCGAAACGAACCAGGGCCAGATCGTTTGTAGGCTGTTCGAAAAGGATGCGCCGAAAACAGTGCAGAATTTCATCGAGCTGGCCGAAGGAAAGCGCGATTGGCAGGATCGCGTGAGCGGAAGAAAGGGGCCCGGGCCGCTCTACAACGGCACGATCTTTCATCGCGTGATTCCGAATTTCATGATTCAGGGCGGCGATCCGAGCGGCACCGGCATGGGCGGACCCGGCTACCGGTTCGAAGACGAAACGAAAGGTTCGCCGCACGCGCTCGACCGCCCCGGCCGGCTGGCGATGGCCAACGCGGGACCGAACACCAACGGCTCGCAATTTTTTATCACCGTCGCGCCCACGACCTGGCTGACCGGAAACCACACCGTTTTCGGCGAAGTGGTGGAGGGACAGGACGTGGCGGACAAAATCTCGCAGGCTCCGCGCGACCGCAACGACCGGCCCAAGGCGGACGTGGTCATCAATACCATCCGCATCGAACGCGTGACGGCGTAGACTCTGGTCGTTCGGGCGAAACACCGCACACAAAATTTCCCAAGCGAAAACGGGATTCACCTTTTTCGCCCCGCGGGGGCGTGCCGCGGAGGGCGTGTGGGCTTTTTGCGTGGTGACGCCGAGCGATGTGGCGGCGATTTTGGCCGACCCGGCGGATGGGACGGCCGGGAGCGACCAGCGCGAAACGGCTTCGGGCGAGGTTTGATGGCTGGCTTTGCCTTTGGCTTGGGCTTAGGCGCGCGCTTGGGCCTGGGTTTCGGTTTCGGTTTCGGTTTCGGTTTCGGTTTTACCCTTTTGCGCGGCTTGGGTTTGGTTGCGGCGGCTGCGGGCATTCGCGGCACGCGTGAAGGCGCGGAAAGCGACGCGGGCCTCGACGTGGCGCGAAAGGCGGCGTGGAGGGCGTCTTCGGCGCAGAATTCGAGTTGGGCCTGGTAGCGGGCGGCGGCTTCGCGGGCCTGCGCCATCATGGACGGATCCACGAGAAACGCGCAGCGATCGACAAACGCCCCGGCGGCGGGAACGTGGCCGGGACGCGTGCCGATGCGATCGGCTTCGCGTTCGGCGAGGCGAACGTACATGGCGAGGTCGCGGCGAAAGGATTCGCGCTCATCGCCATCCCAGGCGAGCGAACCGCCGAGAAACGTGAGGAAAGCCTGGCGAAAACCGGTGACGGCGCCGGCTTGCGCGTGGCGCGGGATGCGGGCGCGCGTAACGCGAGGCAGATTGCGCTCGATGCAAGCGGCGACGAGGAGCAGCGATTCGCGCTCGACCGCGGCAAGAAGTTCGGCCTTCTGCTCGGCTTCGCCCAGGACGCCCTGGCGCTGATAATCGGAGACGTAACGCTGCAGGAAACGCGCGGCGCGGTCCTCTTCGAGGACGAGCCCCACCACGGCGCGGGCGGCGGTGCGGGCGCGGGCGGCAAGCAACTGGGTTTCGTCGGCGGTCAGCACAAACCCGATTTATACCAGAGTGTAGAGCTTCCTGCCGCGTGCTTCGTGGCAGGCCAAGAGGCGCGTGTGCCGCGCACGGCAACGGCGCGACGGCGAGGCGGACAGAGACGGAAAAAGCGCAGGGCGAGCCGCCAAGCGGCTCGCCCTGCGCGGGAGCGACGTTTTGTGGTTACTGCAGCGACGGCTGAGCCGGCTGCGGCCGCCCGGCCGGAGGGATGGCGGGCGGATGTTTGGCGAACGGTTCGAATTTCCCGAGCGCGAGCGCCAGCACTTCGTCGATGGTGTGGACGAACTGGAGCTTCAGATCGCCCAGCGCTTCGGGTTTCAGGTCTTCCTTGGCGTTCGGTTCGTTTTCCGCCGGCAGCAGGACTTCCGTGATGCCGGCGCGCTTGGCGCCGAGGACCTTTTCCTTGATGCCACCCACCGGCAGCACCAGGCCGCTGAGGGTGATTTCTCCCGTCATCGCCACGCCGGCGCGCATCGGGCGGTCGGCGAGCAAACTGACGAGCGCGGTGATCATGGCGACGCCGGCCGAAGGACCGTCCTTCGGAATGGCGCCGGCAGGCACGTGGATGTGGATATCGTGCTTGCGGAAGAAATCGGGATCGATGCCGTAGCGTTGCGCGTTGGCACGAACCCAAGAAAGAGCCGTCCGCATGGATTCCTGCATGACTTCGCCCAAGTGGCCGGTCATCGTGAGTTGGCGTCCGCCGCGCATAGCGGTCGCTTCGACGAAGATGACGTCGCCGCCGGCGGGCGTCCAGGCGAGGCCGACCGAAACGCCGGGCTTGCCGACGCGATCGGAAACTTCGCGCTCGACCCGGAAACGCTCGACGCCGAGCTTTTCGCGAACGGCCTCGGGCGTGACGGTCAGTTTGTCGGTGGCGCCTTCGGCGATGCGCCGCGCCTGTTTGCGGATCATCGTCGCGATTTCGCGTTCGAGGTTGCGGACGCCGGCTTCGCGCGTGTAGCTGTGAATGATACGGCGCAGCGCTTCGTCGGTGAATTCGATCTGCTCGCCGACCTTCAGACCGTGATCCGCGGCCTGCTTGGGCACCAGATGGCGGTTGGCGATGTGGATTTTGTCGTCCTCGGTGTAGCCGGGCAGCTCGATGATTTCCATGCGGTCGAGCAGCGGCTCGGGAATCGGGTCGAGCCAGTTCGCGGTGCAGATGAAGAGCACGTGCGAGAGGTCGAAGGGGACGTCGAGATAGTGGTCGCGGAAAGCGACGTTCTGCTCGGGGTCGAGGACTTCCATGAGCGCGGCCGAAGGGTCGCCGCGAAAGTCGCGGCCGAGCTTATCCACTTCGTCGAGCATCAGGACTGGGTCTTTGGTTTCGGCGCGCCGAATGGCCTGAATGATCTGGCCGGGCAGAGCGCCGATGTAAGTGCGGCGATGGCCGCGGATTTCGGCCTCGTCGTGCATGCCGCCGAGGGAGATGCGGGCGAATTTGCGGTCGAGCGCGCGAGCGATCGAGCGTCCGAGCGACGTCTTGCCGACTCCAGGAGGTCCGAGGAAGCAAAGGATCGGACCCTTGGCTTTCGGCTGGAGTTTGCGCACGGCCAGGTAATCGAGGATGCGCTCCTTCACCTTTTCGAGGTCGTAGTGGTCCTCGTCGAGGATGGTGCGAGCCTTGGGGATGTCGATTTCACCCGCACCGGATGTTTTGTTCCAGGGCAGCGACGTCATCCACTCGAGGTAGGTGCGAGACACCATGTACTCGGCCGAAGCTGGCGTCATTTTCTGGAGGCGTTTGAGCTCGCGTTCGCATTCCTTGCGGGCTTCGGCGGGCATCTGCGCCTCTTCGATTTTCTTGCGCAGGTCTTCCGCTTCGGCGGTTTCGTCGGTTTCGCCCAGTTCCTTGTGAATCGCCTTGAGCTGCTCGCGAAGCAGATATTCGCGCTGGCTTTGGCCGACCTGTTCCTCGACCTGCTCCTGAATTTTCGTGCGCAGTTCGAGCACTTCGCGCTCGCGCGAGAGTTCCTTGACGAGCGTCTGGAGGCGCTTATCGACGTCGGCGGTTTCGAGCAACTCCTGCCGCGTCTCGGTGGCGAGCGAGGGCATGTTGCCCGCGATGAAATCGCTCAGACGGCCGGCGTCGCTGGTGGCGGCAGCGGTATTGGCGAGATCGTCGGAAAGCTGGGGCGAGCGCGAAACGACTTCGCGGAAGAGATCGATCACGCTCAGCTTCAGGGCTTCCTGCTCGGCCGCGGGACTGCCGGAAACGCTGGGAAACGGCTCGACAATCGCGCGCAGGAACGGCCGAATTCCGACGAGTTCCTTCAGCCGGAAACGGTCGAGACCCTCAAGGAAAGCGACCATGTTGCCGTTGGGCATGCGCACCAATTTGTGCACCTTGGCGAGCGTGCCAACGCTGTGAAGATCGGTGGGACCGGGATCCTCGACGCGCGCATCCAGCTGCGCGACGACTCCCATCACCTTTTCCTCGCCTTCGAGCGAATTCACCATCGCCAGCGAAGATTCGCGCCCGATCGTCAGCGGCAAAACGATTCCGGGAAAGAGAACCGTGTCGCGCACGGGGAGAATGGGGAGTTCCTCTGGCATCCGATAGGGTTTAGGCATGTCTTAAAAGCTCCAGGGGCTCGAACCTCGGGAAGGAGCCCAAATCGTTGGATGCGCCAAGCCACGTGAAAGATACAAGCTCCTCAATATCCGTATCATTTCCGTTTAGTATAGTGCGCTAAAGTTTTTCATGCAAATAGAATCCGTAGAGACTCGACGAAAACACAAGTTTGAATAACTCATTATTTTTCAAAGATTTATCAGAATTCCCATTCAAGATCATTCGGGTTTGCCTCTAGGCTCTTCCCTCGCCATTTCCGCCATTAAAGCGAGCGCTTCCTCGCGGGTTTTGACTCTGCCATCGAGCTGGGCTTCCTCGATAGCCGTGAGGATCTTGCCAAATAGGGGGCCAGGGTTAAAACCAAGCGATTTTAGGTCGTTGCCGTCGACCAGGCGCGGCGGGCGAACCTCCTCCGCGGGGGTTTCGGCCAGGAAGCGGCGAACGAAATCGTACGTATCGAGCTTGCCGTGGCTCGAGAGGCAATCAAGCCGGTGCAACTCAAGGTGCTCGTCGAAAGCGGGCAGCCGAACGAACCGCTTGAGCGTGGCCGGCTTCATGCGGGGAACGTCAATGAATCGCAGATGGTTGCGCACGAGCGAGACGGTCTGCTCGGTCTGGGCATTGGAAAAACGCAGGCGCTTGCAGATCGCCTGCGTCATGACGGCGCCGACCTCGGCGTGGCCATCGAAGCGGATGCGCGAGCCGGGTTCCGATGCGGGCATGAAGGTCGGCGGCTTGCCGACGTCGTGGAGCAGGACGGCCCAGGCGAGGGTTTCGGAAACTCCTGAGGGCAGTTCCTGAAGCATGAGGCGGGTGTGAATCCAGACGTCGCCTTCGGGATGAAATTCGGGCGGCTGAGGCACGCCTTTCGTGCGCGCGACTTCAGGCAGGACTTCGGGAAGCAGGCCGGAGGCGTCGAGCAGTTCGAAACCGCGCCGCGCGGAACCTTCGCGGAGCAGGCGGGTGAGTTCGTCGCGGACGCGTTCGGCGGAAACCTGGCGAATTTCCGGCGCGAGGCGGCGGATGGCGGCGAAGGTGGTGAGTTCGATGGCGAATCCGAAACGCGCGGCGAAGCGGATGGCGCGCAGCATGCGCAATTTGTCTTCGGCGAAGCGATGCTCCGGATCGCCGATCGCGCGAATGAGCCCGGCTTCGAGATCGGCGCGCCCGCCAACAAAATCGAGCACCTGGCCGGAGCGGGGATCGAGAAGCAAACCGTTGATGGTGAAATCGCGACGGCGAACGTCCTCTTCGGCTGAGCGCGAATAGACGACGCGATCAGGATGGCGGCCGTCGCTGTAGCTGATGTCGGAGCGGAACGTGGCGACCTCGACCGGAATGCCATCCTCGGCGACCACGACGACGCCGAATTTCGCGCCAACGGTGAGACTGCCGGGAAAAAGCGATTCGACGAGGTCGGGCGTGGCGTTGGTCGCGACGTCGTAATCCTCCGGCTGGCGGCCGAGAACGAGGTCGCGGACGCAACCGCCAACGAGGAAGGCTTCGTGGCCGGCGTCGGCCAGCACGCGGCAGATTTTTTCGGCGAGTTCGCGCGGGGTCACGCGGAGATTATGGACGCGGCGAGCGCGCCATGCCAGTCCTGCATAGCGAGACAGATAACGGCGGGAGGGGGGCCTGTATTACAATGGCCGCTGACAATTATGGCTAGCAGCGCTCCCAAGGACTATAGCCCCTTTACTCCCGGCCAACCGGTTCCGGTGGATTTTTTCGTCGGCCGCTCTGCCGAGGTTGCTCGTTTGCGAGACGCCGTCAGGGAAGCGGCGACCGGAAAACTCCGAACGGTTTTCCTCACGGGAGAGCGTGGCATCGGCAAGAGCTCGCTCGCTTCGTTCGTGAAGTTTCTAGCCGAGCAGGAGGAAGGGGCGCTCGCCGCCCACGTATTGCTGGGAGGGGTTTCAAGCCTGGAAGAGGTCGTGCGAACGGTTTTCGACAGGCTCCTGAAAGACAGCCTGGGGAAGGCGTGGCAAGAGCGAGTCAAGAACTTCTTTGGAAAGCACGTCCGGGAGGTAGGACTATTCGGTGTAACGGTTGAGTTCTCGGCCTCTGCGGAGGACCTGCAACGGGCGGTTCGCGACTTCGTCCCGGCACTGGACGAGCTCGCTCGGCGCATGAGCGACCAGCGCAAGGTTATTCTCCTTGTGCTCGACGACATCAACGGACTGGCTAGTTCGGTTGCATTTGCGGACTGGCTCAAAAGCAAGGTGGACGAGATCGCAACATCTGGCTCGGGCCTCCCTCTGTGCCTGATTCTCGTTGGCCTAGAGGAACGCCGGGAGACCCTGATCGCCAGCCAACCGTCCTTGAGCAGAGTCTTCACCCTCGTAGAAATCAGGCCCTGGACAGCAGAGGAAACGGCCGAATTCTTCAAGAGCACATTCGAGAAGGCCGGAACTTCAATCGACGATCCGGAGTTGATGTTCTTGTCACATTTCACCGGCGGACTGCCTGTGCTGGCACACGAAATTGGCGACCAAGTCTTTCGCATCGACAAAGACAGCCATATCGATAGTGATGACGCAGCTGCGGGCCTTGTTGCAGCGGCGGACATCGTTGGGAGAAAGTATCTAGAACCTGCCGTCCTTCACGCAATCCGGAGCCCCCGCTACAGAACCATCTTGGAAAAGCTCGCCGACCAACTCCCGGTGAGCTTCACGCGGAAGGACCTAGCTGGCAAGTTGGATAGCCAGGAGGAGCAAGTCCTCGACAACTTTCTTAGAAGGATGAAGAAATTCGGGGTCCTCCGCCCGGAGCCCGAGGTCGGGCCGGGGGCATATCGCTTCGATAACGTTCTACACCGTCTCTACATCCGGCTAGCATCTGCGAAGAAAAAACCGGTGGCCCGCCACCCTCCCACAGAGGAAGAACGCTCACCATCCACAAGCTAGCCAACCCCCGAATTCGTTGAGTTCCCGGTTTCCACACAAGGCTTAGGCGCGGGCGAGCAGGCGATTGCGAAACGCTTCGTCGGTCGCCAGGTCGATGCAGGTCCACGCCATCGCGAGCGAGCCATCCACGAGCGCCTGGTCGGCTTCCGCGGTGACGCAGTGGGCGGCGAATTCCGGCTGATGATTCACGGCCGGAAGAGAATTGATGCCGATCATCGGATGAATGGATGGCATCGCGAGCGAGACGTTGCCCATGTCGGTGGAACCCGAGGCGCGCGTACCCAATTCGCCGAGATCGGGGAACGAGCGGCCGAGCGATTCCGAATTCTTCCTGTAGAACGCGGCCATGGCGGCGTCGTGGCGCATTTCGGCGTAGGGCTTATCGCCGCCGATGAATTCCAGGCGAGAGCCGGTGGCGAGCGCGCCTGCTTCGAAGCAGCGGTGGACCTTAGGCCGCAAGTCGGCGAGCTGATCGAGCGTTTCCGAGCGAATGATATATTTCGCCGAGGTGTGGGCGGGAATGACGTTGGGCGCGACGCCGCCCTTCGTGACGAAGCCGTGGATGCGATCGGTGGAACGGATGTGTTGGCGAAGCAGACCGAGGGAAACCTGGGCGACGGTGAGCGCGTCGGCGGCATTGATGCCGATTTCGGGGAACGCGGAGGCGTGCGATTCCTTGCCGGTGTAGTTCACTTCGAACATGGACGCAGCGATGATTTTTGCCTCCAGAATATCCACTGGCGCCGGATGCACCATCATCGCGGCGTGAACTCCTTTGAATCCGCCGCGCTCGAGCAGCAGGATTTTGCCGCTGGCGTTGCCCACTTCCTCGGCCGGCGTGCCGATTACGCTGATCGTCAGGCCCAGTTCGTCGGCAACTTTGGCGGCGGCGATGCCCGCGCCGACGGCCGAGGCGGCGATGATGTTGTGGCCGCAAGCGTGGCCGATGCCGGGCAGCGCGTCGTATTCGGCGCAGATGGCGATGTGGAGCGGGCCGGATCCGGCGCGAGCGCGAAATGCCGTGGGAAGATCGCAGATGCCTTTTTCGACGCGGAAGCCGGCGTCGGCAAGCGCTTCCGCGACCCAAGTGGACGACTGCTCTTCCTCGAAACCGATTTCCGGATGCTTGTGAATCCGATGGCTGAGCGCGATGAGCCGCGTGCGAGCGGCTTCAAACGATTCTCGTGCGGCAGTTCTGGCGTCCATGGACGGCCCTCCTTACGGGGTTCCCATGCCGCACAAGATAACACGGAGCCTGGAACGGTGAAATGCGGAGCGAACCGCCGGCGCTCATTCGCGGCGTAGCACGAGGCAGGTGATGTCGTCGTGCTGGCGCGCCTGAGCGACGTAGCGATCCACGTCGAAAAAGACAGCTTCGAGCAGATTCCGGGCGTCGGAACCGCGCAGGCGCATGAAGACGTCGCGCAGGCGCCCTTCGCCGTATTCTTCACCGCGATCGTTGACCGCCTCGACGACGCCGTCGCTGAAGACGACGAGCGTATCGCCGGGTCCGATGGAAACATCCTGGGACGAATATTCGCCTCCCGGCACGATGCCGAAAGGTACGGCGGTGGCTTCGAGGCGTTCAATGGCACCCGAAGTGCGTAGCAGAAACGGCGCGTTGTGGCCCGCATTCACGAAATCGGCCGCTCCACTCGAGGGATCGAATTCGGCGAGGAAAGCCGTGGTGAAACGCATGCCGTTGAGGCTGTGGGCGCAGGAATAGCGGTTCAACCCGCGAGCGACGTCCGCGATGGTGCCGGGAAGCGCGGCGAGGGCTTCGAGGCTGGCCTGAAACGTGGCCATCAGGAGGGCCGCGGGCACGCTTTTGCCGGCGACGTCGGCGACCGCGACGATCATCCGGCCATTCGCGCCGGGGCGCGCGAAAGCGTCGTAATAATCGCCGCCGACGGTATTCGCGGGGCGCGTGCGAAAAGCGATCTGCCAGCCGGGAAGATTGGGCGGCACATCGGGCAGCAGGCGATGCTGGATATCGCGGGCGATTTCGAGGTCGCGTTTCATCGTGACGCGATCGGCGAGCTCCAGAGCGAGAAGAACGAAAAGCAACGTGATGCCGATATCGCCGGTGTCGAAGGAAATGATGGCGTGGCCGGAAATTTCCACCCTCGGCCACAAGAGGAACGCAATCGCCAGCAGCAACAGCACGCGCCGCGCGGGAGAAAGCTTCATCAGAAAGACGATGAACAGCGCCCAGGCGGCGCGGAACGGCCGCTTCCAACCTTTTTCGGCACGCACCTTGTCCCAATCCACTTCCCGCGAGTAGAGCCCGTAGCTGGTGCGCGCTTCGGCGACGAACTGGTGATAGAGCTGGCTGAGCCGGGCGCCCTCGGTCACCTGCTGCCAGAAATCGCGTAGGCGCTGGCCGAACCGATGGCCATGCGGCGGGCGGGGTTCTGGCGCGGTGCTCATAGTGTGAATTATAGCGGCGAACGACGGGGAAACCCCTCAATCTTCCTCGCCGCTTTCGAGCGAACTGCCCAAACGAATCTTGCCGAAGCCGTAGCGGTCGCGCAGGCGGTCCGCGGCGCGAGCCAGGCGCTCGCGTTTTTCGCCGCGGCCGCCATCGAGCAGATCCATCTGGCCGGGCGCGGCTGTGAATCCCGTCAGCTCGACGCCGACGAGGCGCAGCTTTTTCCCGGTCCAGTGGGCGGCGAATAGCGACCGGAGCGTCGAGAGAAAAATGGAGTCGAGATTCGAGGACTCGGCGAGCGTTTTCGAGCGGGTAACCGTTTCGAAGCCGGCGTAGCGAAGGGTGAGCGTGACGGTGCGCGCCCAAAGGCCGGCTTCGCGCAGGCGCTTGGCCGCTTTTTCGCAGAGCCAGCTGAGCGTCGCGGCGAGGAGTTCGCGGTCGTCGGTATCGGCCCCAAAGGTGCGATTGTGGGAGATGGATTTCGGCTCGGCGTCGACGAGAAATTCGTAGGCGTCCTGGCCGCGCGCTTTGCGGAACAGCGCCGCGCCACAGCGGCCGAAGGCGCGATCGAGTTGCTCCTCGGAAAGTTCGGCGAGCTGGCTGACGCGTTCGATGCCGAGAGCATGGAGGGCAGCCTCAGTCACCTTGCCGATGCCGGGAATGCGGCGCACACCGAGCGGGGCGAGGAAGGCCTCTGCGGCGCCGGCGGGCACCCAGAGCAGGCCATTCGGCTTGGCCTGATCGGAGGCGACTTTCGCGACGAGGCGGGTTGCGGCAAGGCCAAGCGAACAAGGCAAACCGGTTTCGCAGCGGATGGCGTCGTGGAGCTTGTGGGCCGCGGCAAGGGGAGGACCGTGGAGACGCGCGGTACCTTGAAGATCGAGATAAGCTTCGTCGATCGAGGCCATTTCGACGATTGGCGACCAGCGCGAGAGAATCGCGGCGATGCGGTCGCTATATTCGGCGTAGAGCGCGTGACGCACGGGAAGAAACGTCGCGTCGGGGCAGAGCCGCGCGGCGGTTCGAAGCGGCATGGCGGATTGAATGCCGAATTTTCGCGCTTCGTAGCTGGCGGCCGAAACGACGCCGCGCTCGTCGCGTTTTCCGCCGACGATCACCGGCTTGCCGCGCAACTCGGGCCGCTCGAGCAATTCGACGGAAACGAAAAACGCGTCCATATCCACGTGGAGAATGTTCGTCGCTTCGAAAGAGTCGCCGGGCGGCGGCGAGGAAACGGCGCGGAAATGGGCCAGCTTAGGCACGGAGGCTTTCCGTTTCCGCCCATTATAGAAGACGGCGCGGCAAGGCGTGTCGCGTGGCACGGCTCGGCAAGCCCCAAGATGGTGTCATCCTGAGGCCGAACGCCGAAACCGAGATCGACCTCGTCGTAGAGCGGCCGAAGGATCTTCTCTTCGACGCATCGCACGAGGACCTCGGCGGACGGTGGTACCGCCGGGGCGAATCCTACGAGCGGCGCGCGGCAATCACGCGGGGAATGCCGGCCAAATCGTTCGTGATTTCGATTTCGCGCCAATCCGGCGCATCGAGCAGCGCTTCGACGCGCTCGCTCACGCCGTAGCCGATTTCGAGCACGAGCAAGCCGCCGGAAACGAGGCGTTCGGCGGCCTGCGCGATAAGCACGGGATAGACTTCAATGCCTTCCTCGCCGCCGAAAAGGGCAGCTGGCGGTTCGTGTTCGAGCACCTCGCGCGGGAGCGTGGCGGCTTCTTTGCGGCCGATGTAAGGCGGGTTGCTGACGATCAGATCGAACGCGCGTGGCGCGAACGCGGCGAGCAGGTTCGCTTCGACAAGCGCGACGCGATCGAGAACGCCGTGACGCAAGGCGTTGCGGCGGGCAATTTCGAGAGCTCGCGCCGAAATATCGGTGGCGAAAACGCGGGAGGATGCAAGTTCGCGCGCCAGCGCGATCGCGAGGCAGCCGGAACCGGTGCCGACGTCCACGATGCGCAACCCTCTGGCCGCGCTTTCGCCGTGATACGCCGGACCGAGCCGCGCCAGCGCGACTTCGACCACGTGCTCGGTTTCCGGGCGCGGAATCAGGACGGCCGGCGTGACTTCCAGATCGAGACCCCAGAATTCCTGATGGCCGGTGAGATATTGCGTGGGCGCGCCGGCGGCGCGGCGTTCGATCAGTTCGCCGTAGCGATCCGCGGCTACGGCATCGAGCGAATCGTCGGGGTGGGCGTAGAGCCAGGCGCGCGGCTTGCCCGTGACGTGCATGAGCAGGAGTTCCGCGGCGAGCGACGGCGACGGCACATTCGCCGCGCGCAACTCGCGGGCGCCTTGCTGCAAAGCTTCGCGGAGGGTCATGGGGTCCTTTAGCGCCAGCATCGCATGAATTGCCGGTCGAAGCCAACGGGCGTGCCGGACCGGCGTTTGGCAGGGTTGACGGAACGGAAAAGGGACGCGCGTGCGGGCTAACCTGGCGAAAGCAGGGTGGAAGCGCTCCATTCGCTGACGGGGCTGGATCGGCCGCAGTCGGCGCATTGGGTCATCGCTTCGTGCGCTCCGCAATGTGGGCAGACGGCCTGGGAAAGAAAACTGTCGTAACGCGTCTGGCACTGCGAACACTTCCAAAACGCGCCCAGCGGCGGCGAGGATTTGCAGGTGGGGCAGGCGAATTCGGCGCGGCGCGGCAATTTCGCAAAGCGCGACAGCGCGCGCGCCTGCTGAAGCCCTCCCCAGCAACTCATCAGGACGAAAATAGCAATCAGGCCAAGCCAAAAATCCTTCGTCCACACGGCAAAACCGATCAATCCCGCTACGCCGGCGAAACCAATGATCGCGACCGCTCCCAGGCTGCGGGCGCGGCCGAGGCCAAACCAGAG
>JAKASX010000103.1 GCA_021818865.1 Acidobacteriota bacterium
CGTCCATTTTCGCGGCGGAACAGGCCGGAAGGCATCGCCGTGCCGGGCGCCATGGAGTTGGGCTCGGTGATCCATTGCAAGGTCCACGCGGGCCGCAAGCGGTCCCTGGCGAGCAGGAGGTTGGGCGCGGAGGACGTCTTGTCGTGAACCGGGTTGCCGTCCATGTGGCACTTCAGGCAAGGCGCGGCGGGCGAAGTGAAGATAGCCCGAGCGATCGCCGTTTCCTGCGGCGTGAGCGGCTCGACCCTGGGCGGAACGTATTGGAGAGGCTGATTGGACATGGCCTCGAAAAAGCTGACGAGTTCGCTGATCTGGCGATCGGAGAAGAAGAACGTGGGCATGCGGACCTTGAGATAGCTGCGCACGCCGTCGCGATTGGTGTCGGTGGTGCTGAGCGCCGGATTGGCGAGGAACTGCTTCAACCACTCCGGCTGAACGCGAGCGCCCTCGAAGGTGAGCATGGGCGGCAGGTTGACGGAATTTTCGCCCTGATACATGGGCAAGGATTGGAGCACGCTCTGCTGCCCGATGGCGATCTGGTGGCAGCCCATGCAGTTGTATTGGGTGACGATCCACCAGCCCTTGCGGATGGCAGCGGCTTCGCCCGTGGGTTTGTAGAGGAGGTAGGGCGGAATTTCATCCGGGTTGACGCTGCCGAGGACGAAGGTGACTAGCGCTTCAAGGTCCTGATGGTTCAGCGCCGGCGTGGGCATGTGGAGACGATTTTCAGGATTCGGGATGTAGCGGTCGGTATCGTAAACGCCGGGATTCTTGATTTTCTCCTGGATGAATCCACGGACGGTGTCCCAGGGGCCGTGCCGGGCCTTTTTGCCGTCGGGCAGGATGCCGTCCTGAGCGTTGGCCATTTCGAAGCCGAAGTCGAGGCGGCTGAGCGGCTTCGAGCCTTCGTGGGTGAGTTCGACGCCGATGCGGCCCTGATTTTCGAGGCCGGCGATTTCGTGGCATCCGGCACAACCATAGAACATGACGAGCGCCTTGCCCTTGGCGAAGAGCTTGGGGTCGTTCATGTAGGGCGCCGGGGCGTACTTCATATCGGTGCGCTGGGTTTCGAGGTAACTGGCGATGTCGCGGGAATCCTGCCAGCTCAGACGGAAGCTGGGCATGGTGGTGGGATTTTCCCATTCGATCGGATGGCCTTCGAACGTCGAATGCTCGGCGTCGAAAACGAACGGCAGACCGGCTTTCTTGTAATCGGCGGGCGTCAGATCCTTGTGGAGATAGGGATCGTAGGGCTCGGTACGGACGCGCGGATTGTGAATCCAGCCGACAAGATAGTCGTACTTGTCCTTTTCGCCGACGCGGCTGAGGTTCGCGGCGTAATCGCCACCGATGCGCGATGCGCCCTCGCCGATCGAGTGGCAGGCGAGGCAGCCGCGCTCCATGAAGAGCTTTTTGCCGCGCACGGGATCGCCCGGAGTCTGTTCCGGCGGGGCAGGGCCGGTGAGGGCATCCTGCCAGATGAAGGCGGAAATCGCTCTGACCTCGTCGGGCTCGATGCGGAACTGTGGCATCTGGGCCTCAGGATCGAACGTATGCGTGTGGGCGATCCAGTAAGGGATCCAATCCTGATGCAACTTCATTTTGATTTCTTTGAGGTTGGGCCCGACTTTCTTGACCTCCTCGAACAGGCTGCGTTCCTCCGATTCGAGCGCGGTGACGTGGGTATCGATCTTGGCGTTTTCCACCGTCAGATTGGTGGCGGCGTTGTAATCGGCCTCGGCCTCGGCGTTCGTGGCGGCGACGTCGCCCTTATGATTCAGTTCCTTGGCATCCAGGGCGTTGTCCCCTTTTTCGCGCTCAAGGTTGCTGATCATACGCTCGGCGTCGGCAAGTTCATCCTTCTGATGATCGAAACCGGCGTATTTGTGGCAGCCGATGCAGCCCTTTACGCGGAAGAGATAGCGGCCGCGATTGAGGACGGGCGCGTATTGGGTCCAGGCCGCATCGTTGTGGCAATTCTGACAGCCGGCTTCGATATTCTCGTTGTAGTAGAGAGGCCAAGGCCAGTGCTGGTAGCGGCCGTGGGCGATTTTCACGCTATCGAGTCCCCAACCATTTCCGTTGTGGCAGGTGGTGCAGCCGAAGGTGGTGATGGGGTGAATCTTGAGCAGAATTTGTTCCGGGTGCGTGGTGAAAGGCGCGTTGTGGCTTTTCGCGAGGCCGAGATCGGCCTTGGTGATGGTGAGCGCCGCCGGCACAAGCGACGGATCCATCGCCAAATGGCAGGTCTGGCAACGGGTCACCAGAATTCCACCGCCAGAATAGTTGACGGAGCCGCCGGGCGGATAGTCGTAAAGCTGGTGAATGGAATAGGTGAGCGAGCGGGCCTTTTGGA
Organism: Acidobacteriota bacterium; assembly: GCA_021818865.1. Taxonomy (GTDB): domain Bacteria; phylum Acidobacteriota; class Terriglobia; order Acidiferrales; family UBA7541; genus JAKASX01. Next base: position 2,357 of record JAKASX010000103.1, read on the forward strand.
GCAGGTTATTGAGCGTGGCCGCGGAGACTCCTGGGAGGGTCTGCGACACGTAGGCTTTCAGTTTGGCGTCGGCGGCGGTTTCCGCGGCGTCGGCCGTGGCGCGAGCGCCGACAAGCTCGGCCTGCTTATCGAGGAGCTTGGTGAATTCGGTGTTCAGTTCGGCGGCGGTGAAATAGCGCTTGATGGTTTTGCCGCCACCCATGGGCCAATCAACTTCGTGCTTGGCGTCGCGCGCCTTCGTCATGGTGCGGAAGGCGCTTTGCTTGTCGCTGCGGTAGGCCGGGGTGTTGGGGATCTCCTCGTAGTCGTACGTCAGGGAGCCGACGTAAGCGCGGACGGTGACGAACGTATGGAGCATCGCCGCGCGCTGCGCCGCGACCACAGCCGCTTCGCGCTCGATCGCCTCGTCCTTAGGCTGGGCCTCGCTCGCCGCCTGCTGGTAGGCGGCTTCGAGCTGCTTGTATTCGGACTTCGCGTGGAGTTTCTGCTCGGCGGCGCGGCGTTCGGCAAGCCGCTTTTCAAGGAAGTTGGAATAGACGCGCGAGAAGCGCGCCTGATAGGCGCGCCAGGGCCGCAAGCCGATCTCCTCGTGATAGATCGACCAGCCAAGCACCGCGATGAGCAGCAGCGCCGCGATCAGGAGCGGACCCGAGAGCGATTTCGTAGTAATCGGATCGGGCGGCGGAGGAGCAGCAGGTTGATTAGGCGCCAACGCTTTCCCCCCGACCTACAGAATTCCCGACATCAGAGATTGAACCATGGCGTTTCCCAAACGTATTTGATCCGGAGCAAATTCCGCATGAAGAACGTGATGGGCAGCGCGAGCATGACGACCAGCAGCAGCTCCATCACCACCACCTGCAGCAGGCTCATGCGGCTGAAAATCCTCCGGCTGAAGGGGGTTGAAGTGATGATTTTGTAAAACATCCAGGCGGCGAAGATGAAATACAAGCCCACCGGGATGATGCCGAACAGGCCCTTGGCCCACAGCTCGGCGTAAGGCTGCTGGCTTGCCGGCAGGATGTGGGCAAGCCATTTGCCGTTGATTCCGAAAATCTGGTCCAGGTTTCGCGTGGTCAGGAACTCGATGCGATCCGGGTCCCAGGTTTGCGTCGGCCAGAACCACATGAACCCCGGCCCGCGGATGAACGTGCCGATGAGCGTGAGGACGAGCCACATGCCCTCGAAACCGGCGATGAAGGTCCAGATGGCGAAACGCCGCTGCTTGTAGGTGTAGTAGCCATTGCCGAGCGGGTTTTCGTCGATGAACGGGATCGCCATCAAGCCCAGAATGATGAACGTGGGCATCAGAACGCCGGCGATCCAGGGATCAAAATATTCCAGCATCTCCTGCAGGCCCAGGAAATACCATGGGGCCTTGGCCGGGTTCATCGTGATCGTGGCGTTCGCCAGTTCCTCGAGCGGAGCATTGATGGTGAGGGCCCAGACAAGCAGGATCACCGTTACGACGATGGCGGCGAGGAGCTCGATGCGCAGCAGGTACGGCCAGACGTGGACTTCCTTCTGCCAGCTGGCGTGGTAAGGCTGGGTCTTGCGGTGGTGCGTGCGGGCGAGTTCGGGATCTTTTTCGAGCTTTTCGATCAGGCGGTCGTTGGCTTTCGCCTGGCGCAGGCCGAACCAGGTGAAAAACGGCACCAGCACGATCAGAGCGACCACCGGAACGTTGTCCGGATTCGACGCGATCACCCAAAGCTGGTGCCAGTTACCGAGCATCGGCCGCTTCCCTTTCGCTTGCCGCGATCGCGCGACACTTGCTCATTCGTGCATCTCCGATTCCAGCATCACGGGCGAAGGACCGGAAATTCCGCCATCCTTGCGTACCCGCCAGAAATGAACGCCGAAGAAAACCGAGATCATCGCCGGGAGCGCAATGCAATGCCAGATGTAGGCGCGAAGCAGGGCGTTCGAGCCGACGATCGAACCGCCGAGGAGCGCGAAGCGCACATCGTTGTAGGCGGTCATGCCGAGCTGCGGGCCGAACGGCCCTTCGTGGCCGATCAGCGGAGTGGCGCGCGCCATGTTCGTTCCCACGGTGACGGCCCAGAAACCGAGCTGATCGTCAGGGAGCAGGTAGCCGGTGAACGAAAGGAGCATGGTGAAGACGAGCAGCATGACGCCGATGCACCAGTTGAATTGCCGCGGGCGCTTGTAGGAGCCGGTAAGGAAAACCCGGAACATGTGCAGCCAGACGGCGATGATCATCAAGTGGGCTGCCCAGCGGTGAATATTGCGGAGCTGGAGACCGAAAGGAACGCTGTTCTGAATATCGAGAATGTCGCGATAGGCCTGAATCTCGGAGGGGTGGTAATAAAACATCAGCATGACGCCGGTGAAAAAGAGCACCAGGAACAGATAGAAGCTGATGCCGCCCATGCCCCAGGTGTAGCTGTAGCGGACGGCGTCGCGATTGACCTTGGTGGGATGGATATGAAGGAAAAGATTGTTGAGAGTATGAAGGGCGCGATTGCGAGGCTCGTCGATGCGCCCGACGCGGAAAAACGCTTTGTAGAGCTGCGTGTCTTCGGGGCGCTTGAGTTCCTCGACCTGTTCGTGGAATTTGACCTGCACCCAATCCTTCAAATCGTGGATGCGGCCGTCGTCTTCCCCGGCCAGACCGACTTCACCCTTCGCCCGATTTTCCTCCGCCATTCCCACTCCCCCACTAAGCGGCTGGAATTCAGATTCCGAAAATTCTGTTCGGATCGCTCAACTGGCTTACGCCGAAACCGGCGTCGTTGCCGGCTCGCACTTCCTGCTGGGCTCGGGTCCAGACTGATGATGAAGAATGAGGACGTTACCTACGAACCCAGAGGGAAATTTATAAGTCGCAAACCGCGTTGTGTCAAGACGAAGCGCGAACAATTTGGGGAATTTTTGTTGCGGTTCGTGTCGCGCGACGCGGTTGGCTGCGGAAAACGGCGACATGACGGCGGCTGCGCTGGGATGTTTTTTCGGCTGGCGGCGGCGAGGGCGACGCATGCGTCGCCCCTACAAACGACCATTTGCGGCCGGGTTGCATTTTCCCCTTGCACTTCGACAGGGATGAGCGTAGGTTGCTCCTGTCGAAGCAAAAGGGGGCAGGATGGGTGAGGAACGAATCGAACTGCCGCAGGGCACGCTGGACCTTTTGATTCTGCGCGTGCTGGCGCTCGGAGCCGAGCACGGGTGGGGGATCTCCGAACGAATTCAGCAAGTGTCGAAAGACGTTTTGCGCGTGCAGCAGGGATCGCTCTATCCCGCGCTGCACCGGCTGGAACGGCGCGGTTGGATCAAGGCGCGGTGGGCAGCTTCGGAAAATAATCGCCGCGCGAAATATTACGAATTGACGAAAGCGGGACGGAAACAGCTCGAAACGGAAGAGAGCGGCTGGAAGAAATTGGCCGCCGCGGTCGCGGAAGTTTTGGAAGCGACCTAAGGAACGGGACGTGTCGAACCACGAGTGGTCAACTCGCCCTGGCCTTCGAACCTCTGCCGTCGCGGACCCTCTTTTTCAGACCGAGTCCTTTGGAAATGGTCATCCCGAGGGCGCATTCCGGCCGAGGGATCTGCTTTTGCGGAGGACCCGATGTTAAGCGATTTCTGGATTCGCCTTCGTTCCCTGCTCCGTAGAAAAACCGTCGAAGCGGAACTCGACGACGAGCTGCGTTTCCACGTTGACCGCCAGATCGCCAAGCACGTCCAAGCTGGCATGCCGCTCGAGGAAGCAAAGCGCCGCGCTCGAATCGAACTCGGCGGCGTGGAACAGACGAAGGAAGAATGCCGGGACGCGCGCGGGGTGCGACTCGTCGAAACGCTTTGGCAGGACGTGCGGTTTGGGCTGCGGATGCTGCGGAAATCGCCGGGATTTACTGTCGCGGCGGTTCTGACGCTGGCGCTGGGGATTGGGGCGAATACGGCGATTTTCAGCGCCGTGAACGGTATTTTGATCGAGCCGCTGCCGTACTCGGACTCGGGGCGGTTGGTTCAGATCAAGGGGAAGGGGCCCAGACTCGGAGGGTTTGCCGCCGGAGGGTTATCGCTACGGGAGATTCGCGCGATTCGGGACGGCTGCCCCGCGCTTGGGCAAGTAGCGGCCTACAATCTGTATGCAGGTGCGACCGTTCTCGGCGGGTCGGTGCCGGACTTCGTAACAACCCCGCAAGTTTCCGGCAACTTTTTTACGATGCTCGGCGTTCGCCCGCTGCTCGGCCGGCCCATCCTTCCCACCGATGCGACGCCGGGCAACGACCATGTGGCCGTGCTCGACTACACGATGTGGAAAAGCGATTTTGGCGGCGATCTCGGCGTCATCGGAAAAACGATCGCCCTTTGGAAGAAGCCCTACACGGTGATCGGCGTGATGCCGTCGCAATTTCGGATGGGATTGCAGACACCGGGGCCGCGAACTCGCGCCCTATGGCTGCCTCTCCTGCCTCCGAGCGGCCCGTCTGCCGCCCGCGGCAATCATGGTTATGCCGCTCTCGCCCGCCTTCGGCCGGGTGCGACGCTCGCGGCGGCCAACTCGCAGCTGGAAACACTTTCGGCGCGACTCGCGGCGGCCTATCCGGCGACGGACAAGGGATGGCGGTTGAGTGCGGAAACGGCGAAGGGCGCGCTGCTCGGTCGGGAGTTGCCCAGGGAGCTATTGATTTTGCTGGCCGCGGTCGGCTTGGTTCTGCTGATCGCCTGCGTGAACGTGAGCGCGATGCTCTTGGCGCGAAGCTGGACGAGGCGCCGCGAGGTGGCGATTCGGGAAGCGCTCGGAGCGACGCGGCAGCGGGTAGTCTGGCAATTTCTGGTGGAGAGTCTGCTGATGTCACTCAGCGGCGGGGCGCTGGGGTTGATGTTGGCCCTTTGGCTCGTGCCGTTGCTGCGGGCCATCGCACCTCCACATACTGCCCGAATCGACAGCCTGCGGCTGGACGCCAACGTTTTGTGGTTCACGCTGGGCGTTTCGATTTTGACCGGAGTCTTCTTTGGCCTGGCGCCGGCTCTGGAGGCATCTGGGGGGAGGTTGGGTGCGGGACTCAAGGAGGGCATAAGCGGACTCCTGGAAGGATTTTCGGCGCGGGGCCCGCAGCGGCTGCGCGCCGGACTGGTGATCCTGGAGGTCGCGGTCGCGGTGGTCCTGGCCATTGGCGCGACGCTGGTAGCGCGGAGCCTGCAAAAATTGTTGGCCGTGCCGCTCGGGTACCGAACCCAGCACATGCTCACGGTCGAGCCGTCCCTCATGGGCTCCGCCTGCAATTGGCGACATATGGAGCTGTGCCAGGAGGCGGCGGGCGAGATCCTGAGGCGAGTGAAAAGAATAGCGGGTGTGGAAAGCGCGGCGATGGGCATCGACGGACCTTACTACCGCGAGTATTGGGCTCTGGTCGAGGTGGCGACGGCGCAGGGGCCCAAGGATGTGAGTCGCCAGATTGGGTATAGCGCGGTTTCGCCGGGCTATTTCGAAGTGATGGGGATGCCCCTCGTGGCAGGACGGAATTTCAATGCCGGAGACACGAAAAACTCGGAGCGCGTCACAATCGTCAGCCGAGCGTTCGCGCGGCAGTATTTGGGACCGGGAAGTCCGCTGGGTCGGCGAATCAGCATGGAGAAGGATAAGGAGGGGCGGCCGGAATGGATGGTCGTCGTCGGAGAGGTGGGAGACGTCTGGGACTCGGCCTTCAAGGAGGCGAAGGGGCAGTTTTATCTTCCCGCGACTCAGAGCGAGCAGATCGGCTTTGCGCCGATCTACTTCGTGAGAACGGGAGCGGACCCACTGGTCATCGCGGGGGCCGTGAAGCAACGGATTTGGTCGGTGGACAAGGACGCGCCAATCGGCAGCGTTGCGACGGTGGCGCATACAGTATCGGAGTTCCGCGCGGGGCCGCGCTTCCGGACGGCATTACTCGGTTCGTTTGGATTTCTGGGCGCGTTGTTGGCAGTTGTGGGCATCTTCGGGGTGATTTCCTACTCGGTGAGCCTGCGAACGCGGGAGATCGGTTTGCGGATGGCTCTGGGCGCACGGCCAAGTGACGCGCTGGGGATGGTCATCGGAGAAGGAATGGCACTGGCAATCATCGGGATCATTATCGGCATTGTTGGATCGCTGGCGCTTACACGTCTGCTGCGAAGTTTTCTCTTTGAGATCAAGCCAAACGATCCAGCGACGTTTGTGGGCGTCTCCCTGGCGATGGGCGTTGCCGCGCTCCTCGCGTGCTACGTGCCGGCGCGGCGGGCGATGCGCGTGGATCCGATGACGGCGCTGCGGCATGAATAGCGCGAGAGTTTGTGATCTCCGCGGCGCAGCGCGTTGGATCAGGAATGGCACAATTCGCGCAGCTCTTCCTTGGCCCGTGCGAGGATGCGGATCTGGCGGGAGCCAAGGTTCTTCCCTGCTCTATTGATGTAGAAATTCAGCATGGACATGGCCGATTGGAGGACGGTGCCTTTGCGGCGCGTGCTTTCCTCGGCCGAGCGCTTGAGCGAACGCGCGATGCGGCGCGGGTCGCGCCAGGTGAAAACGCCCGGGTCGAGCGCGAGGGCGCTGCTGGTTTCGGTGACGTGCTGAGACCATTTTTTCGGCCGCTTCGGGCGCGGTTTCGGGGCCATGGCGGGGCTATCCTTTCACGACGACGAGGGGGCGCAGGCGAACGACCTTTTTCGCGATGCCGGCGTCGTGGACGACGTTGACGACGGCGTCGACGTCTTTGTACGCCAGCGGGGCTTCCTCGACGAAGCCGCGGCCGGAGCCGGCATTCACCACAATTCCCTGCTTCGCTAGTTCGGCGCGGAGCGCGGCGGGATTGAAATCCTTGCGCGCCTGGGTGCGAGACATCCGGCGGCCGGCGCCGTGGCAACTGGAGCCGAAACTGGCTTCAAGGGACGGCTGCTGGCCGAGCAGGACGTAAGAGGCGGTGCCCATGCTGCCGGGAATCAGAACGGGCTGGCCGGGAAAGGCGCGCGTGGCTCCTTTGCGATGAACGACGAGGCGTTTTGAGACGGGGCCGATGCGGTATTCCTCGAGTTTGGCGATGTTGTGCGCGACGTCATAAACGAGCGAGAGCGCGCCATCGGAAAAAACCTGGCGAAAGGCCTGGCGGACTTCGTGGGTGATGAGCTGGCGATTCGCCCAGGCGAAATTCGCCGCAGCCTGCATCGCAGCGAAATACTGGCGGCCTTCCTCGGAATCGAACGGGACGCAGGCGAGTTCGCGATCGGGCAATTCGATGTTGTAACGCGGCATGGCGCGGTTCATCACGCGAATGTGGTCGGTGGCGACTTGGTGGCCGAAGCCGCGCGAGCCGGTGTGAATCAGGACGGTCACCCGATCGGCGCAAAGGCCGAGCTTTTCCGCGGCGTCGGCGTCGAAAATCTGCTCGACGTAGCCGACTTCGACGAAATGATTGCCGGCTCCCATGGTGCCGAGCTGATCGTGACCCCGGGATTTCGCCTGCTGAGAAACGAACGCGGGATCGGCGTCCGGGAGAACGCCTTCGGATTCCGTGTGTGCAAGGTCGTCTTCTGTGGCGTAGCCGAGTTCGAGCATGCGGCGCGCGCCACGGACGAGAACGGCATCGAGATCGGGACCGCGAAAAGCCAATCGGCCGCCGCGGCCGACGCCGGATGGCACCTCGGCGAAAAGCGTTCGGCCGAGATTGCGCAGATGCGGGAGAACGTCTTCTTTTTTCAGGTCGGAGCGGAGAACGCGGACGCCGCAATTGATGTCGTAGCCGATGCCGCCGGGGGAAATGACGCCTTGCTGCTCGTCGAACGCGGCGATGCCGCCGACGGGAAAGCCGTAGCCTTCATGCGCGTCGGGCATGGCGAGGGCCCAGAGGGCGATGCCGGGCAATGTGGCGACGTTGACCAGCTGTTCGAGCGAGCGGTCGCGGACGATTTCCTTGAGCATCGCTTCACTTGAATAAATGCGGGCGGGAACGCGCATATCGTCGCGGAAAGATTTGGGAATCTCCCAAAGGCAGGGGGAAACGCGTTCGAGTCGGGCAAGATCGAACATGAATTCATTTTCGCGCAAAAGAGCGTGGAAGCGAATAGGCGGGACGGCGGCGCGTGCGGGCAGACTCGCGGGAGGTTGGCGTGGGACCGGGGATCAGGGGGTTGATTCCGGCGGCTGTGCTCCGGGCGGCATGGCGCCGGCGAGCATCAGAACGGCGCCGCAATACATCAATGTGTCCCCCAGGTAATTGAAGCCGGTGAGGCTGGCGCGTTCGACTATTCCGATGGGAACGTAGACGACGAGCACGACGAAAAAAACGGCCAAGCCGATGAGCGTGGCTGCTTCGCGAGTTTTCTTGCCGATCAGGAGCGGGATTCCCGCGACGGCGTAGACGACCGCGGCCAGGTAGGTCCAAATGGCGTGGCCGAAGAGCCAGTGGGGAGTCACCAATTCCAGCGGAATGCCGGGAACGCGACTCGCGTGCAGGAGCTGCTCGAAGCTGTAGAACAGCACGGGAATGGCGATGAAGTAGCGCGCAATCGTCGCCAGGATGTGCGTGCCGCGGTCGCGCCACGCGCCGGTGAGGCTGGCTGCCAGCGCCAGTGCGCCACCGCTGAAGGATAATTCCCGCAGCACGAGGGCCAGCGCAAAGCGATTTCCCGGTTCGTGCGCCCAGGCCGGGATGTCCATCAGCACCACGAAAAGGAAAAACGTCAAGGCGAGCAGACTTGCCGAGAGACGCGCCTGAGTTTTCGTTGCCAGGCTGAGAGTGGCCGCGATGAAGCATGAGCCGACGAAGTACGCCCAGAAGAAATGCCAGGGAATCCACTTGGGTACGAGCGATGCGACGTCTTGGGTCACCGTGAAATGCTCGGTGCCGAAGGCCGCGAGCGAGGCGGCGTAGAAAAGCGGCCCGAGCAGGATCAGCTTGTCGAGGCCTCGGGCTTTTGGCCAATCGCCGCGAAGAAAAATGGTGATCAGCCCGATGGCAAAAACCGATCCAAAGGCAAAATAGGCCCAAATCACGGGGCTGGGGATTACGAGAAGGGACGCGGCTGCCGGCGGATTCACCACGCTGGCACTCACGAGGATTCCTTTTCGCCGCGTGGTTCCTCAGCCCAGTATTCTGGTCGTACGAGACGTACCCGAATCGCGTAAGGAAGAAATGGCCGCAAAACTTCGCGCGCGCCGTTTCTCGAATTTCGCGCTACGCAAAGTGGGCTCGTGGCGGGATGCCGGACGCCGGCTGCCGCCCGCGCACACGGAGCTTTCCGGGTCCGGCCGGTGCGGCGGAGGATTCCGTGGCGCTTTTGCTTTCGGCCCGCCTCCGGAGAGCGCATCTCCGGGCTAATGCAAGACGGGTGCGGAAGCCGCGCCAAGAATGCGAAGGTTCTTTTCATCCTGCAGGAATACAACGAGCTGCAAATTCTTGAGCTTCCAGTGGGAATTGAACTTGACCACTGGATCGGCCTGGAAGGATTCCGACCGCGGGCCCGGTTTGACGACGCCGATTTTTCGCAACGATCTAAGGACCGCGGCCTGGCGCAGCACTCGGCCCTTGTTCTCGCCTGCCGTGACGGAATTCACTAAACCGCTTTCGGTCACGCCTAGCCAGATACCAACAGCGGCGCCGGACTTGTCTCCCACGATCCTCCCAATAGCCACTTCCGCTCGCAACGAACGCCCTCGATCGAGCTTCCCCGGATGGAGCGAAACAATCGTCTCTGGCTGAGCCGCTGCCTGTTGAATGGCCATTTCGGCATCGGTGGCGTTGTTCCCTGCGAATCCGCTGGTCCCGTCGACGACCATTTCGGGGGAATAGACTTGCTTCTGATTGAACTCCCGAGCGTAGGCAACTTGCCTTTGTGTCCATTGCTCGGAAGAGTAGGGATCGAACCATCCTTGATGGTTCCAATAGGTCACGTGTTCTTCTATGGGGATGATTTCCGCACCAGGGACCAGTTGATGGACTGCCAAGGCTTGCAAGAATTTGTCCGCCGGGGGGCAATCCGAACAGCCTTCGGAAGTGAAGAGTTCGACCAGCACGGGCTTGGGCCCGGCGGCCTTGGCGGTCTTGTTGGATTTCGCCGGTGAACCCGAAGGCGAAGCGAAAGCGACAGCCGGCGCCAAAGCGAGCACAAAAATGGTTCGAGCAAGTTTCTTCATCACAGTTCAATTCCTCTCAGGAGGAGACACGACAGTTGCGCCGCCACAAACGGCGCGGACTCCGGCGAATGCATATCGTTCAAAAGATTCGAGCTTGCGCGAATGGCATTCCCCCTTCCCCCGGTCCGAGCCCGTCGTGCGAATGCCGTTAGTTTCCTTGACTGGTTGTCCAGCACGGTTGGTTGCCTGGATTCCATATCGCATCCGGCATTCCGACCGGAAAGCGGAGCACTCATGCCGGGAGCCGCCCCCCATACGGCAGGCTCCCGCCTCCGGATCTGGAAGCCATTGCGACAACACCAAGCTAGGGTGAGCAGTGGCTATGGTCAATAGCCATTTAACGAGAAATAATTATAGCCATTATGGTCACCGGCAAATAGAGAAGTCTTGAAGATGGGGATGCGGGTTCAGATGTCGAAGACGATGATGGTTTCCCACGCGCCGACGGACGAGCGATGCACGTCGGCTTCGTGATAGGTGACGGCTTTGATGTCTTCGCCGAAGGATTCGGCGCGATAGCCTTCGAGCGTGGCCTGAAGCGAGCGTTCGGTGAGGGAGTGGAAAGTGACTTCGGTGTACGCTTCGCGATCGGTGTGCATGGAGGCGAGGGCTTCGTTCAGGAAATCGACGAGAAGCGCGGTTGGGTCGCCGGATTCGAGGGCGATTTCGCGGCCGAGTGGCTGGCGCTCGGCATGGGATGCGGGATCGGCGAGGGCGACCATGCCGAATAGCGCATCGCGGAAAAGTTCTTCGAGCGTCGCGCCGGTGACGTGCATGCGAACGTCGGCAGTGTGCGCGAGGAAAGAAAATGGCATGGGCTATCTATGCATCAACGCGCAGTTTTCGTCCAGCGCG
>JAKASX010000104.1 GCA_021818865.1 Acidobacteriota bacterium
ATGGGCGCCGTTGCCGTTCCCGGGGCGACTTCCAGCAGTGCGTTTGTGGTGGTTGCAGGCGGCTACATCGGCACCTCAAATAGCACCTCCGTCCTTTCCAATGTCATCAACCCCAATGGCACGCTTGGCCCTTCTTGGACAGCGATCCCCACGTTTCCGCTGCCGGTCAAGTTGGCTCATGCAGCGATGGTCGAAGCCGATCCCGGCGATTCCCTCGTTCCGGTCGATTCTCGTTTCATCTACATGATCGGCGGGCAGCAGACGTACACCAGCACCCCCGGCGGACATGCGGAAATCTATATGGCCTCGGTGAATCCTACGACGGGTTCCGTCGGCGTCTGGACGCAATTGGCCAACAGCCTGCCGCAGCCTTTGATCTCCCCTGCTGTTGCGCTTTTCAATGGCTACGTCTACGTCGTCGGTGGCCTTACCCCCTCTGGTGCGCCCTCCTCCAGCGTCTATTCGGCGCCGGTGAACCCTGACGGCACGCTCGGCGCATGGACGCCCGCGGGAAACAGCTATCCCGTCCCTGTCGCTTACGCCACCGCGTTCGGCTTTGCCGGAAATCTTTACGTGCTCGATGGCGACGATGAAAATTCCACCGCTCCCAATCTGCAGGGGAATGGCGGCATCACCGATGTGCGCATCGCGCCGGTGACGAACGGCGTGGTCGGTCCCTGGACATCCACCTCGTCCACCATCAAGGGCCGCGAAAAACATATCACTTGGCTCGCTTTCGGCCAGGTGATCGACGCCGAAGGCGTTTATCAAGGCACTCCCGGTTCGCTGGAACTTGAGCGGACGACAATCAATTCCAATAGCACGCTCGCCGCCTGGAACGGGATCACTTCTTCCTCGAACGCGCCTGGCGCGAACGTTTACAATGCCGGTGCGATCGTCAGCCCGCTGCTCTCGCCCACAAACGCCCCTCGTTTCCTCCTGTTCGGCGGCGAGCAGTACGTCACCCTCGGGACTGGTCCGCTGAGTAGCACGGTTTACGTCAATAACCTTCCCTAGCATCCTGTTCCGTCACGCGAAGACGGCCGAAGGACCGAGCGACCGCTTTCGACCAGGATCGGCGGCCGCTGCGCCACGTCCTCTGCTCTGCTGTTTCCGCATTGACTTGCGCGGACTCGCCGTTTAGGATTCCCCTGTTTCCCACAAGGGAACGGGGGCATTCGACCCGGAAGGAGCGACATTGGCGGAATGGCAATACGCGCAATCGGACCCGGCCGAAGAACTGGCCATGCTGCATGTCTTCTCGATGAAGAAGCGCCAGCCCGGCGGCGACGTCACGTTTCGCATCACCGTGCGCGAATTCGCCAGCGCTCCCACGGGTCATCGCCAGCGCTTCTTCGCCGAAGCCGACAAATCTGTCAATCAAAAAACGGCCGCGATCGTTCCTTGTGGCTGGGGCGATTCGGTGCTCGCCGCTCTTTCCGACTGCCTGCGGATGATTCGACAGTTTCCCTACGAAGGCGAAGATTTGGGCTAGAAAGCCGCCGGCTCGTTTTGCACTTGACCCGCAAGGCCGTTCGCGATAGCTTCCCTGTCATTCACTCCCTTTCGCGAACAGAGCGGCGAAGGGAAGGTAACCATCTCGGTGGAACTCGAGCGCAAGGAAATTCAACCGGGCATCATTGCCCTGGAAATCAAGGGCGAGGTGCGCACCAGCGCCGACCGCGGCCGCCTCACCCAGGTGGTTGACGACGAAATCGCTAAACACCAGCGCCGCATCATCCTCGATCTCTCTCACATGGAACTCATCGACAGCGCCGGAGTCGGCACGATCGTGCTCTGCTTCTCGCGCATGCGCAAGTCCGGCGGGGAGCTTCGCCTCTCGGGCCCGAAGGGCATGGTCGAAACGGTGTTGAAGCTGACCCAGATTCATCGCGCCATCCACGTCTTCCCCTCCGTTGCCGAGGCCGCCCGCGATTTTCCCGTTCCCGGCGAATCGTCCTCGCCCCGCTCCTGAGCGCCGTTTCCCGATTTGTCTCCCGCCGCTTCTGCCTTTAGGATGAATTTTCGCACCGCGTTTTTTCGGGGGAGGGAACGTGTCCGATTTCCGCAATCTCGGTCCGCTGTTTCAAAAAGCGATGGGACTCGAACGCCGGCCCGTCGCCGTCGCGTTTCGCGATGTGCCGCCGGCAGGCGTCGCCAAATTCTCCGGCGCCGAGCCTTCCGGCTGCAGCTACTGGCGCCTGGCCGCCGAGGGCCGCGTCTTTTACACGGTTCCCAGCGACCATTTCAATTGCCCGATTGGCAGCTACACACACAACATCGGCCTGCCGCGGGACCGCGCGCAGGAACTCGACCAGACGCTTTCGCTGATGGTCCAGATCGGCTATCTGAAAATGGAAGAAGTCCCTTCGATTCCCCGGCTCCCGCAAACGCCCGCCGTCGTCGTTTACGCTCCGCTCGGCGAATCGCCAGTCGAGCCGGACCTGGCCATTTTCTCAGGCCCTCCCGGCCGCATCTCGCTGCTCATCGAGTCGGCGCAGCGCGCCGGCGTTTGCGCCGGCATCCCGATTCTTGGCCGTCCCACCTGCATGGCGATTCCCGCCGCGCTCGCGGGCGGCATCGCCGTCAGTGCGGCTTGCATCGGCAATCGCGTTTACACTGGCATCGGTGAAAACGACCTCTACGCTGCGGTTTCCGCAAAGGATTTGCGCAAAATCGCATCCGAAATGGAAACGATCGTTTCCGCCAACGCCACTCTGGCCCAGTATCACCGCGGGCGTCGCGCGCAACTCGCAACCGAATGACCGCGCCGCGTCCCGCTTCGTAGAAGGATTTTGCCCATGAGCGGTGTCTTCCATCATCACCTGTTTCTGAACGGCCCCGCCGGCCGCCTCGAAGCGATGCACTGGACGGTCGCCGAGCCCGACCCTCCCATGGCCGCGCTCGTCTGCCATCCGCACCCGCTTTTTGGCGGCACGCTGCACAACAAGGTGGTTTTTCAGGTCGCGCGCACTCTCCACGATCTCGGCTTGCCCGTTTTGCGCTTCAATTTCCGTGGCGCCGGCCTCAGCGAAGGCGCGCACGATCAGGGCCGCGGCGAACGGGGAGACGTCGGCGCGGCGCTCGATTGGCTCGCCGAAAAATTCCCCGCGAAACCGCTCCTTCTCGCCGGTTTCAGCTTCGGCGCCGTCGTCGGTTTGGGCGTCGGCTGCACCGATGCCCGCGTGACGGAACTCGTCGGCCTCGGCTTGCCGCTGAGTCGCAACGGTATGGAATTCCTGCGTTCCTGCGCGAAACCCAAATTGTTCCTGCACGGTGAGGAAGACCAGTTCGGCGACGTGGACAAGGTCCGCGAACTCGTCGCCTCGCTCCCCGATCCCAAGCGCCTCGTCGTCGTTCCCGGTGTGGATCATTTCTTCACGGGGAAGCTGGAAGAAATGGGCCGCGCCCTCCGCGACTGGATGCTCGAACGCCATCCGCAGTTGGTTGGAGATGCCAGCAGGACAGCAGATTCCTCGTCGCTACGCTCCTCGGAATGACGCCGTTGAAGGTTTCCAAATTCGAACGCTTGCGGTCACCGCGCTTCTTACTTCTTCCCTCGGCCCGTGCGGCCCGCCGGAGGCCCGGGCGGCAACAGCGTTCCGGAACCCAGCACGCGCGCGCAGCCGCGCAAGATGCGCCGGTACGGCCAGCCCGCGCCGCTCGCCGCTTCGCGAAAGAAAATCTCTCCGGTGCGCGGTTTTCCGTAGAACCACCGCGCCAGCAGCGATAGATGGTCGGCCAATAGTCCGGAATTTTCGCCGGGCTTCGTCTCGCTTTCCAGGCGCTCGCGCAACATCGTTTCCACCGACCGCGGCAGGCTCGATAGCTCCCGAAAATCCAGAAAAAACGGCTCCGCGATCCATCCCCCGCGCACGCCAAATACGGCCACCGATCCTTCCTGCGCCGCCGGCTGCACCACCGCCGCGTTCAACTCTTCGATTCGCCTCGGCAATTCGGGCAAATGCCGCAAAATCGCCGCCACTTTTTCCTCTTTCTTGTGAACGAGCGCCGCCCGCTCGAAATCCTCTGCTCCAGCCGCCTCTTCCCGTTCTTTTTCAAGCGCGCCCTTGAGCGAATCCCCGCGCGAAGCGAGAAAATCCCGCAGCCGCGCGACTTCCACGTCATATTCCGGCTTCGTGCATCCTGCGTAGCACGGCGCCAGGCACATCTTCATTTCCGAATAGATGCAACCGGGAAAACCCGGATCGCGGCGAATGTGAATGTGGCAGCGCCGCACCTTGAAAAGCGCCAGAAATTCGCCGGCAAATTCCTCCGCCGCGCGCCGGCTCGGAAACGGCCCGCAATAGAAGCCGCCGTCGGCCGAGATTCGCGGTGCAACGTAGCAGCGCGGATATTCATTCGTCAGATTGATCTTTAAAAGCGCCGGAGGACCCAGACGCATCCGTTCGCGGTAATTTTTCGGAAAAATCTCCCGCGCCTGCTCCCACAGCGCAAGGGTTTGCTCGAACGGCGACCCGCTCACGCGATACCGCACCCGCGCCGCCGTCTCCCGCAGATTCAATCGCGGCCGCCGTTTTGGCGTCGCCCCTGATTCCTGTTCCTTCGCCGGTTCGTTCGCCGCGTCCGCTTCCGGCTCGCTCAGTACCCGCCGGCACGAACGGCGCAAGTCGGCCGTGCTTCGCAAGTAGGGAAGCGCCCCTTCGCCCCGCATCTCGATTCGCAATACGCCCGCGCGCGTCGGAATCGCCGCGAAAAATTCCTCGTCTCTCGCGAAATCGAATTCCAGCTCGGAATCCAGCGGCAGCATGGCACCACTATACCGCTGCCGCCTTGCGGAATGACGGAGCAGGGAACAGGCGGGTAGAGCGGTCGCCTACGCGTACGATTTCAACACCCACGACGCAATCACGAGCCGCTGAATCTCGCTCGTGCCCTCGTAAATCTCCGTGATCCGCGCGTCGCGATACGCCCGTTCCACCGGATATTCGCGGCTATAGCCGTACCCGCCGTGGATCTGGATCGCTTTGTGCGTCACGCGCGTGGCCATTTCGCTGGCGAAAAGCTTCGCAATCGAAGCTTCCATCGTGAATCGTGCGCCAATGTCCTCTTTCCACGCCGCGCGCCGCGCCAGCAGGCGCGCCGCGTCGATTTCCGTCGCCATATCGGCCAGCATGAACTGAATCGCCTGAAAATCGCCGATCGGATGCCCGAACGCTTTGCGGTCCTTCGCGTACGCCAGCGCCGCTTCCATCGCTCCCTGCGCGATTCCCACCGCCTGCGACGCGATGCCGATCCTGCCGCCATCCAGCGTGGAAAGCGCCACTTTGTATCCTTCGGCTTCATTGCCAAGCCGGTTTGCGACCGGCACTTCGCAATCGGTGAACGAAAGCTCGCAGCACGCCGACGCGTGCACGCCGAGCTTCTTTTCTTCCTTGCCCACTTGAAATCCCGGCGTGCCTTTTTCAATCACGAGCGCCGTGATCCCTTTTTCCGCTTTCGCCGCATCCGTATTCACGTAAACCACCGCCGCGTCCGCCACGGCCCCGTTCGTGATCCACGCTTTCGTTCCATTGACGATGTATTTGTCGCCCTTCCGCACCGCTTTCGTTTGCAGCGCCGCCGCATTCGAGCCCGCCTGCGGCTCGGTGAGCGCGTAGCAGCCGATTTTTTCGCCGCGCGCGAAGGGAACCAGAAATTTCTTTTTTTGCTCCTCAGTGCCGAACCGGTGCACCGGATCGCAGTAAAGCGAGTTTTGCACTGAAAGAATCACTCCGGTCGAAGCGCAAACGCGCGAAATCTCCTCGATCGCGATCGTGTACGCCACGTGATCGAATCCCGCGCCGCCCTCTTCGTCCGGCAGCGCCACGCCCGCCAGACCCAGTTCCGCCGCCTTCTGAAACGTTTCGCGCGGGAATCGTCCCGTCTCGTCGATTTCCGCCGCCAGCGGCCGCACTTCCGTTTCCGCGAATTCCCGCACCGTCTGCTGCAAGAGTTTTTGTTCTTCCGTTAATTCCAGATTCAAGATGTCCTCCGTGGAAGCGGCGAACGAGGTCCTTGAGCGAGGGCCGGAGCCGGCACGCAAAATTGTACGCCGTTTGCCGGCTGGTGGGCTATCCAAATTGGGTCGAAAACGCGCCGTGCAGTTTGCGGTACGTTTCGGCGATCTCTTCAGGTTCGAGTCGCGTTTCCGCCACCGTGGTCATGAAGTTCGTGTCGCCCATCCATCGCGGCAATACGTGCAAATGCAGGTGCCCCGCCACGCCGGCTCCCGCCGCTTTTCCCAGATTCAACCCCACGTTGTAGCCCTGCGGGTGATAAAGCGATTCGAGCGCCAGTTGCGTCCGCCGCGCGAGCGACATCATTTCCGCGAGCGTTTCCTCGTCGCACACGGCGAGGTCGGGAACGTGCGCGAACGGCACCACCATCGAATGGCCGCTGGTGTAGGGATAGAGATTCAGGATGATGAAATTCTTTTTGCCGCGGTGAACGATCAGCGCGCGCTCATCGTCGCCCATCTCCAGCGCGGTGCAGAAAATGCAGGCGGTTTCGCGCCCGGCTTCCGTGACGAAACGATACCGCCATGGCGTCCAGAGGTAATCCATCTCGCTTGGGTTTCCGCGGGAAATCGGCGCTGTCGAGCCGGCCTCAGCCGGCGCTTGGCGCCGCAGGAGCCGGTGGCGTCGCTTCGCCGGATTGCGCGCCGGCGCTGTTGACGTATTCCTTCAGTTCCCGGCTGGGCTTGAAAAACGGAACCCGCTTCGGCGGCACGGAAACGCGCGCGCCCGTCTTGGGATTCCGTCCCACTCGCGCGCGCCGTTGGCGCGTGCGGAAACTGCCAAAACCCCGGATCTCGATCTTGTCGCCCTTTTGCAGCGCGCCGATAATGCTCTCGAAAATCGTTTCCACCGCTTCTTCGGATTCGGTGCGCGTCAGGTTGGTCGTCTGGCTGACCTCTTCGACCAGGTCGGCCTTCGTCACAGTGGTTTCGGCCATATTCGGTTCCGTTCCCGAGCGCGGAGCCGCTTAGAGCGAGCCGCGCTTCGCAAGAATGGCGTCGGCGATCGTGGCCCTTGGTGAACTGCCCGACGAGCGGAAAGACTCGATCGTTTTCCGTTCGTCGTGCTTCTGGGCGCCGCGCAAGCTGAGCCCGATGCGGCGCTGTTCCTGATCGATTTTCACAACCTTGAAATCATACTCCTTGCCCGGTTCCAGAATCTGTGCGAGTCGCGCCTGGCGTTCCTTGTCCTTTTCATCTTTCGATCCGCCGCGACGCTCTTCGATCTCCGAAACGTGGCACAAGCCTTCGATCCCCTCCGCCAGCTCGACGAACGCGCCGAAAGGCGTGATTCGCGCCACTTTCCCCCGCACGATCTCGTGCATGTGGTGCGAGGAAAACCAGGTGCCCCAGATGTCGTTCATCTGCTTGATGCCCAGCGAAATTCGCCGCTGATCCATGTCGATCTTCAGCACTTTCGCCTGCACCGTGTCGCCCTTCTTGAATTTCTCGTTCGGCTTCTGCACGCGCTCGGTCCA
The DNA here is from genome assembly GCA_021818865.1 of Acidobacteriota bacterium. Classification (GTDB taxonomy): domain Bacteria; phylum Acidobacteriota; class Terriglobia; order Acidiferrales; family UBA7541; genus JAKASX01. The sequence continues at coordinate 7,498 of JAKASX010000104.1, forward strand.
GCTGATGTCGCTCACGTGGATCAAGCCGTCCACGCCCTCTTCCAGCTCGACGAACGCGCCGAAATCGGTGAGGTTGCGCACGCGTCCCGTCACCAGCGTTCCCACCGGATACTTCTGCATCACGGTTTCCCACGGGTCAGGCAGCGTTTGCTTCAGTCCCAGCGAAATCCGCCGCGAATCCAGCTTCATCTCCAGCACAACCACTTCCACCAGATCCCCAAGCGATACGATTTTCGAGGGGTGCCGCGTCCGCCGCGACCACGTCATCTCGCTCACGTGCACCAGGCCTTCGACGCCCGGCTCGAGCTCGATGAATGCGCCGTAATCCGTGATTCCAACCACCGTCCCGTGCAGCCGCGTGCCTACCGTAAAGCGCTCCGGCACGTGCTCCCACGGATCGGGATGCAACTGCTTGCATCCGAGCGATACCCGCAGTTTTTCCTTGTCGAACTTCAGAACCTTCACTTCCAGGTCTTGCCCGACCGTCACGAATTCCGCGGGATTTCGCACGCGCGTCCACGAAAGATCGGTCACGTGCACCAGGCCATCGAGTCCGCCCAGGTCCACGAAAATCCCGTAGTCGGTGACGCTCTTCACCTTCCCGGTCACCACCGCGCCTTCGTGCAGCGTCTCGAGCAGCTTCTGCCGCTGCGTCGTCAGTTCCTGTTCCAGCAGCGCGCGCCGGCTCACCACCACGTTGCCGCGCTTCCGGTTCATCTTCAGGATCAGGCAGATCGCTTCCTGGCCCATCCAGGAATCGAAATCCTGCACCTGACGCAGGTCCGCGTGCGAAGCCGGCAAAAACGCGCGCACGCCGATATCCACCACCAGCCCGCCCTTGATCCGTTCCACCACGCGCCCGCGCACCGGCTCGTGCGAGCGGTAGGCGCGCTCCAGGTCGTCCCAAACGCGCTTGCGGTGCGCGCGCAGGTACGAGAGAACTTGATAGCCTTCTTTTTCCTGATCCGCCGATTGCACTTCGATCGTCTGTCCCGGCACGAACGGAATCACGCCGCCCATCGCGACGAATTCCTGCGCCGGCACCAGCCCTTCCGCCTTGCCGCCGATATCCACCACGATGCCGAGGTCGGTCACCTCGATCACGCGGCCTTCGAAAATCTCGCCTTCGGTCGGGGCCTGATGCGCCTGGCTGTATTGCTCGATCAGCTCTTCCAGGGCGGCAGCCGATTCGCCGAACGAATCGGACGCACCTGTAGCGGCTGCTTCCGCCCCCGCGCTTTCCGCGCCGACCGGGGACTCGGTAACCGGCTCGGTAGCCGGCGTGGCAACGGATTCGTGTTCCGGTTCGGACGCGGCTGGCGCGCTCGGCTCCAGCGTATCTTCCGGCACGGATGCCGGCTCGGCAGCGGGAGCGGCTGCGACCGGCTCACTCGCCGGCTGCGCTGCGGAAGCTGCTGAATTCAGCAGAGAGGTCGCCGGCGCCTCGGTTGAGGGCTCCGGCACATGCGGACTTTGGGATTCGATTGACATCGGACCTGTTCGTTCCCGGGGAAAACCCTTTGCGCGGGATTCGTCACCCCACACGATCCCGCTCCCGGGATTCAGAGCTGGGAAGGGTGTGCGACAGCCCAAGTTTGCCGCACGGTCAAAATGGTACGCAGCCCTTCCCGCCTTTGTCAACCCGTCGGGCGTCGTAAACCCGCTCGACAGGTTTTCGCTTCGCTCGGAAGGGAGCCCTCGCGAGCACTTTGTCAAGTGCCAAAGATTTCCCTCGCGCCCTTGTTTCCGGTCTAAATCGGTTTCAAGCGTCAAAGCACCAAATTAACCGAGCGCTCAATTCTCGCTTTCCGCCGTCGGGCGGTACGACCATCCTCCGTGCCTGCTCGTGCGCTTCGCCATTTCCCGTGTCCGTGCTCTTGGCCGCAAAACTGCGAATCGCGTCAAACTTTACACACTGTGTGTTCCTTGACACAATCCAATTGTCTGTTTTCTTCCCGTATCTCCATGATTTCAAAGGAAAGTCACTTCCGGCTCTTCGCGTGCCTTCACAATTTCCGGGAGCGCACATATCGGGAACTCCGAATGCGTCGACCCTTTTTGCCCGAGCGAGCGCAAGCAACGAAGCGGCAGGCCGTCGCGGAAACTCCGGCACCGCGATCCCGCTTCGTTGCCGCCTCGCTTTCGAAAGCGAGCGCGCCGTGGAGAATGTCACGTTAACTCTGACGTGCTGGGTGCTGGCAGCCTTGGTTTCGTTTATTTCGGCGTGGCTGCTTGCGCGATTCTCGATGGCTGCCTTGCTCACTCGCTTGCCCCATGCCGCATCTTCCGGTTGGGGTGCGAGCCCAAACCTTTCGTTCCCCTCTCCCACAAACGACTCGGGCGGTTTGGCCCCGGCAAGATACAAACCGCCCGTTGCCGCCTCATAACGCCGCCTCCCCGGCGTAACCATCCGCGGCCCCTCACTTCCGCCAGGGCCGCGGATGGCCCTCCTTCCTGACGAATCCGACGAGACATCAAGCTCGTCCTTACCTTTCGCGCACTCGTTTTCCGCGGAGCTTCCACGCGTAGCTTCCGCGCGTTCGCCGCGTTCGTTCTCCCGCTCGCAAAGCGCATCCGTTCGTACACGCCGTGCGCCCGCTGACACGCTCTCGCACCACCCTCCTCGCCGCTAACTCCCGATTCACCAATCACATGATTTTTGGCGGCAAGCGTGCCTTTTCGTTTTTCGGTCGGCAAATACACAAACGAGCGGAGGCGACCATGCGACGGAACGAAACGAAAAACTCGGCGGAAAAAAATAATCGGGAATTTTGCCACAGCGTCATGCGTCTTGCAGGCTGCGTCCTCGTGGCCGCGGCGGAACTCGTCGCGCAGCCCGGTCCGCCGAAATCTCCCGATGTCCGCGTTCTTCCCAAGGGAAATATCTCGCGGTCTCCCGCCGGCGCCGGCGCCAGCTCGGCTTTCGCCGCGCAAATCACCGCGTTCGCGAATACCGCGGCCGGCATCGCGAATCCCTCCGTGGAGCACACGCGCCTGATCGTCGTCAGCAATCCCGACCGCAAACTCGCGCTCCTGGTGAATGGGCGCGTCGTGAAAGTTTTTTCGGTCGCCGTCGGCAAGCCGTCCACGCCCAGTCCCAGCGGCGTTCTCTACATCGCCGATCGCGTCAAGGACCCCACCTACTATCGTCCCGGCGTCGTCATTCCGCCCGGTCCGCACGATCCGGTGGGCACGCGCTGGCTCGGCCTGAGCAAGCGCGGCTACGGCATTCACGGCACCGACGAGCCGCGCTCGATTGGCCACGCCGTTTCGCACGGCTGCATTCGCCTGCACGATCGCGACGTCCAAGCTCTTTTCCCTCTCGTCCACATCGGCGACGAAGTCGTTTTCATCCATCACCGCGACGCTTTGACCGAGGCGCTTTTCCATTCGCGCGTGCCCATGAAACCCGTCTTTGCCGACGCGGCTTACCACACCGCCGCGGCCCACTGAAAATCGCCCATGGACGAACGCCCATCGCGAATTTTTCAAGGAGGCGACCATGACCGCTCTTTTCTCCGCCGTTCTCGCGACGATCGTTTCCTTCGCGTCGGCCTGGCTGATGGCCCGGTTTCTCGTGCAGGCGCTGTTTCTCGCGATGCCCGCCTCCTCGTCGCGTTCGCGCGATTTTCAGCCGACGCTCGGAGCGCGCCCGTGAATCGCTTCTCGATTCGCTGCTCGGCCTCGCGACCGCGCGCCGCATCACGCGGCCGGTTGCTCCGCGCCGGCGATCCTCGCGCGCAACGTCTTCGTCTCGCTTCTCCCGCCGCAGTCGGCTCGTGCGGCATGCCGCCCTTTCCGCCCCGGCCGCACGCAGCCGATCCTCAGCGCCGCCCTCCCCGGCGCATGCCATCCGCGGTCCGTGCGTCCATGCGGGCCGCGGATGGCCCTCCCTTCGTCGGTGGGGGAAGGTTTCCGAAGCGGTGTGCTATCATGCTTTTCCGGCTACCACTTCCAGGCGATGCGTTCCTTTCGCGGCATTTTGAGCATGCTTTTGTTCCTCGTCCTTTGCTGCGCCCAACCCGCGCGGGCGCAGGCAACGCGCGCCGCCGCGTCTGAACTCGCCCGGCGAATTCTGACATTTGCGGGCAGCAATCCGGCCATCGCCTTTCATTTCACGAATCGCTCCTCCTCCGGCGTGACGCAAACGGCGGCGCTACGGAGAGAGTTGCAATCGGAATTGGAATCGAAAGGAGCGAAATTCGTCGCCTCGGGCGCCGGTGCGATCGAAGTGGACGTCACGCTGTCCCAGAATTGGCGCAGTCTGCTTCTGGTCGCGCGGGTTGTGCGCGGGTCGGTGGCTCGGGTGGTCATGGTCGCGTTCGCGCCGCCCGGTTCGGAATCGGAAACGTCAGAGCCGGTCGTCAGCCTTTCCCGCCATTTCGTCTGGCGCCAACGCGCGCCGTTTCTGTCTTTTCTCGCCTGGCGTTTCGCCACCGAGAAATCCCCTTATCTCTGGATCCTCGAACCCGGCCGCCTGGTCCTCTATCGTCGCGAAGGCGGAGAATGGCGTGCGAGCGCCGGCGCCAAAATCCCGCATTCCGAGCCGTGGCCGCGCGACGTTCGCGGATCGCTTTGGGTCGAGCCAGCCATCTCGGCGCCCGGTGGCGTTTCCGCTCCGCCCGAATTGCGCGCGTCGTTGCCCGGCGTAACCTGCGCGATGCCTCTCGCGCCCGTCTCCGGCCGCTTGCCGCTCACTTGCCAAACGGTGAGCGCCGGCGCTTCCAGCTATCCGCTCTTCGAAGGCGGCGTCGTCGCCGCCATGGCGGTGCTGTCGCCAGGAATGAATTTCTTCTCTTCCGCTTCCGATCGTGGTGTCGCCCCGTTGTCGCTCCCGCCGTTTTATTCCGCCGCTTTCGTTCGCGACGACCGCTCCCAGCCCGTCCTCGTCGCCGCCGCCCTCGACGGCACAACCTACCTCTACGATTCTTCCGGCAAAACCGAAGGCGAAGTGGAAGGCTGGGGCAGCGCCGTCGCCGGCATCGAAAGCTCTTGCGGCGACCAGTGGCAGGTGCTCGCCACGCGTCCCGGCGATTGGACGCAAAATGATTCACTGGCCGCTTACGAGATTGCCGACGGCAAAGCCGTTCCCACCGGCGAGCCGATCGATTTTTCCGGTCCCATTCTCGGTCTTTCCACGGCGCCCGGCGGCCACGAGGCTTCCGCCATCGTTCTCGATCTCAGTGCGGGATTGTATGAAGCGTATAGCATTACTGTTACTTGTCAGCGCTAGCCTCGCCGCGCCGCGCGCCGCCGCGTCCACGCGGCCGCGCTACGGCGGCACGTTGCGCGTCGAAACCGCCGCGCGCATCGCTTCGCTCGATCCCTCCACGGCGCCCTCGGATTCCGCCGCGCTCGCTCTTCGGGAAAAGTTGTTTTTTCTGATTGGCGATCGCCTGGTGCGATTCGGTCCTCACGGAGATCTGCTCCCGCAACTCTCGACTTCCTGGCGCTCAAGCGGCGACGCGCGCTCCTGGACCTTTTCCCTTCGCGAAAACGTGCGTTTCTCCGACAACACCCCGCTCACCGCCGACCAGGTGGTCGCCGCTCTCTCCGCTCGCCATCCCGATTGGCGAATCACCGCGCAAGGCATGACGGTGCGTATCGCCCTTCCGCGCTCCGAGCCCGATCTTCCGCTGCGTCTCGCACTAGCCGAAAATTCCATCCTGCGTCCGGGTCCCGGCGGCGTTCCGCTCGGCACCGGACCGTTCCGCGTCGCCCAGTTCACTCCCGCGCGCATCGTTCTCGACGCCAATGCGAATGGCTGGCGCGGCCGCCCGTTCCTGGATTCGGTCGAAATCCTGCTCGGCC
>JAKASX010000006.1 GCA_021818865.1 Acidobacteriota bacterium
CCGCACATCGCGCTAACCTCCTCCGGGCCCCGGTTCGCTCACGATTCGACGATTTCGAAGCGGAACTGCTCGATCACGGGATTGGCGAGCACTTCGCGAGCCATCCGTTCCACCTGGGCTTCGGCCTCCTGGCGGGAGACGCCGTTCAATTCGATCACGAAAAACTTGCCCTGGCGGACGTCGCGCACGCTTTGGTAGCCGAGCGAGGCGAGCGCGTGCTGGATGGTTTGGCCTTGCGGATCGAGCACGCTCGGTTTCAAGAGAACCCAGATGTTGGCTTTCATCGTCGTCAGCGAACTCCCGAAATACTTAAGAGGATTATAGCAGGCCGAACTCTCGCGCCTGCTTGCGGAATCGGGCCAGATACGACTGGCGGTCGGGTTCCGGGAGCAGCGCGGCGTGGAAACTCATCTCGGCGAGGTGCGCGATTTCGGGGGCGGTGAGGCCCAAGCGCGCGGCGACGCCGTATTCGGCCAGCAAATCAGTTTCGAACATCGCTGGATCGTCGGTGGAAAGCGCGACGCGCAGGCCGCGATCGAAAAAGGATTTCAGCGGATGGCGATCGAGGCGCGCGGCTTCGGGGCCGAATTGGCGCGCCAGCGCCCCCGTGCGCAGGTTGCTGGTTGGACAGATTTCGAGCGTGACGCCGTCCGCGGCGAGACGGTCCATCAGCGCGGGATCGAGGGCGGCGGCGATGCCGTGGCCGATGCGTTCGGCGCCGAGTGTATCTACCGCTTCGCGGATGGCCTGCGGCGGGCCGATTTCGCCGGCGTGGGCGACAGCGCGCAGACCGGCCGCGCGCGCGAGTTCGTAGGCGGGACGCAAGTTGGCAGCCGAGAGCGCGAGTTCGTCGCCGCCGACGCCGAAAGCGACGACGCCCTGCGGCGCGAGACGCGCGGCCCAGCGAGCCGTTTCGAGCGCGGCTTCGGGACCGAATTGGCGTGCCGTATCGAAAATCCACTGGATGCGTAATCCGGCGGCGTTCGCGCGACCGGCGGCTTGAGCGAGCGCGGCGAAACTCGCGCCAACGTCCTGGTTGCGGCGCAGCATCACGCTCGTGGAGAGCGTAATTTCGGCGTAGACGACGTTCTGCGCGGCGAGGCGAGCGAACAACTCGTCGGCGATGAGAGCGTAATCTTGCGGCTCGCGGAGGAACGAGGTGACCCATTTGTACGCGTCGAGGAAGCCGGGAAAGTCGGGGCTGCGATAGCGGCGCGCGACCTCGGCGGGCGTGATTTCGACGCCGTGGCGGCGCGCCAGTTGCACGGCGGTTTCAGGAGCGATCGAGCCTTCAAGGTGCAGATGCAACTCGGCCTTGGGAAGCTCGGCGACGATGCCGGTGATTTCGCTCTCGTTCATTTGACGAAGAACGACGCTCCTTAGGCGGTCGCGACGGCTCGAACGCCTCGAAATCGAGTGTAACCGAAGCGGCGGCTCGGGCGCTTTACTCGGCCGGGGCTTGGCGTTCCATGGCGCTGTGCTTGCGGCTGTAGCGGAAATAGATGACGAGGCCGATGGCGAGCCAGACGACGAAGCGGATCCAGTTTTCCACCGTGAGGCTCGCCATCAGAACGAAACAGCAGGCGAGCGAAAGCAGCGGAAACCACGGATGGAACGGAACGCGAAAGCCGCGCTTGCGATCGGGCTGTTTCTTGCGCAGCACGAGCACGGCGATGGAAACCAGAATGAAGGCGAAGAGCGTGCCGATATTCGAAAGATTCACCAGCGTGCCGATATCAAAAAGGCCGGCGGGAATGGCCACGACGAACCCGGCGATCCAGGTGGAGACGGCGGGGGTGCGGAAGCGTTTGTGGACGCGAGAGAAAGCGGGCGGGAGCAGGCCGTCGCGCGACATCGCGTACCAGATGCGGGCCTGGCCGAGCTGAAAAACGAGGATCGAGGAGATCATGCCCATCAGCGCGCCGACCGTGACCCATCGCTCGGTCATGAACAGATGCACCGCGTGCAAGGCCAAAGCAACGGGAGCGGCGTTGTTGAGCGTGTTCCACTTCTCCATACCGGTCAGGACTACGGCGACGGCGATGTACAGCGCGGCGCAGATGGCGAGCGAAAACATGATGCCGAGCGGGACATCGCGCGAGGGATTCTTGCATTCCTCGGCCGCGGTGGAGACGGAATCAAAACCGATATACGTGAAGAAAACGATCGCGCCGCCGGTCAGCACGCCTTGCCAACCGTTGGGCATGAACGGCTTCCAATTCACCGGCTTGATGTAGTGCGATCCGGCCCAGACGAACGCGCCAATCGCCGCCAACTTGATCGCCACCATGATCGTATTCGCCCCAGCCGATTCGCGAATCCCGATCACCAGCAGCACCGTGATCAGCATTACGATGATGAATCCGGCGAGGTTGTAATGATCTGTCCAGCCGGTCAGAGGCGAATAGGTGGGGGTGGTCCAGCGATTGGAAAGATGGAGACCGAGGCCTGAAAGCAAACTATCGATATAGGCGGAAAAGCCGACCGCAACCGCCATATTCGAGACGGCGTACTCCAAAATGAGGTCCCAGCCGATGATCCAGGCGATCAGTTCGCCGAGGGTCGCATAGGTGTAGGTATAGGCGCTGCCGGCAATGGGGATCATCGAGGCGAGTTCGGCGTAGCAGAGCCCGGCGAAGCCGCAGGCGATCGCCACGAACAGAAAGGAAAGCGCAATCGCCGGCCCGGCTCCCGGCCGACCCATCACGCCGATGGCATGCTTGCCGTGGAGCAGAACGGAGAGCAGCGGCGCCTGCAAAAGCGAAGGGTATCGGTCCACTTCGCCCGCGGCGGCCGTTCCCGTGGTGATGAAGATGCCGCTGCCGATAATTGCGCCGATGCCGAGCGCGGTGAGGCTGAGCGCGCTAAGCGATTTCTTCAGGCGGTGCTCGGGCAACTCGGAATCGGCGATGAGCTGATCAATGGATTTGGTGCGGAATAGTTTTGACGCCAATGGTCTCGTCCGGAATCCCGATTGAACGCCCCTTCGAAACCCAACACTCTACCTTCCCCGATGCCTCGGCGGCAACGGGAGTTTTCCTGGCAGGCTTTCAGACCCTGTGCGGCAACCAGGTTCTTCGGAACGGCACGGCTTCAGCCGTGCCGCAAGCGCCTGCATATCGATGCGGCTTTAGCCGCTGGAGGCGGCGAATGCGAGTTGCCACACAGACTCCTTCAAACCCGCTCGAGCCGGGCGTAGCGCTCGATCAGCTTGCGCATGCCATGGTCGGGAAAACTGACGGTCAGCCGGCGGTCGTCGCCTTCGTCCTCGACGCTGAGGACTGTGCCGATGCCGAAGGTCGGATGGCGAACGCGCTGCCCGACGAGCGATTGCGCGCTGTCACCGAGGCGTGAGGATGGGCGCGGCGGCTCGTCGGAAAATTCAGTTTCTTCCGGCCGTCGCCGGACGCCGGGTTCGCTGCCTGAAAATCGAAACCTGGGAGAATCGAAGCCCAAGCCGATATTGACCGTCTTCATCAAATCCTTGGGAATTTCGGCCAGAAAACGGGACGGCGTGGTGGTCATTTCGGAACGGCGATCGTAGGAGCGGCGGGACCTGGCGCGGGTGAGCGTGAGGGTTTGGCGGGCGCGCGTCATCCCGACGTAGCACAAACGGCGCTCCTCTTCGAGCGCGGGAGGGCTCGCGAGCGAGCGAACGTGAGGAAACAGGCCCTCCTCCATGCCGACGAGAAAGGCGTGATCGAATTCCAGGCCCTTGGCGCTGTGGAGGGTGATCAGGGTGACGGGAACGTGCTCGTCGAAGCTGTCGGCGTCGCTCACGAGAGCGGCGCGGTCGAGGAATTCCTCGAGCGTTTCGCCGCGCTCCTGGCCCTCCTCGGCCGCGGCCACCAGTTCCTTCACATTGCCGGCGCGATCGGTCAGCTCTTCCCGGTCCTGCTGTTCGAGCCAGTCGAGGTAGCCGGTGCGGGAAGCGAGTTCGCGGATTAGGTCCCCGGCGCCCATCTGGGCGCGTTTTTCTCGGAACTCTTCGATCATCTGACGAAAGGCGCGGACGCCGGAGGCGGCGCGGGAGGAAACCGCTCCGAGGCCATCGGCCATGGCGTCCCACAGCGGAACGGCGCGCTGGGCCGCATCTTTGCGAAGAGCATCGAGGCTGGTTTTTCCCAGGCCGCGCGGAGGGGTATTGATCACGCGGGCGAGCGCGGCGTCGTCAGCCGGATTGACCACGACGCGGGCGTAGGCGAGCAGGTCCTTCACTTCGGCGCGTTCGTAGAACCCGAATCCGCCGACGACGCGAAAAACAAGGCCGGAACGCCGGCAGGCTTCTTCAAAGGAGCGGGACTGGAAATTGGTGCGATAGAGGACAGCGACGTGAAGCGCGGGATCGTCGCGCAGCAGACGGCGGATTTCGCCGACCACGAATTCGGCTTCGGCGGAGGCGTCGGGCGCTTCGCAGAGGCTCAGGAGTGAATCGCCCGTTCGTGTGGCCGTCAGGTGCTTGCCCATCCGGTTGGGGTTGTTGGAGACGACGGCCGCGGCGGCGTCGAGGATGGTTTGCGTGGAACGGTAATTCGTTTCGACGCGGATGACGCGGGCGCCGGGAAAATCCTCGAGGAAGCGGCGCAAGATGCCGGGATCGGCGCCGCGCCAACTGTAGATGGATTGATCCTCGTCGCCCACGACGGCAACGCAGCTTCCGGGGCCAGCGAGCAGACGCACGAGTTCATACTGCTTTTCGTTCACGTCCTGAAATTCGTCCACGACGATGTGGGCGAACCGGGCGCGCCAGCGCTTGCGGGCTTCCTCGCTCGTCTGGAGCAGGCGCACGGCTTCGAGCAGTAGATCGTCGAAATCGAGCGCACCGGCGCGGCGAAGCGCGGCGTTATAGACGTCGAAAAGCGAGGCCGCCACGCGGCCTTGTTCGCCGAACGATTCCCGTCGCAATCGCTCGGAGTCCCAGCCGTTATTTTTCGCGTGGCTGATGATTTCACGCATGCTGCGCGGAGTGTAGCGGCGTTCGTCGTAGCCCAAAAGGCGCAGCGACTGGCGAACGACGCCGATCTGGTCGTCGTCGTCGTAGATGGCGAAATCGCGTGGAATATCGATGAGCGGGCCGTCCGTGCGCAGTAGTCGTGCACAGAATGAGTGAAACGTGCCGACCCATGGGACGCCGGCCGATTCAGGCACGAGCGCGCGGATCCGCTGTTTCATTTCGCTCGCGGCCTTGTTGGTAAACGTGACGGCGAGAATCGCCTGCGGCGCGACGCCTTCGGAAATCAGCCATGCGACGCGATAGGTGATCACGCGCGTTTTGCCGGTTCCGGCGCCGGCAACGACCACGACCGGCTCAGTGGCCGTGGCGGCTTCGCGTTGGCCGGGATTCAGATCGTCAAGGAGGGACATCGGGCCGATTGTAGTAACTCGTTACGGGTGCGGCAAACCGCCTGATCGAGTGGAATGGGCTACGTCTGTCTTGCGTGGCGGGGTGACGCGTGGAAATGAGCTACGGGACGGCGGCGGGGGAAAACGGGGCTTCGAAGAACATGATCGGCTTTGTGCTGCCTAAAAACTTCAGGTCGGGGACATAGAAGCGAGCGAAGCGAAGGGCATCGTAATCGCCGTCCATGTTGAAATAAAAGAAACCGTGGACCGTGGCGCCGGGCGCGATGACGGCGTCGGGAAACGAGAGAAGCTCCAGCTTTTCGCGCAACTTCCGCCGTTTTTTGCTGCCGTTGGACGTTGGAAAAGGCAGCGGGAATCGGCCGCGCGCGCCGAATTCCGGGCGCTTGGGATGCAAAATCGTCGTAGCCACTTCGTCTGGGGTGAGCGGATCGAGCTGCTGGCGGGGGCCTTTTGGCGGCACAATCTCCAACCGTACTGCGTGGAGCGTGATGGCCACCGGCCACTTCGTGGAATTGCGGATGTAGACGGCGATGGGAAGAATGCCGGCCTTGAGAGGGTTCTGTTTGCCGAACGTCTTCTTGGCGCGCTGCGCGTTTTGATACGCGTCGCAGGCGACCAGAATGCCTTGATGAAAATCGTGTGCCGGAAGACGAACGGGGTCGACAGGAACGGCCTGGGGCAATGCGGCGGAAACGAGGAGCAGGGCCGCAACAGCCGCCAGACGCATGGAAATGACCCCCATGGAAGGCGAGCCGGGTTCGGGTTCCAGCCCGCGCGTCCCCTATAATAGCGCGTCACGGTCGCCCGCGGCGGATGCGAGCGGCGCGCACGCTCATGTACTTCGCCTATAGCCTGCTACTCGCCGTCGGTTTGATCGTCGCGCTGCCGTATTTCGCGGTGAAGGGACTGCGGCATGGGAAATACTGGCCGAATCTGGCGCAGCGAATGGGCCGTTTGCCGCGGGAGCTGGGCGAAGCGGCGGCGAAATCGCCGGGAGCGATCTGGATTCACGCGGTTTCGGTGGGGGAAGTGGTGGCGGCGGCGCCGCTGGCGGCTCAGCTGAAGCAAATTTTCCCCCAGCGGCGGCTGATCGTTTCGACGACGACAATCGCGGGACAGCGGATGGCGCGCGAGCGGATCGCCTTCGCCGACGGCTGGATCTACTTTCCGCTGGATTGGGCGTGGGCGGTGCGGCGGTTTTTTCGAGCGGTGCGACCGGCGCTGGTGGTGATCCTGGAAGTGGAAATCTGGCCGAATTTCCTGCGCGTGGCGCGGAGGCAACGCGTGCCGGTGATTTTCGCCAGCGCGCGGGTTTCCGAGCGGTCATTCCGGCGGTACCGGAGGGTTCGCGGATTCGTACGGCGAGTGTTGCGGGATGCGAGCGCGTTCCTGGCTCAGACGAACGAGGACGCTCAACGCCTTCGGGCGCTCGGGGCGCCGGCGGAAATCGTGAGCGTGGGCGGAAACTTGAAATTCGACGCGCCAGCTCCCGAACGAAACGCCCTGGCCGAGTGGCTGGAAAAGCGGCGCGAACGGGAACAGAGAGAGCCGATCATCGTGGCCGGGAGCGTTGTGGCGGGCGAAGAGGACGTAGTGCTGGACGCTTTCGCGCAGGTGCGCGAACGGCATCCCGGCGCGCTGCTCGTGCTGGCTCCGCGGAAACCGGAGCGATTCGCGGTGGCCGGCGACATTGCGGAAATGCGCGGATGGGGGCTTGCGCGGCGCAGCGCGATGGATTTCACGCAGGAATTCGACCGGGAAACGGGCGTGCTGCTGCTGGATACGATCGGGGAGCTGGCCGGGGCGTATACGGCGGCGGATCTGGTGTTCGTCGGCGGATCGCTGGCGCCCGCGGGAGGGCACAACATTTTGGAACCGGCCGCGCTGGGCAAACCGCCGGTTTTCGGGCGGCACATGGAGAATTTTCGCGAAATCGCGCGAAGATTTCTCGATGCCGGAGCTGGCGTGCAGGTGGGGACGGCGAATGAATTGGCCGGAGCGTGGAACCGCTGGATGGACGATCCGTGTGCGCGGGAAACGGCCGGGCGCGCGGCGAAAGAATTGATGGAACGGAATCGGGGAGCGCTGGACCGCGTGATCGATCGCGCGGCGGCGCTGCTGGCCACCGAAGAGGCCAAATAATCGACCATGCTGAACGAAATCTGGAAGACGCTGCTCTGGCCGTTTTCTTTGCTGTTTGGACTGGTGGTGCGCGTGCGGCTGTGGCTGTTTCGGCGAGGAACGCTGGAGCAAAAGCGGCTAGACGGAGTCGTGATCAGCGTGGGCAATCTGACGGCCGGAGGCACGGGCAAAACGCCGATGGTCATCTGGCTGGCGAGCCAACTGGCGGCTGCAGGCGAAGCGGTGGGCGTGCTGACGCGCGGCTACCGGAGCGTGGAATTGCCGGCCGATCTGGACTCGGAGACGAGAAAGCCGCGTCGCGTGAGCGACGAAGTAATGGTGCTCGAAAGCCACTTGGGCGACCGAGTGCCGATTGGGGTGGGCAAGGACCGCTATCAATCGGGCAGAGAACTCGAGGCGAAAGGAGTGCGGTGGTTCGTGCTTGACGACGGATTCCAGCATTTGCGCCTGCATCGCGACGCCGACGTGGTGCTGGTGGACGACCTGAACCCGTTTGGCGGAGGCTTGCTGTTGCCGGCGGGAAGGTTGCGCGAGCCGCTGTCGTCGCTGCGCCGCGCCGATATCGTGGTGATCACGCGGTCGGAGGGCGACGCGGAACTGGAACGCGAATTGCGGCGCAGAACGGCCGCGCCGATTTTTTATGCGGAAACAGACCTCATCGGGCTGACGCGCGTTTCGCCGGGCAAGCCGCGGCCGGCGACCGAAAGCGAACGGGGCGTGAAATTCTACGCGTTTTGCGGGACGGGGAATCCGCTCGCCTTTTTCCGCGACCTCGATCGCTGGAAGCTGACGATCGTAGGCTCGGCGCGGTTTCCCGACCATTACCGTTTTACGCAGCGGAGGGTGAACGAGCTGGAGGAATTCGCGGCGGACGCCGGAGCGAAGGCGATGATCTGCACGGAAAAGGACCTGCTGAACTTGGGCGGATTGAAATTCTCGAAATTCCCCGTATTTGCGTGCCGAATCGCGCTGCGGCCCAGCGAGCCGGCGAAGCTATGGCAGACGCTCGTCGAAACGATCGAACGGAGGCGCGGCGAAGCGAAGTGAAAATTCTGGTGCGCGCGACGAACTGGGTGGGCGACGCGGTGATGGCGATTCCGGCGCTGGAAGCGCTGCGCGCGCGGGAGCCACGCGCGGAAATTACGATCGCGGCGCGAGAATCGATTACGGAGCTGTATCGCGGGCAGGCGTTTGCGGATCGGCTGGTGTCGCTCGGCGCAAGTAAGAATGCGCGGCAGGAAAACAACATGGGTTGCGCGGCGTTTGGGGGCGAGCGATTCAATTTCGGCGTGGCGTTGCCCAATTCCTTTGCCTCGGCGTGGTTCCTGGTGCGCGCGCACGCAAAGGAGCGGATCGGCTATGCGCGGGACGGCCGGCGATGGCTGCTGACGCGGCCTGTTTCGAAGCCACGAACGGGCGAAATTCCCGCGCACGAAACTTACTACTATCTGGAGCTTCTGCGGCGTGCGGGATGGATCGAAAAGCTGCCGGAGGTGGAGCAGGTTCGGCTGCGCGTGGATGCGGAAGACATAGCGCGGGCGCGGGAGAAATTGCGTTCGCTCGGAGCGGGGGAATTTGCCGTGGCGCTGGCTGCGGGCGCGTCTTACGGGGCGGCGAAATGCTGGCCGGCGGAGCGCTATGCCGCGGTGGCCAATCGGCTGGTAGATGAGATGGGCGCGAGCATCGTGCTGCTCGGGATGGCAGGCGAACGGGAAATCGGGATGCGAATCGCGGGCGCGATGCGGCGGCCGGCAATCGACCTGATCGGTGAGACGAGCGCGCGGGAACTTGCACCGCTGCTGGCGGCGTGCCGGCTGTTTCTAGGCAACGATTCGGGCGCGATGCACGTGGCCGCGGCGGTAGGACTGCCCGTGGTTGCCGTCTTCGGCTCGACCGATCCGGAGGGTACCGCGCCACTCACTTTGCGGCGGTCGTTGGTGCGGCGGCCGGTTTCCTGCAGCCCTTGTTTTTTGCGATACTGTCCGGTGGATCATCGCTGCATGACGCGCATCAGCGTCGAAGATGTTTTTCAAGCTACCCGAGGGCAAATCGAGGAGCGGGCCGATGGAGAACGCTAAACAGCGCCCGGCGGTGTTCCTCGATCGCGACGGAACGATCGCCGAAGAGGTGGGCTATCTGAACCACCTTTCGCGCTTCCAGATGTTTTCGTTCGCCGCGCAGGCGATTCGCCGGCTGAATGAGGCGGGATGGCCGGTGATCGTGGTGACGAATCAATCGGGCGTGACGCGCGGATTTTTCCCCGAAGAACTGGTTCATCAGGTGCATGAACGCATGATGGTGGAACTGGGCGCGGCGGGTGCGCGCGTGGACGGCGTTTATTACTGCCCGCACGGGAGTGAGCACCGGTGCACGTGCCGGAAGCCGCTGCCGGGGATGCTGGAGCAGGCGGCGCGCGAACACGGCTTGCGGCTCGACGGGTCGTACATCGTGAGCGACCGCTATGCGGACGTGCAGATGGGGCAATCGGTGGGCTGCCACGGGATTCTGGTGATGACCGGCTACGGGCGCGGGGAATGGGAATGGAATCGGCAGCGGTGGCCGCGGCAGCCGGACTCGGTGGCGGAAAATCTGCTGGCGGCGGCGGGAATCATTCTGGGAGAACGATGACGGCGGCGAACCGGGATCGGCTGCTGGAGTTGGTCGACGCGTTTTCGCGGCGAACGGTGCTGGTGGTGAGCGATTTCGTGGCCGACGTTTTCGTTTCCGGCGAGATTTCGCGCGTATCGCGCGAAGCCCCGGTGCTGATTTTGCGCCACCGGGAAACGCACCTGGTTCCCGGCGGCGGAGCGAACGCGGCGAACAACCTGGCCGATCTGGGAGCGCGAGTGCTGCCGGTCGGCGCGGTGGGACGGGATGAAGCGGGACGCGCGCTGGTGGCGTATTTCCGCGGGAAACGCGTGAACGTAGCGGGCGTGGAGCGCGTGGCGGGATGGGAAACGCCGACGAAAACGCGATTTCTGGCCGGCTGGACGCACACGGCGGGACAGCAGGTGCTGCGCGTGGATCGCGAGTCCGAGCAGCTTGCGGAGCGGGTGAGGAAGCGGATTGAACGGCGAGCAAAATCGCTCGCGCGAAGCGCCGATGCGATTCTTTTTTCGGATTACGGGTTGGGAGTGGTGACGCCGGAGATGGCGCGGCGCGTGATGGCCGCTCGGCGGCGAGGAGCGATTGCGACGCTCGATTCCCGGCACAACCTGCTCGGGTACGCGGGTGTCCCGCTGGCGGCGGCGACGCCGAACGAGCCGGAACTCGAAGCGCAGTATCACATACGAATCGGTGCGGACCATGCGCTGCTCGCGCGGCTGGGCGAACGGGCGCGGCGGCGGATGAATCTGGACGCACTGGTGGTGACGCGCGGGAAGGACGGGATGGCCCTCTTCGAGCGCGGGAAAAAACCGCAATCCATCCCGATTTACGGCACCGATGAAGTGGCGGACGTGACCGGCGCGGGCGATACCGTGATCGCGACGTTCACGCTGGCGCTGGCTTCGGGCGCAACGTTCCTCGATGCGGCGCGGCTGGCGAATTACGCGGGCGGAATTGTGGTGATGAAGCAGGGAACGGCGACGGCGAGCCGGGCGGAACTGGAAGCGGCGGTACGGGCCGACGCCGCGGCGCGATGAATACGCGCGAGAAAATCCTGAGCGTCGATGCGCTTTTGTCGCAGCTCGAGCGGGAGCGCGAACGCGGACGGTGCATCGTTTTGGCCAACGGCTGCTTCGATCTGCTGCACGCGGGGCACGTTCGGTTTCTCGAAGGGGCGCGGCGCGAGGGCGACGTGCTGGTGGTCGGGATCAATTCCGATGCGAGCGAGCGGCGGCTGAAGGGCGAGGGACGCCCGGTGATGCCGGCGGAGGCGCGAGCGCAAGTGGTGGCGGCGGTGCGGGCAGTGGATTACGTGGTGGTGTTCGAGGAAGACGACGTAGCCGCGCTGCTCGAACGGCTGCGGCCGGACGTGCACGCGAAAGGCACCGACTACACGGTGGAAACGGTGCCCGAACGCGAGGTGTCGAAGCGGCTGGGGATTCGCGTCGCCATCGTCGGCGATCCCAAGAATCATTCGAGCGGCGATTTCATCGAACGGATTCGAAATTCCCCCTATGAGTGAGTCCCGGTTCCTGATCGTGAAGCTCGGTTCGCTGGGCGACCTGGTTTTCACGTTGCCCGCGGTGGCGGTGCTGCGCGAAGCGTATCCGGAAGCGCGAATCGAGTGGGTGGTGGAACGGCACTGGTATCCGCTGCTCGAGCGGAATCCGGTGCTGGACGACGTGGTGATTCTGGACCGTTCGGCGGGATCGTTTGCATTCGTCGCGTGGCGGCTGCGAACGGCGCGATACACGTGCGCGATCGATTTTCAGGGGCTTTACAAATCGGCGGCGCTCGCGCGATTTTCGGGCGCGCCCGAGCGAATCGGGCTTTCGGCGCGATTTGCGCGGGAGTCGGCAGCGACGCTGGCGTATACGCGGCGCATCACGCCGGCGGGAAAGCACATGATCGAGCAGAATTTCTCGCTGGTCACCGCGCTCGGAGCGCGAAATTCGCCGATTCGATTTCCGCTGCACGTGCGGCCGGAAGCGGAGGCGCGGCTGGGGGAAAAACTGGCGGCGCAGGGAGTGGGCGAATATTTCGTGTTGTCGCCGGGAGGGGGCTGGCGGTCGAAATGCTGGCCGGCGGAACGCTACGGAGTGCTGCACCGGGAAGTGGCGCGGCGAACGGGCTGGCGCGGCGTGGTGAGTTACGGACCGGGAGAAGGGGATTTGGCGGAAACGGTGAGGCAAGCGGCGGGCGAACCCGCGCCGGCGATTGTGGACGCGGACGTAGCGCAGTTGATGCCACTCCTGCGCGGAGCGCGGCTGGTGGTTGCGGGCGACAGCGGACCGCTGCATCTGGCGTCGGCATTCGGAACGCCGGTGGTGGGGCTCTACGGGCCGACGCCGCCGGAACGGAACGGACCATTCGGAGCAGGTGACATCGCGGTGCGAAACGCGAGCGCGGAAACGACGTTTCGGCGCGGGGGCGACTATTCGCCGGCGATGCTTTCGATCACGGTGGAGCAGGTGCTCGATGCGGTCGAACGGCGCCTGGAGACGGTGGTATGAAGGGAGGACTGGCGCGCTGGCGCGTGCGCGCGGGCTATCCCGCGGCGCTGCTCTATTTCTGGCTGGCGCATCCGCGGCCGGGGTGGATTGCGGCGGGAGCGGCGGCGGGAGTTTTGGGACTCGCAATTCGAGGATACGCGGCCGGATATTTGCGGAAAAATCAGGGGCTGGCGACGGCAGGACCATACGGCTGGACGCGGAATCCGCTTTATTTCGGGAGTATGTGGTTGGCGGTGGGGCTGGCGATTGCTGCCGATTCTTGGATCGCCGCGGCCGTCGTGGCGGCTTATTTTCTGGCGTTCTATCCGGCGACGATGCGGAGTGAGGAACTGGAACTCGCGGCGCGCTACGGCGCGGCGTACGGTGAATATGCGGCGCGCACGCCGCTTTTCTGGCCGCGGCGGCCGCGCGCGCGCGCGCCGGAGGGAAAATTTTCGTGGGCGGTCTATCGCGCGAACCACGAATACAACGCGGGGCTGGGGCTGGCGGTTGTGGTTGCGCTGCTGGTGCTGAAAATGATTTGGCTGGGATGAAGCGGCGGGCCGGCGCGGCGGGTCTCGGCTTTATTGCAGGCGATAGACTTCGCGGATGAGCCGGCGGAATTTCGGCTCGTAAATCAGGTCGTAGGTCTGTTCCTTTCCGGGGAAAAGTTGAAGAGCGAGGCGGCGTGTGGCCGTTGCTAGATCGGCCGCTTCTTCGTAGGGCAGATCGCCCTGCGCGATGATGCCGAGCGCCATGTTCACCACGAGACGCAGGCGGCGCACGCGGCGGCTTTCCTCGGCAATGGCTTCGGGAGTGGGGGCGAGCCTGTCGTTGGCGCTCATGGCCGACTCTTGCGGCTATGATAGGGTGAGAGAGGGAGTGCGGCAAGCCGCGGAACTCGGGCAGCCGACGCAGGCGCCGGGCGATCGCTGGATTCGCCGCCGAACCATGGGAGGCCGCGATGAGCGAACGTCGGGGCAAGGACGGCCGGAGCGGGGAAGGCCGCGTGGAAGAGGAAACGGTCGCCGTTCACCGCGCCGATTCGTGGACGGAAGCGGTCGTGCTGCGGGGATTGCTGGAGAGCGCGGGCATTGATTCCCCTCCGCTCACGCGCACCGATCCCTACCCTTTCAGCAACCCTCCCGCCGATTTTCCCGGAGCGGAAATTCTGGTGCGCGAATCGCAGGCGGAAGAGGCGCGAGCGATCATCGCCGAATACCTGGCGAGCGCGGAACGCGGCGAGCAGGAGGAAGAACCGGACGAAGAAGGGAAGCCGAGTCCGGCGGCGGGCGATGATGGAGCGTCGTAAGGGCGCTTCGCGCGAGAACTCGCGGCATGTGAGCGCAGGGATCAGCGGCGGGCGCGAACATAAGGCTCGATGAGAACGCGGTTGCCGCGGGTGAGCGCGGTGACTTCGCCATCGCGCTCGGTGAGCCAGAGCGCGATGCCGTCCTTCTGGTAGCGGCGCACAACCTCGGGCGACGGCAAACCGAACGAATTCTCCGCACCCACCGAAATCACGGCGTAACGGGGATGGACGGCCGCAAGAAATTCCTGGCTGGATGAAGTTTTACTGCCGTGGTGCGGCACTTTCAGGAACGTAGAGCGAAGCGAATCGCCATCCTGGACGAGTTGTTCCTCAACCTGTTTTTCGATGTCGCCCGTCAGAAGAAATCCCGCTGCGCCGTAGTGGAGCGAAAGGACGACGGAATCGTTGTTCGACGCTTTCCATTTTTCGCGGTCGTCGGGCGGCCAGAGGAACCGGCCCTGAACGCGGCCCCAGCGGAAGCTTTCACGGCTGCGCTTGTGAAGGATGGGGACGCCGAGCGTGCGCGCGTCGGCCACCAGGTCCTGATATTCGCGCGAGCGAACGTCGTGGCCGACCCACAACTGGCTGACGTGGAAATTTTCAAGGACGGCGGGCAAGCCGCCCATGTGGTCGTGATGGGCGTGGGTCAATTCCACGGCGTCCAGGCTCTTCAGGCCGAGCGACCAGAGATAGGGCGAAACGACGCGCTCGCCGACGTCGAAACCCGAGCGGTAACCGCCGAGCGTGAACGAGCCGGCGAGACCGCCGCCATCGACGAGCAGCGTGCGGCCGTCGGGAAACGCGACAAATATCGAATCGCCCTGGCCGACGTCGAGCACGGTGACCTGCATCTGGCCGGGAACAAGATTCGGCGGGAAAGGATACGTGGCGACGGCGAGAACCGCGACGAGAATCGCTATGCCCAGCGCCCATTTCAGCGGACGCGAAAGCCTGGAGCCGCCGCCGGGCGTTCCGTTTTCGTCCGTGGCGCGGCCGTGGCCGCCTGCGGAGAGAAGCACCGCTCCCAAAACCGCGAGCAGCGCGAAAAACACGACGAGCAGCCAAAGCGGCGGGCCGGGAATGCGGTAGGAAAGCCAGCGCACTCGCGCGAACCAGCGAATCATGGCGATGAGCGCGGCCACGAGCCAGCCGACCGGCTTCGCCAGAATCACGCCGAGCCGCTGCCAGATCAGCCCGACGCCGAGCGCGAGAAAACCGAGTGGGACGATGAGCGCCGTCAGCAGGACGGCGGGAACGTTGGACATCGGGCCGGAAAGGCTGATGCGATTGAAATCGGCGGCCATCATCGGCAGCATGCCGAGTTGAATGGCGAGCGAGAGCAGCAATAGCTCCCAAACGTAGAAACCTCCGCGCAAGGCGCCGCGCACGCCGAGCCACGCGGCTCGAGCGGCGCGGCGAGGAAGCCTCGAGGAAAGCCAATCCCTCAATAAGCGCAACTCCAGGCGGAACTGGGCTACGCGGGAGGGAAAGCCGCCATCGCGCGTGGAATCGTTGAGATGAGAAAGTCCTCGGCGATAAGGCGAGGCTGCGCGACCGATCCAAGGGAGCCCGACGACGGCGATAACCGCGGCGGCGAGAAAGGAAAGCTGGAAACTGGAATCGCCCAACTCGGAAGGCTTGGCGAGCAGGAGGACGATCGCGGCGAAGGAAACGGAATTGAGCAGCGAGACGCGGCGGAAGAAAAGGCGCGCGGCGAGCACGGCAGCGGCCATGAGCGCGGCGCGCTCGACCGGAGGGCGATCTTGGACGACGGCGACGTAAGCGCCGAGCGCGGCAAGGACAACGAGCGTGGTGACACCCGGAGAGAGACGCAGACGACGGCAGACCCAGAAAAGCGCAAGCGTGAGCGCAGCTACGTGAAGGCCGGCAATCACGAGAACGTGATAGGCGCCCGCTTTCTGGAAGATTTCCGCTACTCGCGAGCTTACGAAGCTGCGATCGCCCAGCAGCATTGCACGAATCACCGGCGCCTGGCGCGGAGGGAAGAGGCGATTGGCTTCGGCGATCAAGGCGCCGCGAGCGCGGGCGAGCCGCTGCGCGAGATCGGGCGCGGGACCGGGCAGTCGGCGTAGAAGCACGGCGGCGCGCAGCGTGCCAGTGAGCTCGATTCCCTGACGGACCAGATAGCCGCGGTAATCGAACGAGCCGGGATCGAGGAAATCGCGCGGCAGACGTGCCTGGGCGAGAGCTTCCACGGAGTCGCCTGCGCGCAGGGCCGGGGCTCGCGAATGCTCGTCGCGGTCGGTGTAAAGCGTCAGGCGCAAACCGCCGGAAACGGGGATGATTTTGCCTTGAACTTCGACGCTTTGAAGGCCGATGACGTAGCTCCAGCCCCAGGGCATGCGCAGAGGATCGTCGCGCAAGCGGCCGCGCCAGCGCAACGGCTCGCTGAGATCGAGATCGCCGTGGCGAACGAGGAGGTCCACGCGCGTGGGAGCGCGGGCGGCGCGCCGGCACGTGGATGCGGCGACGCCGACCAGGCACCAGGCGGTTAGCGCGAGCGCGAACGCGGGCCAATGGCGGCGACGACGCGCGAGCAGCAGGCCGGCGAGCACGGCGACCAGCGCAAAGGCCAGCCACGCCAGCGGCGCCACCAACATCCTGTCTCCCAGGGCGATGCCCAGCGCCAGCGCCGCGGCCATCCAGAAAAGCGGAATCACGGCTGTGTCGTCAGTTCCACCAGGGTTTCGATGTGAAAGGTTTGCGGAAAAACGTCGAACAGGTGAATTTCCGCGATGCGAAAGCCTGCCGCGACGAGTTCGCCCAGATCGCGGGCGAGCGTGGCGGGATCGCAGCTGAGGTAAAGCGTGCGTTTCGGCCTTAGCTGCGTGAGCGGGCGAAGCGCTTCGGGAGCGAGGCCGGCGCGAGGCGGATCGAGCAGAACGAGATCGGGCCGCTCCGACGAATCAGCTCGCGTGGCCTGCTCGGCGAGGAATTTGGCTGCGTCGGCGTTGATCGTTTGCGCGTTCGTTCCGGTGAGATTCGCTTCGAGATCCCGGGCGGCGGCGGGATCGGCCTCGACGGCCGTGACGCGGGCGAATTTTCCGGCGAGAGCGGCGCTGAAGAGGCCCACGCCGGCGTAGAGATCGAGCGCGACATTTCCACCCGGGCCGCGCTTGACGGTGGCAATCATTTCCTCGATCAGGAAGCGGTTTACCTGGAAGAACGACATATGGCCGACGCGATATTCCCGTTCGGCGACGCGGTAGTTGACAAAGCCGGGACCGTCGAGTTGCATCCGCTCGCCTGCGGTTTCCTGCCAGAGCAGCGAGCGCAAGCCGGAAACGGCGGCGCGCAAGCGCTCGGCGAGACGGTGCGGAGCGGCAGGCAGCGCGGCCACGGTGAGATTGAAGAGCAAATCGCCATTGGGAGCGGCGAAGGCCTCGATCTGGCGAATCGTTTCGGGCAATTCACCGCGCGCAAGCTCGGCGCGCAGGCCGGCGAGCGCGGCGGCGAGCGCGGGCGAGAGCACCGGGCATTCCTTCACGGCGCAGAGGCGATTGGAGCCAGCGCGGAAATAGCCGATTTCCGGCGCGGCGCCCGAAGGCTCAGTGCTGCCGCGCGGAGGCCGGGGCGAACGAATCTTCCATTGGGCGCGATTGCGGTAACCGAAGGGCGGCGAAGCGTGGAGCGCGATAGGCTCCGTCCAGTTCACGCGGCCGATGCGAGCGAGCGTTTCGCGCAGGATTTCGCGTTTGGCTTCGAGTTGGCGCTGGTAGCCAATGTGCTGATAATGGCAGCCGCCGCAAACGCCGAAATGCGGGCAAGGAGGGGAAACGCGATCGGGCGAGGGGCGAACGAGCTCGGCGATTTCCGCGCGAACGAAATTCTTGCGCCTTTCCGTCACGCGGGCGCGGATGAATTCCTGCGGCAGAACGAAGGGGACGAAATAGGTGACGGAGTCGCGGCGGGCAAGCCCATCGCCGCCGTAGACGAGCTTTTCGATTTCGAAATCGATGGTTGCGGTTTGCGCGGACGGGCGTGGTCGTTTCATGTGAGATAGAAAAGGCTCAGGCGCGGCAGCCCGAGGGTTTCAAACAGCCGCTTCTGCACGTATTGGCGTTCGAGCGAGCCGATCTGCTCGGCGGTCATTTTACGGCGATACCGGGCGAGCGCGCGGTCGAGTTCACGGCGGATTTCCACCGCGAGGGCGTCGGACGCGGCGGCGGTGAGCGCGGCAACGAGTTTTTCCTCGAGGACGGTCAGCCAGCGTTCGAGGTCCTCTAGGTCGCTCGAGGCCGCCGAATTGAGCGCGGTGCGGTGCTCGTCGAGCCGTGCGGCGGTCTCCTCGAAGCGGGCGGCGAGTTCGGGGTGGGCGGAGCGGGCTTTTTCCGCCGCGGCGCGCAACTGGGCGGCGTTTTTGGCGAGATACGCGGCAACTTCCTCACGCGAAAACGGATCGGCCGGCCTGGCGCGGCCCGCCTCGGGACCTGAGCCGGCCGCGGCTTCGCTTGCCTCGGCCGCGGCGTCGGCGACTGCGTCGACGCAATAGACAAGGCTTTTGAGCGGACGGCCGGCGTGGGCGCGGCGGGAATTGGCGTAACTTTCGAAGGCGCGATCGATTCCTTTCAGCACCGCTTCCAGCGGGACGCCGGCTTTCTGCCAGGTTTCGACGATCGCCCAATCGAGCGGGGAAACCAGCAAGTGGGCGCCGCGCTTGCGCCAGAAGTGCTCCTCGATCTCCGTGAAGTAATTGAAGTAGTTGAACTCTTCCATGAACGCCCTGTGACCACCCCGCCGATTCCCGACGTTTTTCTCTTGCGCGGCCGCGTGCGGACAGCCGTGCGAATCGCTGCCGCGCGGCTAGCGCTTCGTCTTGCGCGATGGGACCGCGCCGTGCGATTCGGCTGCGGCGGGGTGGTTTCGTTCCCAAATTAGACGAAGACCTTCGAGCGTGAGAAATTCATCCACTGCTTCCACCAACTTCGACGATCCGGCAAGCAGCGCCGCCTCGCCGCCGGTGGCGACGACGTGCGTTTTCGCGCCGAGCTCGGATTTCATGCGCGCGAGCACGCCATCCATCATGTCGAGGTAGCCGTAGAAGAGGCCGGCCTGGACGGAGGTGGTGGTGCTGGTGCCGATGATGGCGCCGGGATCTTTGATTTCCATGCGTTGGAGCCGAGCGGCACGAGCGAAGAGGGCTTCCGAGGCGATGCCGATGCCCGGGAAAATCGTGCCGCCGAGATATTCGCCGCGGGCGGAAATGGCGTCGAAAGTGATCGCGGTGCCGAAATCCACCACGATGCAAGGGCCGCCGTATTTTTCGAACGCGGCCACGGCGTTGACGATGCGGTCCGCGCCGACGTCCTGCGGGCTGTCGTAGAGGATCGGCATTCCGGTGCGTACGCCCGGTTCGACGAAAAGCGCCTGACGGCCGAAATAGCGCTCGGCCATCTGCGCGAGGGTGCCATTGAGCGGAGGCACGACGGAACTGATGATGATGCCGCTCACATCGGCGGCATCCAGGCCCGCGAGCGAAAAAAGATTGCGCGACAGAATGCCGTATTCGTCCACGGTTTGATTGCGCGCGGTGGTCAGGCGCCAATGAGCCGCAAGATGGGCGCCGCGGAAAACGCCGAGGACGGTATTGGTGTTGCCGACGTCCATCGTCACCAGCATCAAGTCACCTCCCTCACGTCGCCGGAAACGACCGGCTCGACGCGGCCGTCGTCGCGCCGGACCCGGAGCCATCCGCCGGGTTCGATGCCGTCGGTTGTGCCGGTGAAGGATTCCGCGGCGTTTTCCACGCGAACGCGCTTGCCGCGCGCGAAGCTGGAAACCTGCGAGAAACGCTCGACCATGGGACCGGAGCCCTCGGTCATCCAGCGATTGTAGTGGCGCTCGAGTTCGTGCAGCAACCCGGCCAGAAGCCCGAGGCGCGACTGTTCTCGTGCGGATTCGATGCGAAGCGATGTGGCGATTTTCTCGATGGGTTCTGGAAATCGCTCGTGATTCACGTTGATGCCGACGCCTACGACGACGAATTCGATCCGGTCAGGCTGCGCTTGCATCTCCGTCAGAATGCCGGCGAATTTGCGCCCGCCGAGCAACAGATCGTTGGGCCAGCGGATATCCGGCTCGAGACCGGTTTGGCGGTAAACGGCCTCGCGCGCGGCGAGTCCCGCGACGATGGTGAGCATCGCCGCCGATCCGGGCGCGATCGCCGGACGCAGCAGAACGCTCGCGTAGATCCCGCGCGCCTTTTCCGAATGCCAGTTGCGGCCCAGCCGGCCGCGTCCATTGGACTGCTCCTCGGCGATGACAACGGTGCCGGCGGGAGCGCCGCGCCGGCCGAGTTCGAGCGCGGTCTCGTTCGTCGAGCCAGCCTTGAAAAAATGATGAACGTGATTGTGAAAGATCGTGCCGCGCAGGAGCGGATTCAGCAGCCCCGGCACCAGAACGTCCGCCGCTCGTTCCAGGCGATAGCCGGCGCGCGGCTCGCCCTTCACGCGGACGCCGAGCGAGCGCAGTTTTTCCACCCAGCGCCAGACGGAGGAGCGCGAAACGCCGATTTCCCGCGCGATGCGCGCGCCACTGATGGCCAGCATCGGGCGCGTGGCGAGCAGCGTCATCAGCGCGTCGATGCGGCGGTCGGTTTGCCCGGGGATGGTCGGTTGTCGCGCCATGGGAGCCGGCGAGAGATTATCAGCCGAGCCGGGCGGCTTTCACAAGCGCGGGAACGACCGGCCGGAGCGTGGAAGCAAGGGGCGGGGGATTTCAGCTGTGCGAACTTTCGAGCTGGGCGAGGCGGGCGAGCAGCTTTTCACGTTCGGCGGCGAGTTCGGCAATGGATGCTTCCATCTGCTTAACCACGTGTTCGGGCGCGCGCGTGCGAAAAGCATCGTCGGCCAGACGATTGCGTTTCGATTCGATGTTTTGCGCGAGTTTCTCGTCCTGCTTGCGCAGGCGTGCGATTTCCGCTTCACGATCGGCAGGTTCTTCCTGTCCGATGCGAAGATCGAAACGCGAGGCCGAATGCACGGTTCCTGCGCCGGAGCCGAGCGAGCCGTCGTGAACGCGAAGCGGGGAAATGCCGCCCAGACGCGCTAGGGCGTCGAGATTGGTTTCGACGAGCCGGCGAACGGTCAAATCGGCGGTCGAGAGGTCAGCGGGAAGTTTTTTCTTCGGATCGAGTTTCTGCTCGGCGCGCAGTTTCCGGGCGGCTTCGACGATTTCTTGAAGCAGCGCAACGTCGCGCTCGGCCGATTCGTCCAGCCACTCCTCGCGAAGCTTCGGGTAGCTTTCGAGCGCAAGGGAACGCGCCTCGGGGCGATTGGGCAAGCGCAGCCAGAGTTCCTCGGTGAGAAACGGCATGAAGGGATGGAGCAGGCGCAGCGCGAGATCAAAAATGGCGAAGAGGTTGCGCCACGCGGCAACAGCTTCCTCGCGATCGGCGCTCGAGAGCGGCGTCTTCGCCCATTCGATGTACCAGTCGCAGAACTCGTGCCAAAAGAAGTGGTAGACGATATGCGCCGCTTCGTGAAACCGAAATTCTTCGAGCGCCTGGTTCACTTCACCGGCCACGCGCGCGAGGCGCGAATACATCCATCGCTCGACGAGGAGAAGATTTCCGGCGCGACGATGCGGCGCGGCGGCGCGAACGTCCGGCGCGGCAAGTTCTTCGAGCGAAACGCCGGCCTCTTCGATTTTCTCGAGATTCACAAAGAGGAAGCGGGCCGCGTTCCAGATTTTGTTGGCGAAGGCGCGATAGCCCTGGATGCGTTCTTCGCTGAGCGCGATATCGGTGCCGGGAGCGGCGCCGATGGCGAGGGTGAAGCGCAGCGCGTCGGTGCCGTATTTTTCGATGACTTCGAGTGGATCGACGACGTTTCCTCGCGTTTTCGACATTTTCACGCCGTGCGGATCGCGCACGAGCGCATGCAGGTAGAGCGAACGGAAAGGGATGCGGTCCTCGATGCGTTCGCCAGCCGTCAGGTGCAGGCCGAGCATGATCATCCGCGCGTCCCAGAAGAAGAGGATGTCATAGCCGCTGATGAGCAGGCTGGTGGGGTAAAACTTGCGCAGATCGGGCGTATCGTCGGGCCAGCCAAGCGTGGAAAATGGCCACAAACCGGAGCTGAACCACGTGTCGAGAACGTCGGGATCCTGCGTGAGCTTCGAGCCGCCGCACTTGCCGCAGCGCGCGGGCGGGCTCGCGGCGCGGGCGCGGCCATTCACGATTTCCACCTGGGAATCGCGCGCGGGCGTCATTTCGCCGCAATCGGCGCAGTGCCAGATGGGAATGCGATGGCCCCACCAGAGCTGGCGGGAAATGCACCAATCCCGGATGTTTTCCATCCAGTCGAGATAGATTTTTTTCTGGTTTTCGGGAACGACCGGGATCAGGCCTTCGCGGACCACGCGAATGGCGGGTTCGGCGAGCGGTTTCATGCTGCAGAACCACTGCGTCGAAAGGCGCGGCTCGACGTCGGTCTTGCAGCGGTCGCACACGCCGACGGCGTGCGTGTGGTTGGTGATGCTTTCGAGCAGGCCCTGAGCGCGGAGATCCTCGACGATGCGGCCCCGCGCGACGAAACGGTCGAGACCCGCATAGGCGCCCGCGCGGTCGTTCATGCGGCCATCGTCGGTCATTACGTCGATTTGCTCGAGATTGTGGCGCTTGCCGAGTTCGAAGTCGTTCGGATCGTGCGCGGGTGTGACTTTAACGGCGCCTGTGCCGAATTCGCGATCCACGAATTCGTCCGCGACGATCGGAATTTCGCGGCCAACGAGCGGCAAGCGAATTTTGCGGCCGACGAGCGCGCGATAACGCTCGTCTTCGGGATGAACGGCGACGGCGGTATCGCCGAGCATGGTTTCCGGGCGCGTGGTGGCGACGACGAGGTAGCCATCGCCATCGGCGAGCGGATAGCGAATGTGCCACAGTTTGCCGGCGCGCTCGACGTGGACGACTTCGAGATCGCTCAGTGCCGTCTGGCAGCGCGGGCACCAGTTCACCATGTACCGCCCGCGATAGATAAGGCCTTCGCGATAAAGACGGAGGAAAGCTTCGAGCACGGCGCGATAGAGCGGAGGGTCGAGCGTGAAACGCTCGCGCGTCCAGTCGCAACTGTCGCCCAGGCGAATCATCTGTTCGCGGATGCGGCCGCCGGATTGCTGTTTCCACTGCCAGACGCGGCGCTCGAATTCCTCGCGGCCCAGCCCGACGCGCGTCAAACCTTCCTTGGCGAGTTCGCGCTCGACGACCACTTGCGTGGCGATGCCGGCGTGGTCGGTGCCGGGCAGCCAGAGCGTGTTCGCGCCGAGCATGCGGCGCCAGCGGACGAGAATATCGATCTGGGTGTGCTCGAGCATGTGGCCGATGTGAATCGAGCCGGTGACGTTGGGCGGAGGGATGACGATGGAAAAGAGGGGGCCGGGCGCGGCGGCATCGGCGGCGAAAAGATTCGCTTCAACCCATTCGCGCGAAAGGCGCTTTTCGATTTCCTGCGGCTCGTAAGCTTTCGGGATTTCGCGGTTCATCGGTTTGGTGCCGGGCCTGGTCACGCTCGCACCGGCTGAATTGCATTACTATACGAGCAGCGCGGAAATAGCGTCAAATTGAGGCGATTTCGCCCGGCGCGGGTTCCGGCGCGAAAAAGGAGCGCGGAGATCATGCAACTGGGAATGATAGGGCTCGGCAGAATGGGAGCGAATATGGTGCGGCGGCTGCTGCGCGGTGGGCATACGTGCGTGGTTTTCGACCGCGATCAGGCCGGCGTGGCCCAATTGGCGAAGGAAGGGGCAACGGGAGCGGCGACGATCGATGATTTCGTGAAGAATCTGACCGCGCCGCGCGCGATCTGGATGATGGTGCCCGCGGCGGTGGTGGATTCGGTGATTGCTGACCTTGCGCCGCGGCTCCAGCCAGGCGACATCCTGATCGACGGCGGAAATTCCTACTACATTGACGATATCCGCCGCGCGAAACAGCTTGAGCCGAGCGGCATCCGGTACCTCGACGTCGGAACGAGCGGAGGCGTTTGGGGCCTGGAACGCGGCTACTGCCAGATGATCGGCGGACCGGCCGAAAGCGTGCGGCATCTCGATCCGGTTTTCAAGACGCTGGCCCCGGGACGCGGAACGATTGCGCGCACGCCCGGGCGCGAAAAGAAGGCGAGCACCGCCGAGGAGGGTTATCTGCACTGCGGACCCTCGGGCGCGGGACATTTCGTGAAGATGGTGCACAACGGAATCGAATACGGGCTGATGGCCGCGTATGCGGAAGGGTTCAATATTCTGCGGCACGCAAACGTGGGGAAACAGAAGCGGGTGGCGGACGCGGAAACCACGCCGCTGCGGAATCCCGAGCATTACCAGTTCGATTTGGCGCTCGACGAAGTGGCCGAGGTTTGGCGGCGGGGAAGCGTGATCGCTTCCTGGCTGCTCGATCTTTCGGCGATTGCGCTGCTCGAACAGCCCGACCTCGCAACCTACGCGGGCCGCGTATCGGATTCCGGCGAAGGACGCTGGACGATACAGGCCGCGATCGAGGAATCGGCGCCGGCGCCGGTGCTGAGCGAGGCGCTCTACGAGCGGTTCAGCTCGCGCGGAGAAGGCGACTTCGCGGCGAAACTGCTTTCCGCCATGCGGTTCCAGTTCGGCGGACACCACGAGAAAAAGGCCGCAGGCGAAAAATAGCGGGCGGTTTCCGGAGAAGCAAGGGCGAATCGGGCAGGGGATGGGAAATACTGGTACGAGTACTAGCGGGCCATTGCCGCTTTCCCATCATCGCTCCAAATTGGCTCTTCGCGCGGCGGCCCTCCTGCGAGAATGTGGAAGCTAACACCGGGGCAGTTTGGGGAATTTCGTGCGGGGAGCGGGTCGGGCGGGAAGGCCCGAGCGAAAAACGAAAACATGAACGATTTTGCAAAGCGAATTCTGGGAGACGGGCGCCGTGCGCGCGCGGCGGCTTGGTTGCACAATCCTGGTGTGCAAGCGGCGATTCTTGTGCTGGTGCCGGGGATTCTGGCCGGAGTGGTTTGCTACTGGACGTGGGACCAGCTTTCGCGGCGCTACGGCTGGCGCGTGCGAATGGGCCGGCGATCCGCATCACGAATTCCCGCTTGAAAAGACGGCATTTCCGCGTTTCCGCCGAGCATCCGATACCCGGCGATTTGCATCGAATCACGCAGCGGGACGAGCAGGGCTCGGGCACGGGGCTATTGCGCGCGAGCCGGCTCGCCAGACGAGCATATCAACCGCTCGCAAATGCAACCCGGCTTCGAGCGAACCGGTTCCGCTCCGGTCCCGGCCGGTTCTATGGGAGAGTGCCGTGAGAAAGTTGATCGCAACCGCCTGCCTCGGATTCTGCATCGTGTTCCTGGCCCAGGGCACCGCTCACGCTCAGCAAGTGGATGTCTTCTTCGGCGGCAACACAGTGACCGCTCCCGGCGCTTCGGCCGCCAACGGAAGCACAAACTACTTCCCTCAATCGCTTACCGGCGGGTTTTATCCCACGCTCGGTGGCGACGTTCTCTTCTTCCACCATTTCGGCGTGGGCGGTGAAGTTTCCTGGCGCGCCAGCCGCAGCTTTTACGGCGGATTGGCTTCGCAGCCGTTCCGGCCCATTTTTTACGATTTCAACGCGGTTTTCGCGCCGCCAATCACGAGCCGGGTTCAGGCCGACCTGGAAGCGGGAATCGGCGCGGAAAGCGTGCGCTTTTATCAATCCACGTATTCCTGCAACTACTACACCGGCTTCTGCAGCAATTACTTCAGCAGCAACCATTTCCTGGGCCACTTCTCGGCCGGGATCAAGTTCTACGTCTGGGGCCACGTTTTCGTGCGGCCTCAGGTAGGCGTTTTCCTCATGACCAACAACTACGAGTTCAGCTCGGGGCACGCGACGCAGATGGGCATTTCCATCGGCTATACGCTCGGGCACCTCTGATTTTCCGGGATCGCGGATAGCATACTCCCACCATCACGGCGGCGAACGGGTCGCGTAATGGGTGTGCGATGCCGCGAACGCGGCGGCACAGTGCGCTGAACTACTTTCTTTCCTCGGGATTCGGCCTTTCGCTTTCCGGCAGGTAAAATGCCTCACGAGCGGGGCGATAGGCGCGTGCGATCCAGAGCGGACGGCGCAAACCTCCCGGACCGGGCGCCGGGCGCGTGGCTTCGAGCCACTTGCGGTACTCGGCGTAAGCTTGGTTCGTGTCCACGAAAATATCACCGTAGCGATCGTCAGGGCCACAGCGCTCGACGCGCACTTTCTGATGCCAGCAGTGCTGGCCGCTGACCGGATCGGGATGCACGGGGAAGGTGAGATTCTGGTGCACGCCGGCATCCTGCCAGGGAATGCGCGAGGAATCGGGATCGGAACTCGCAAACGGACGGACGCCATGCACCTGGCGCATCTTCCACTGACCCGGCGCGATTTGCTCAATTTTCACCAGGGCGCTCGACCAGCGTGGGGCGCCCGTTTCTTCCTGCAGCCGCCAGCGGCCCAGATGATGCGAACAGGCGACGACGCCCGGGCGAATCGCTTCGGTCACCCAGATGCGATCGACGAAATAGCCGATCGTCGTTGAGACTTTGACGAGATCATCGGTTCCCAGACCCAATCGTGCGCCGTCCTCGGGATGCATCCAGACGGGATTGCGGTGGGAAATTTCCGTGAGCCATTTGGAATTTCCCGAGCGGCTGTGAACCAGCGTGGGCAGGCGGAAGGTGGGCAAAAGGAGCATTTCGCCGCGCGCGAAATCGAACTGGCTGCGATGGACGTGGCTGCGGATGTAGGTGGGAATCGCGGCTTCGGGCCAGTTCCATTCCTTGAGCGTTCTCGAATAAAACTCGAGCTTGCGCGACGGCGTGGGAAAACCGGCGACCGCCTGGCCGTCGATTTCGACGCCGATCGCTGAGCCGTTTTTCCGGATAACGCGCGTCGCGGGATCGAGTGTCGCGCCGACGAGTTGGGCGTCACTGAGCGCCTCTTCGTTCAGGCGATAGATATTTTCCTCGACGAGAAAGGCGCCGTACTTCCGCATGTAGTCGAGCGGAGAGAGATTTTCCTTCGCCGCGGCTTCGGGCAGGCCCGGAACGCTGTTTTCGAAGATCCAGCGGTAATATTCGCCGACGGTGAGCTTTTCTCCCGGGCGGTAGGGCGATTCGAAATATTTGCGAATGCCCATCGAGCCGTCGGGATCGACGCGCCAGGAAAGCTCGATCCAGAATTCGTCTTCTTCCCAGATTTCGCCCAGGCCCGCTTCGCGGTGGGCTTCCCATGTGGTTGCGAAGCGGCGCCCTTGGCGCTCGAGCGCGACGCGCAGCACGGGCTGGCGGAATCCGATCCAGCGCGCCGAATGCGTTTCCTGGCTCATCAGATCGTGGCGCTCGGAGGCGAGGCCCATCGGCAGAACGTAATCGGCGAAATTGGCGGTTTCGCTCCATTGGGGCGTGAGACAGGCGTGGCATTCCACCTGGCTTTCGTTCGAGAGCGCCTCGATCCAGCTCATGCCGTCGGGATTCGTCCATACGGGGTTGTAGACGCGGGTGAAATAGACCGACAGCTTGCCGCGGCCTTCACGCAGGAAGTGCGGCAGGAGGTAACTCATTTCGAAAAAAGCGAGCGGAAATTCGCGCGGCCACATCATTTCATTCCACGCGTTGGGCGGTGGCGGCATGAGCGGCGGCGCCGGAACGAATTTGTTCCAGGAACTGGGCGTCATACCGCCCGGCGTGCCGATGGCGCCGGCGAGCACGGTGAGAAATTGCAGCGCCCGAGCCACTTGCCAGCCGCCGAGGTTGCCGGCGGCGGCGCTGCGCCAGATGTGGGTCGAAAGCGCCGAACCGGCGCGTGCGACCTCGTGGGCGACTTCGACGATCAGCCTCGCTTCGACGCCGGATTCGCGCTCGGCGAATTCGGGCGTGTATTCGGCGTAGAGCTCCTTGAGTACTTCGAGGTAATGTTCGAACGTTCGCGGCTCATTCGGGCGTTCGGCGGCCAGATATTCCTCCCAATTCACCCAGCGGCGAACGAATTCACGATTGAAAAGATTTTCCTCGAGCAGGATGCGGCACATCGCCAGCAGGACGGCAGCTTCACTGCCGGGCCACGGAGAAAGCCAGTAATCGGCTTTCGAGGCCGTGTTCGAAAGGCGCGTATCGAGGACGCAGAGCTTGGCGCCGGCGGCTTTCGCGTCGAGGATGCGCTGGGCGTGCGGATTGAAATAATGGCCGGCTTCAAGGTGCGAACTGAGCAGGAGAATGAAACGGGCGTTCGCGAAATCCGGCGAGGGACGATCGTAGCCCTGCCAGAAGGCGTAGCCGGTGCGCCCGCCGGCCGAGCAGACGTTGGTGTGGCTGTTGTGCGCGTCGAGGCCCCAGGCGTGGAGGATGCGCTGGTTGTAAAGCAACTCGTGGCCGGGGCGGCCGACGTGGTAGAGGATTTCGTTGCCGCGGCCTTCGCGAATGGCGGAGCGGATGCGAGCGGCCAGGTCGTCGAGCGCTTCATCCCAAGTCACCCGCTCCCATTTGCCTTCGCCGCGCTTTCCTGCGCGACGCATCGGGAAACGGATTCTCTCGGAATCGTTGACCTGATTGATGGTCGCGGGGCCCTTGGCGCAATTCCGGCCGCGGCTCCCGGGATGGGCCGGATTGCCTTCGAATTTGCGAATCTGCATCGACTCGCGGTCGACGTAGGCCAGTAAGCCGCAAGCGGCTTCGCAATTGAAGCAGATCGTTGGAATGAGCGAATAGCGGCGCTCGACGCGCTCGGGCCAGCGCGCCGGATCGAATTCGCTCCAGTCGTTCCAGCGATCGGCGGGCGGGAATTTCGCGAGACCGCCGGAGGGCGGCTCGAGATCGAGCGCGGAGGGATGAAGCGGCAGCGAATCTTTCATGAAGTCCTCGTCAACTCAGCGGCACGGATTGTCCGGCCTCAACCCAAAGATGATCGAACCACCAGACGCCGGCGAGACCAAGCGCGGCGGCGGCAATGGCGGCCCCGGCGCCGGCGCGGCCCGCGGCGACAAACGCAGCCAGCGCGATCGGCGCGAGCGAGCCGAGAACGACCGCGAGCGCCCAGAAGCGCCGGGCGAGGCGGCCGTGCAGGAGATGGTGATGAGCGCGCTTGAGGTCCTCGCTCGCCGGGCCGATGGCCGCTTCTAGAAGAATCATCAGTAGACTGGCGGCGGCCGATGCGACCAGGATGCCGGCGGCAGGCGCGCGCAAAGCGCTCGCGCCGAGCCCGGGAACTGCCGCGGCGGCGAGAGCGATGGCCGAACCAGCGACGAGCGCCTGCGCCAGTAGATGCCACAGGAAAATCGGACTTTGCCAAAGGTCGCGGCCGCGAGCCTGGGCGAAAAGGAACGCGGAATAACAGGCGCTCGCCGCACCCAAAGCGGCAGCCAGCCACGCCAGAGGCGGCGCGATGCGGCCGAGAAACAGGCCGGAAGCCAACCACGCGGTGGCGAGCGCCCCGTAGGCCATCAGAATCCACGCTCCGATCACGAGCCACGAACGGAAATTGGGTTTCGTGATCAGGTAGAAAAAACGCTCCGGGCGCTTCAAATCGAAAACGAGCAGCGCCGACGTGACCGCGAGCGCGGCGAGCGCGATGATGGGACTGACCAGGCGGAGAAACGCTCCGGGCGCTCCACCAGCCCAGGCGAGCAGAATCGCGGCGACGAGGAGCGCGCCCGCCGCGACGGATTTCGTCCATAGATACGCGCCGATTTTCCAGCCCCAGCGCGCCGTATGCGGCACGTCGTAGACCTCGCGGGTTAGCGACGGATCGAACGCGGCCGCGCCGTGCGCGGCAGCCTCTGCCGCGGCGGCGTCGCGGCGCTCGGCCCAGACGTAGCCCGGCTGAGGAGCGAGGCGCGTCGGTTCCAGAAGGTCGCCCTCAACACCGACGTAATAAAGCTTCGGCCGCGTGCCTTTCTGCGGTTTGCGCACGGAAACTTTTTCGTTCGCGACCACACGGCTCACGCGGCTCGAAGGATCGTCCAGGTCGCCGGCCATGATCGCCTGCGTTGGGCAGACGATCACGCAGGCGGGTTCCAGGCCGGTTTCGACGCGATGGGCGCAGAAATTGCATTTCGCCGCCGTCTGCGTGTTGGGATCGATGTAAAGAGCGTCGTAGGGACAGGCCTGCATGCAGCTTTTGCAGCCGACGCAGCGACGATTATCGAAATCCACGATGCCGTCGGGACGGCGGTAGAGCGCGCGCGTGGGGCAGATGGCGACGCAGGGAGCGTCCTCGCAATGATTGCAGCGCAGCACCGCGTAATGGCGCCGCGTATTGGGGAAGGCTCCTTTTTCGATGTATTTCACCCAGGTGCGAAAAACGCCGATCGGGACCTGATGCTCTTCCTTGCAGGCCACCGTACAGGCATGGCAGCCGATACAGCGGTCCTGATCGATGACAAACCCATAGCGCATAAGATAGGGCACCGCCGGGAGAAAAATGACTTTCGCTGAAGATCCGCCCGGACGGCTATTGTAGCGGCGAAGCCGCGCGGAGCGCCAATCGCGGGAGCATCAGAGATTTCGCCGCCAGGTTTCGGCGACCAGTTTTTTTCCGAAACTGCGATGCGGATGACGGGCGACGCATTCGAAACCGGCGCGCTGATAAATGCGGCGCGCGGCCAGCAGTTCACTTTGCGTCCAGAGCGTGATTGTGCGGTAGCCGGCCTTGCGTGCGAAGGAAATGCACTCCTCGACGAGACGCGAGCCGATGCCGAGACCGCGCGCGGAAGGCTCAACCAGCAGCAGCCGCAGCTTGGCGACTGTTTTCGATTTTTTCACGAGAAAAACGGAACCAGCGGGTTCGCCTTCTTTTTCAGCGATCCAGCAGCGCTCGCGGCGACGGTCGATCTGTTGGACGAATTTCGCGACGATTTCGGCCACGAGAGCTTCGAACTCCTCGTTGTAGCCGTATTCGGCGGCGTAAAGAGCGCCGTGGCGCTCGACCACCCAACCAAGATCGCCCGGGCGCGGGGCGCGCAAATGGACGCGCGGATTCCGGTTCGTGGTGGCGCGGCCACCCAGCATGGATTCGACGGTTCCCATCGCTTCGACGATGCGCCTTTGGCCCGAGGGAGACAACGGCCGCAGAATCGCGCCGACTTCGGCGGCCGAGCGGCGGTCGAGCGGGCGAAACGCTTTCCAGCCGCGCGGGGAGAGCGAGAGCAGCAATTGACGGCCGTCGGAGCGCGAGCGCTGCTTTTGCAGCAGTCCCTGGCGCTCGAAGCCGGTGAGGATGCGGCTCAGGTAGCCGGGATCGAGGCCCAAATCAGCGACGAGATGGGCGGCGGTGAGGCGATCGCGATGGGCGAGTTCGTAGAGGACGCGGACTTCGGTGAGAGAGAAGGGGCTGCGATAGGCGCGCTGGTGCAAGAGGCCAATTTTGCAAGTATAGAAGCGGCTGAAGCGGCGTACGGCTTCGACGCGGCCGGCAAACGGGGTCTCGGGCATGGCTCTTCCTTCCCAACGCAGGTGAAGAGCGATGATCCGACAAGTTGTTGACTAAGTCAACTATTGGGGCGAGCGACGTGCCCGAACTCAGCGCGCGGCTGCCGACGCGGCGGCGAAATCCACCGCGGTGGTATTTCCGCCGCTGATTACGACGCCCACGCGCTCGCCCGGCGCGGGAACGTGCTGACGGGAAAGCAGCGCGGCGAATGCGGCGGCGCCACCAGGCTCGGCCACCAGGCGCGCCGAAGACCAGAGCGCCTGCTGGGCTTGGCGGATGGCGTCGTCGCTCACGAGCACGACGCGCGCCAAGTGCGCGCGGGCGATGGGAAACATCAATTCGCCGACGCGGCGTGGAGCCAGGGAATCGGCGGCAATGCTGCCAGCGGGAGCGTCCACGGGAGCGCCGGCTTTGAGAGCGGCGGTGAGCGTGGGCGCGCCTTCGGGCTCGACGCCGATCACCTTGATCGCGCCGGCATACCACGCGGCGATTCCGCCGATCAGCCCTCCGCCGCCGACGGCGACGAGGAGCGTATCGAGCAGAGGCGCCTGCCGCGCCAGCTCGAGCGCGACGGTGCCCTGGCCGAGCAGCGTTTCCGGCTGATCGTAGGCGTGGATGGGCAACGCGCCCGATTCGCGTGCCCAGTCTTCGGAAGCGGCGAGGGCGTCGGCATAGCGATTGCCGATGACGACGAGTTCGGCCCCAAATTCGCGAATCCGATTGATTTTCGCGGGCGAGGAAACGACGGGAACGAAGATCTTCGCTTTCACGCCGAGCTTGCGCGCGGCATAGGCCACGGCGGCGCCGTGGTTGCCGCCGGAAGCGGCGACGACGCCAGCGGCGGGAATCTGGCGGAGCAGGAGATTGGCGAAGGCGCCACGCGTTTTGAAGGATCCGGCGTGCTGCAATTGCTCGAGCTTCAAAATCAGCGGAAAAGAGGGCAGGCCGAAATCGGCGCCGTCCGCTTCGAGGATGGGCGTGTAGCGAATGTGCGGCCGAATGGTTTCGTAGGCTGCTCGAATGCTTTTCTGATCGATCGTTGTCGTGATGTTCGCGCTCCTCGATGCGAATTCTGAATGGCGCCGTCGGCCGAATAGTTACTCGCGACCGGGGGGCTTCCCTTGGGCCGAGTCGAGCAACTGGCGACATTCACGGGCGATCGCCCAATCCTCCTGCGCCCGAATCACGAGCACGCGGACGGACGAATCGCCCGCGGCGACGTCGGCGTCGCCGGCGGGGTCCGCGTTTTTCGCGGGATCGAGCCGCAG
The DNA here is from genome assembly GCA_021818865.1 of Acidobacteriota bacterium. GTDB lineage: Bacteria > Acidobacteriota > Terriglobia > Acidiferrales > UBA7541 > JAKASX01. The sequence continues at coordinate 32,629 of JAKASX010000006.1, forward strand.
GCCGAGAAAGGCGAACGGCTCGCACGCGCCGGCGCGAACGTCCGGCGAATTCTCGCCGATTCCGGCGGTAAACACCAGCGCATCGAGGCCGCCGAGCGAGGCGAGCATCCATCCGATGCCGGCGCGCAGGCGATGCAGGAAAACGTCGAAGGCGAGCCCGGCGCGAGAATGGCCCTGCCGCGCGGCGGCGAGAACTTCGCGGAGGTCGCTTGAAACACCGGAAAGGCCGAGCAGGCCGGATTCGCGATTGAGGATGCGGTCGAGATCGTCTGGAGTGTAGCGATGCTTGCGGGCGAGGTGAATCAGAATGCCGGGATCCACGGAACCCGAGCGCGTGCCCATCATCAGGCCTTCGAGCGGAGTGAACCCCATCGTCGTGTCGACGCTGTGGCCGCCGCTGACAGCGGCGAGGGAGCAGCCGTTGCCGAGATGGCAGGTGATTACGCGGAATTCGGCGGGAGTTTTCCCAAGCATCCGCGCGGCGCGCTCGGCGCAATAGCGATGATTGATGCCGTGAAAGCCGTAGCGCTCGATTCCCTCGTCGAGCCACGCGTAGGGGCCAGGGTAAACGGCGGCCGAGCGCGGGAGTGTGCGGTGAAACGCGGTGTCGAAGACGGCGACCTGAGGAACGGAGCCAAGGTGTTTTTCGACCAGGCGCACGCCTTCGATTTCAGCCCGATTGTGCAGCGGAGCGATTTCGGCGTGGTGCGCGATGGCCTGAAGGACGCGCGCGTCGATGCGCGCGGGTGCGCGAAATTCCGCGCCGCCGTGGACGATGCGATGACCAACCGCCTGGATTTCCGACGGCGCGCGAACGGCCGGGGCAGCGCCTTCCCAGAGTCCGCGCAGCATTCGCTCGACTGCGGCGGCGCGCGTTGTTGCATCGATTCGCTCCTCGATGCGCTCGCCGCGCGAGTTTTCAATGCGCAGCGACGCGGGCTCTTGCGCCAGGCCCCATTCGATTTCGGCTCGCCAGAGAGCCGGGGGAGGATCGAGCGGGGCGCCGGGCGCCACCTGATAGAGGCGGCACTTCTGGCTGCTCGATCCGGAATTGAGGACGAGAATTTTCATCGGTCAGTAGGGCCAGGTCCAGTCGCGGATTTCCGGCATGTCGTCGCCGTTCTCGACGATGTACTGCTTGTGCTGGATGAGCCGGTCGCGCAAGCGCTGCTTGAAATGGCCGGCGACGCGGCCGAGGCGCGGGACCCGGTCGATGACGTCGGAAGCGAGATGGAAACGGTCGAGATCGTTGAGGACGGTCATATCGAAGGGCGTGGTGGTGGTTCCTTCTTCTTTATATCCGCGAACGTGCAGATTGTCGTGGTTTGTGCGGCGATAGGTGAGCCGGTGAATCAGCCACGGATAGCCATGGTAGGCGAAGATGATCGGCCGATCGGTGGTGAAAATGGAATCGAAGTCGCGATCGGAGAGACCGTGCGGATGCTCCGAGGATGGCTGGAGGGTCATCAGATCGACGACGTTGACGGCGCGGATTTTGATATCGGGAAACGATTGGCGTAGCAGATCGATGGCGGCCAGGGTTTCGAGCGTGGGAATGTCGCCGGCGCAGGCCATGACGACGTCAGGTTCGCCGCCATCGTCGTTGCTGGCCCAATCCCAGATGCCGATGCCGGCGGTGCAATGGCGGATGGCGGCGTCGCGATCGAGCCATTGAAGGGCGGGCTGCTTTCCCGCGACGATCACGTTGACGTAATTGCGGCTGCGCAGGCAATGATCGGCCACCGACAGCAGCGTATTGGCGTCGGGAGGGAGATAGACGCGGACGACGTCGGCTTTTTTGTTGACGACGTGATCGATGAAGCCGGGATCCTGATGCGAGAAGCCGTTGTGGTCCTGGCGCCAGACGTGCGAGGTGAGCAGATAGTTGAGCGAGGCGATCGGCCGGCGCCACGGGATTTGGCGGGTCACCTTGAGCCATTTCGCGTGCTGATTGAACATCGAATCCACGATGTGGATGAACGCCTCGTAGCAGGAAAAGAATCCGTGGCGGCCGGTCAGCAGATAGCCCTCGAGCCAGCCCTGGCACATGTGCTCGCTCAAGACCTCGAGAATGCGGCCGTCGGGCGACACGTGCTCGTCGGTTTTGACGAACGGGCCGGTGAACATTTTGTCGGTGACTTCGAATAAGGCGTCGAGGCGATTGGAACTGGTCTCGTCGGGGCCGAAAACGCGGAAACTCGAGGGATTGAGTTTCATGACGTCGCGTAGGAAGCCCCCGAGGATGCGCGTGGCTTCGGCGATCTCAGTTCCCGGCTTCGTCACCGGTACGGCGTAGTCGCGGAAATCGGGCATCTGGAGATCGCGCAGCAGCAGGCCGCCGTTGGCGTGGGGATTCGAACCCATGCGGCGGTTTCCTTTCGGGGCAAGCTCCGCGAGTTCGGGACGCAGGCGGCCCTCGGCGTCGAAAAGCTTTTCGGGGCAGTAGCCGCGCATCCATTTTTCGAGCATCTGACGATGCTCCGGATTCGTGGCGGCAGCGGAAATCGGCACCTGATGCGCGCGCCAGGTGCCTTCGACCGGCAATCCATCCACCTCCTTCGGCCCGGTCCATCCCTTGGGCGTCCGGAGAACGATCAAGGGCCAGATGGGACGCGCGGCGAATCCCTTCGAGCGCGCCTGCTTCTGAATGGCGGCGATTTCCGCGATTGACTCTTCGATCGCGGCGGCCATTTTCTGGTGCATCGGATCGGGCTCGGAGCCCTCGACGAAAATCGGCCGATAGCCGCAGCCGGAGAAAAACGCGCCGAGTTCGTCGTCGGTCATGCGACCGAGCACGGTGGGGTTGTTGATTTTGTAGCCGTTCAGATGAAGGACGGGCAGCACGGCTCCGTCGCGCGTTGGATTGAGGAATTTATTTCCATGCCAACTGGTGGCCAGGGGCCCGGTTTCGGATTCGCCGTCGCCGACGACGCAGCAAACGAGCAGATCGGGATTATCGAACGCGGCCCCGTAGGCATGGGCGAGTGAATAGCCGAGTTCGCCGCCTTCGTGAATCGACCCGGGGGTTTCCGGCGCGACGTGGCTGGGCACGCCGCCGGGAAAGGAAAATTGCTTGAAGAGGCGCTGCAGGCCGCGTTCGTTTTGCGGCACGTTCGAATAGAGCTCGCTGTAGGTGCCTTCGAGATACGTGTTGGCGACCAGTCCCGGGCCGCCGTGGCCGGGACCAGTGATGAAAATCACGTTCAAATCGTGCCGGCGAATCATGCGATTCAGATGGACGTAGATGAAGTTGAGACCTGGCGTCGTGCCCCAATGGCCCAGCAGGCGCGTCTTGATGTCCTCGGGAGCAAGCGGACGGCGGAGGAGCGGATTTTCCTTCAGATAAATCTGTCCGACCGAAAGATAATTCGCGGCGCGCCAGTAAGAGTTGAGCCGAGCGAGCTCATCGGCGGGAATCGCCGCCGCGGCCGTGGAGGAACGTTTTGCGGAAGGCTTTGCCATGATGATTCCCCTTTCCCCGAATTCTCATTTCCCACGTTCGCCGCGGTAGGTCCCGCGCCGTGCCGAACGCAAATACCGATTTGCCGCACTGCGAATATTTTATTTCGGCGGCGAGAGCGCGGGAACGTAGAGCTTCTCCACGTATTCCTTGGCCATGCGGCGGGTGCCGAAGGCCGGCGCCACGCTCGAGATGGCTCGCTTCATCACGCGAATGAATTCGTGCGGCATTTCCTCGGCCGATTGCCTGTAGTAGAGCGGGATGATCTGCCGTTCGAGCAGACGGTAGATGGCATCGGCGTCGGAGGGCGAGCGGTCGCCCTCGCCCGCTTCCGCGCCGAAAGCCCAGCCGTTTTCGCCGTTGAAGCCTTCGATCCACCAGCCGTCGAGGATGGAAAGGTTGGGCACGCCGTTGACGGCGGCTTTCATTCCGCTCGTTCCGCTGGCCTCGAGCGGTGGCAGCGGATTGTTGAGCCATAAGTCCACGCCGCAAACCATGTGGAGCGCGAGTTCCTGGTCGTAATTTTCGACGAAGGCGATGCGGGCGCCGAGCGCGGGATCCTGGGCGAGGCGAAAAACGCTTTGAATCAGCCGGCGGCCTTCGGCGTCGGAGGGATGGGCCTTGCCGGCGAAGACGATCTGCGTGGGATGCCAGGGATCGAGCAGGATGCGTTTCAGCCGGTCGAGATCGAAGAGGATGAGATCGGGACGCTTGTAGCCGGTGAAGCGGCGTGCGAAACCGATGGTGAAAATTTCGGGATCGAGCAGGCTGCCCTGCGCGACGACGCTTTCGGCGCGCACGCTTCCGCTTTCCCAGCGCCGGCGCGCGCGTTCGCGGATTTCGCCGAATAGGCGCGCTTTCAGTTCCTGATGCGCCTGCCACAGCTCGCGATCGGGGATGCGCTCGACCAGCGCCCAGATGGCGGCGCGATCCTGGTTGTCGCGCCAGCCGGGGCCGAGGTAACGGTCGAGGAGCGGCTGGATCGCGAAGGGATTCATCCAGGTGGAAAGATGGACGCCGTTGGTGATGGCGGAGATGGGAACCTCCTCCGGTTTCCGGTCGGGCCAGAGCGGCGCCCACATTTTTCGGGCCGCTTCGCCATGGCGACGGCTCACCGCGTTCGAGGCGCCCGCGGCGCGCAGGGCGAAAACCGTCATGTTGAAGCCGGCGGCGGGATTCGCCGGATCCACGCCGAGGGCGAAAACGCGCTGGCAATCGTCGCTCAAGCGCGAGCGGAAAGCGGAGAAATATTTTTCCATCAGCGCGAAAGGGAAAACGTCCGTGCCGGCGGCGACGGGGGTGTGGGTGGTGAAGATGGACGTGGTGCGGACGCGGCTGAGCGCCTCGTCGAAACTCGCTCCCTCCTCGCCGCACTCGCACATGCGCTCGAGCAGGGCCAGGGCTGGATGGCCCTCGTTGATGTGCACGGCGGAGGGATGTATGCCGAGCGCGCGCAGGGCGCGCATGCCGCCGATGCCCAGCACGATTTCCTGGCGCAGGCGCTGCTCGGGACTGGTGGCGTAGAGGTGATGGGCGATCGCGCGATCCCACGGCTGGTTCAGGGCGATATCGGTATCGAGCAGGAAAACGGGAACGCGGCCGACATCCGCGCGCCAGAGTGTGACGTGCACGGGAGGATCGAAAAGGGTGAGGGGAACGACGAGCGGTGAGCCGTTTGCGTCGAGGACGGCGGTGATGGGGTCGGCGACGCGAGCGAGCGTGAGTTCTTCTTCTTCCTGGAAACCGTCGTCGCGAATGCGCTGGGTGACGTAGCCGCGCGAATAGATCAAGCCGACGGCGACGGCGGGAACGGCGAGATCGCTCAATTCCTTCACGTAGTCGCCGGCAAGAACGCCGAGGCCGCCGGCATAGAGCGGCAGCGAGGAATGGAAAGCGTATTCGGCGGAGAAATAGGCGAGAGGACCGGCAAGGCCGCGATGCTCGGCGGGAAACCAGCCGGCGCGGGAAGCGACGGCTGCCCGGAAACGCTCGAAGACGGCGTCGTAGAGAGCGAGAAAGGCGGAATCGGATGCGGCGGATTGAAGCGCCTCCTCGGGCAAAACTTCAAGAAGGCGAATGGGATTTTCGTCGCTTTCGCGCCAGAGCTGTGCATCGAGCGCGCGAAACATTTCCCACGCCTGCCCCTGCCAGCTCCACCACAGATTGTATGCGATCGGCTCGAGACCTCGAATGCGCTCCGGCAGATGAGGCAAACGCGGAATCTGGCCGGGCGGAAAATCGGCGGGCGTCACGCCGCACCCCCTCGGGCGAGCAGCACTGCGCTTGCGCGCGGACCCAGGCGATAGAACGCCGGATTGGGGACGGGAGACTCGTCGCCGAGCTCGCGAATGTCGTTTGGAGACGCGAGTGACGTGTCGGCGGCCAGATGCCAGGCGCCGGAAACGGGCGCGGGCAGGGCGAAGGCGGCAGGTTCCGTGCCGGCGTTGAAGAGCAGGCAGAGATCGGGTTCGGTGCGGCCGAAAATCAGGCAGCCGAGCGCGCGCTGTTCCTTGTCTGTCCAGTCGGGTGGTGCGCCCTCAGAGTTGAACCAGCGCACATCCCTGCCTCCGTAGAAGGCTTCGCGGCGGAGCACGGGATGGGCGCGGCGGAAGGCGATCATGAGCCGCGTGAAGCGATGGATTTCGAGGTGCCGCTCGACGAGCGACCAGTCATACCAACTGGTTTCGTTGTCCTGGCAATAGGCGTTGTTGTTGCCGCGTTGGGTGCGGCGAAATTCATCGCCGCCCAGCAGCATCGGCACGCCGCGGGAAACGAACAGAGTGAGCAGAAAATTCTTGATCAGGCGTTTGCGCAAGGATTCGACGGTGGAATTGGTGCTGGGGCCCTCGACGCCGCAATTGTCGCTGTCGTTATAGTCGGAGCCGTCGCGATTTTCCTCGCCGTTGGCCTCGTTGTGCTTCTCGCGGTAGCTGACGAGATCGTTGAGCGTGAAACCGTCATGGCAGGTGACGAAATTCACGCTGCACGCGGGTGTTTTGCCCGACGGTTGGTAAAGATCGGAACTGCCGCAGATGCGGCTGGCGAGCGCGCCGACGCCCTGAGGCTCGCCAAGCCAGAAACGGCGAACGTCGTCGCGGAAGCGGCCGTTCCATTCCATCCAGCGGCGCTCGGAAAAACTGCCGACCTGATACGCGCCGCCGGCATCCCAGGCCTCGGCGACGAGCTTGACGTCGCGCAAAATGGCGTCCTCGGCGAGCGATTCGAGGAGCGGGGGATTCGGAAGCAGGCGGCCGTCGCGGCCGCGGCCGAGCACGGAGGCGAGATCGAAGCGGAAACCGTCCACGTGGGTTTCGATCACCCAGTAGCGGAGAACGTTGCGGATGAATTCGCGAACGACGGGATGATTCGCGTTGAGCGTGTTGCCGGTTCCGGTGAAGTCGCGATAGCGGCGGCAATCGCTTTCGTCGAGCAGGTAATAAATCGGATTGTCGATGCCGCGCAGGAAAAGCGTTGGACCGACGGCGTTTCCCTCGGCGGTGTGATTGAGGATGACGTCGAGCAGGACCTCGATGCCGGCGCGATGGAAGGATTTCACCATCTGCTGGAATTCGGGGAGGCAAGCGCCGCGTTCCTTCGCGCTCGCGTACGACTGCTTCGGCGCGACGAAAGCGACCGGATTGTAGCCCCAGTAGTTTTTCAGGCGCTCGCCGGTTTCGGGATTCACGCGCGTCAATTCGTTTTCGTTGAATTCGGTGACCGGCATCAGCTCGATCGTGGTGACGCCGAGTTCGCGGAAATAAGGAATGAGTTCGGTGAGGCCGAGATAGGTGCCGGGATGGGCGACGCGGGAACTGGGATGGATCGACGCGCCGCGGACGTGCGTTTCGTAAATGACGGTGTCGGCCGCCGAAAGGAGCGGGGATCTGTCCCCCTCCCAATCGAAGTGGTGATGCACGTAGACGGATTTGGGCATGGCGCCGGCGTCGTCTTCATGGGAGGGCGCATCGGGCGAAGCGCCGGGGGAATCGTCGTAGCCGCGCGCGGGACCGAAATCCCAATGCGCGTTTCCCTCGATTGCCGAAGCGAGTGGATCGAGCAGCATTTTTTGCGGATTGAAGCGCAACCCCTGGCACGGCTCGTAAGGGCCGTCGACGCGATAGGCGTAGAGCTGGCCGCTTGGCACTCCTTTCACCCACACGTGCCAGACGTCGCCGGTGCGATTTCTGACGGGATCGAGAGGGATCGAGCGCGATGGGGTGGCATCCTCGGGGTGGTCGTAGAATTCCAGCGTGACGCCGCTGGCGTGGCGGCTGAAGAGCGAAAAATTCACGCCGTCGTGATGGACCTGGGCGTTCCACGGGAGCGGCCATCCGTCGCGAATCTCGGGTGCCTTGGAATTGGCTGCCGGCGGAGGAGTGGTTTGATTCGAGACATTCCGTTTGGGCATCGCTGCTCGTTTCGGCGCAAGTGCTGAAATCGCGGCTCCCGCGTGCGCGCAATCGCTTGTTGCGCGGGCGGGGACGCCGCCGGCGCATTCCGAGCCGTTTAGCTCAAGGATACACGCAGTCCGCCGAATCAAACAGCGGCGTGCGGAAATGGGAGCGCGCCGACACTCGTCGGCGCCGCAACCTGGCGGGAGAAATAGGCAAGCGGGAGTAAAATCCAAGCGTGAGGTGAAGAACGCCGTGGCCATTCATCCCCGCGCAGGCCAGCCCGCAACGCCCGATCTGCTGATCGATTCCGAACGTCTGAAACGCGAATACTACGATCGGCGGCCCGACCTCGAAGATCCCAGCCAGTTGGTGCATTTCGGCACGAGCGGACATCGCGGAACGCCCAACAACGGCAGTTTCACGGAAGCCCACATTCTGGCGATCGCGCAAGCGATTTGCGATTACCGCACGGCGCGGAAAATTTCGGGGCCGCTTTTCATGGGGCAGGATACGCATGCGCTTTCGGGCCCGGCGCAACAAACAGCGCTCGAAGTGCTGGCGGCAAATGGCGTCGAGACGCGGATTCAGCCGCGCGGCGGCGCAACGCCGATTCCCGCCGTTTCGCGCGCGATCTTGGAACACAACCTTTCGGGCGCAGGCGCAATGGCTGATGGAATCATCATCAGCCCGTCGCACAATCCGCCCGAAGACGGCGGCTTCAAGTACAACCCTCCGAACGGCGGCCCGGCGGATACGGAAGTGACGCGATGGATCGAGCGGCGCGCGAACGAACTGCTCGGCGGCGGGAATCGCGACGTGAAGAGGTTCGGCTACGCGGCGGCGCTGAGCGCGGAAACGACGCGGGAATTCGATTTCGTGACCCCGTACGTGCGCGACCTGGCGCTGGCGATCGATATGGAGGCGATTCGGTCGGCCGGCGTGCGCATCGGGGTCGATCCATTGGGAGGAGCGTCGCTCGCGTATTGGGAGCCGATCGCGACAATGTACCGGCTCAAAATCGAAGTGGTGAATCGAACGCTCGATCCGGCATTCGGTTTCATGACGCTCGATCACGACGGGAAGATCCGGATGGATTGTTCGAGTCCGTACGCGATGGCGAAACTCGTCGCGCTGAAGGACCGGTTCGATGTGGCGTTTGGAACCGATCCCGACGCCGACCGGCACGGGATCGTGGCGCCGTCATCGGGATTATTGAACCCGAATCATTTTCTTGCCGTTGCCGTCGCCTACCTGCTCGATCGGCGGCCGGGCTGGCCGCGGCAGGCGGCGGTGGGAAAAACGCTGGTGACAAGCGCTATGATCGACCGCGTGGTGGAAAGCCGAGGACGGCGGTTGTGTGAAGTGCCGGTGGGATTCAAATGGTTTGCCGCAGGACTCTACGATTCGAGTTTCTGTTTCGGGGGCGAGGAGAGCGCGGGCGCGTCCTTTCTGCGGAAAGACGGGCGCGTGTGGACCACCGACAAGGATGGATTGTTGCTGGGCTTGTTGGCCGCGGAAATCACCGCGTGCACGGGCGGCGATCCCGGCGTGCGCTACCGCGACCTGACCGCGCAATTTGGAGCGCCGTGCTACCAACGGATCGATCTGCCAGCGACGCCGCAGGAAAAGCAGGCGCTCGAGCGGCTGGATCCGGAGTCGATTGAAGCGAAGGAACTGGCCGGTGAGCCGATCCTGGAAAAACTGACACGCGCTCCGGGAAACGGCGCGAGCATCGGCGGATTGAAAGTGACGGCGAAAAGCGGATGGTTTGCCGTTCGGCCTTCCGGCACGGAAAATATTTGCAAGATTTACGCGGAAAGTTTTCTCGGTGAAAGACACCTCGAAGAGTTGCAGGCCGCCGCGCGAGAGATTGTGTCGCGAGCGATGGGCCGGCGCGAATAGCGCGGCAGCGTCGCGGCGCGCGGGAAGCAAGCACTCCGCAGCGGAGACGAAAGGGAAGTGAGGATGCGATGAAAGCGTGTGTGTTGCGCGCGCCGAAGCCGGTTGAAACGAATCCGCTCGAATATGCCGACGCGCCCGAGCCGAGTCCGGCAAGAGGCGAAGTGCTGGTGCGCGTTTCCTGTTGCGGTGTGTGCCGAACGGATTTGCACGTCGTCGAAGGCGAACTCGCGCCGCGAAAATCGCCGGTGATTCCGGGCCACCAGGTGGTTGGGGTGGTCGAGCGGAGCGGCGAGGACACGAAGCGATTTGCAGCCGGCGCGCGAGTGGGAATCGCGTGGCTGCACCACACCGACGGCACGTGCCGCTATTGCCGCGCGGGGATGGAAAATCTTTGCGACGATCCTTCGTTCACCGGCTACAGCGTGGACGGAGGTTTCGCCGAATGGATCGGTGCGCCGGAGGATTTCGTCTATGCGATTCCGGCGGCGTTTCCCGATGAGCAAGCGGCGCCGCTTTTGTGCGCGGGAATCATCGGATTTCGCGCGCTGCGGCTTTCGGGAATCGAGGCGGGCGGACGGCTGGGCTTTTACGGTTTCGGCGCGGCCGCGCACGTGGCGATTCAGGTGGCGCGGCACTGGGGCGTGGAGGTCTACGCGATGACGCGCGACGCCCGGCATCAGCGCCTAGCGCGGGAGTTGGGCGCGGCGTGGGCCGGCGGAACGCTGGACGCTCCGCCGGTTCCGCTCGACGCCGCGATCATTTTCGCGCCGGCGGGAGAAATCATTCCGGCGGGGCTTGCGGCGTTGCGCAAGGGCGGAACGCTGGTGCTAGGCGGCATCCATATGAGCCCGATTCCGTCTTTCCGCTACGATCTGCTGTATGGGGAGCGCGTGATTCGCAGCGTGGCGAACAATACTCGGAAGGACGGCGAGGATTTTCTTCGCGTGGCCGCTGAAATTCCGATCGACACGCACGTGGAGCTTTTTCCGCTGGAGGAAGCCAACCGCGCCCTCAACGCGTTGAAAAACGATGCGATCCGCGGCGCGGCGGTGCTGCGCGTCCGCTGAGAGTGGGGAGCGAGCGCTGAACGCGGCGCCGGCGCGGGCCGATTTTTTGCACCCTGCCGCGCATTCGCGGCATCGAAAAGGGGTATTGGCAAGCGGAAACGTGCGCCGTGCCGGCGCTTCGCCCATCCGGCAGCGTAACCGTTTCCGCGAGCCAGGCCAGCCGTCCGCCCTGCGTAGGGTTTTTCGCTCCGCGGGGAATCTCACGGGAACGGCAATCGGCCACGGCCCTGAGCTACGCGCACGCCAGGAGGTTCGCCATGTCAGCAGCGGCAACCGGTCTTTCCGCGGAAAACAACCTTGCACGACTGGCCGACGCCCGCGCGCGCACGGACCGACTGTTTGACGTGGTGCGCGAAGCTCATCTGTACGATCGGCCGATTCCGGAACGGCATCGGATCGTTTTTTATATTGGACATCTGGAGGCGTTCGATTGGAATCTGCTGCGTGAACCGATTCGAGCCCGCGCGCCCTGGCGGCCGGATTTCGACCGACTGTTTGCGTTTGGCATCGATCCGGTGGACGGCGGCTTGCCGAGCGATAGCCCGCAGGATTGGCCGGCGATCGAAGAAGTGCGGCGATACAACGCGGAGATTCGCGAAACGCTCGATGTGGCCCTCGGAACGGCAATGCGCGCGGCGAGCGGCGCGGAGCGGCAAGCGCTCGATCGGCTGTTGAACGTGGCGATCGAGCACCGGCTGATGCACGAGGAAACGCTCTGCTACATGTTTCACCGGCTGCCATACGAATGGAAGAATCGGCGGGAACAGGCTGCGACGCCGATCCCGCTGCGCGCGATGCGGCCGGAAATGGTGGAAATTCCCGCGGGAATCGCGCGACTGGGACTGCGGCGCGACGACGGCGCGCGCTTCGGCTGGGACAACGAATTCGACGCGCACGATGTGAACGTGCCCGCATTTCGCATGGACCGCTTCATGGTGACGAACGGGGAATTTCTGGGATTCGTTGAAACGGGCGGATACGCGCGGCCGGAATTCTGGAGGGAACAGGATTGGCGTTGGATTTCCGCCGAGGGCGTCCGGCATCCGGCGTTTTGGAATCACAAACAGGGCGAATGGCAATGGCGAGGGATGTTCGAGGAAATTCCGTTGCCGCTCGACTGGCCGGTGTACGTGAGCCACGCCGAAGCCGCAGCGTACGCGCGGTGGGTGCGCAAGGCGCTGCCGAGCGAAGCGCAATGGCAGCGCGCAGCGTATGCCGAAAGCGCCTCGAACGAGCGGGAATTTCCGTGGGGCAACGAGCCGGCGTCCGCGCGGCGGGGAAATTTCGATTTCGCGAGGTTCGATCCGGCGCCCGTGCACGCGTGGCCGGAAAGTCGGAGCGCGTTTGGCGCGGAAGGAATGATAGGAAACGGATGGGAGTGGACGTCGAGCCGTTTCGCGCCGTTCCCGGGATTCGAGGCGTTCTCGTTTTATCCGGGCTATTCCGCGAATTTCTTCGACGGAAAGCATTTCACGATGAAGGGAGGGTCGCCGCGCACGGCGCTCTCGATGCTGCGACCGAGTTTTCGCAACTGGTTTCAGGCGCATTACCCGTACGTTTACGCCGGCCTTCGCTGCGTTTCGGCTTGAGGCGCGGACGGGCGGCTTGGAGGGAAATTGACGTCAGCGCAGATTTCCGCCATCGATCGAATCGCTGAGTTTGCCGCGGACGTGCACGCCGGCCTGAGTCGCGCCGGACAGAAGAAGCTGCCGCCGAAATATTTCTACGACGCGGTTGGCTCGGCGCTGTTCGACGCGATCAGCCATTTGCCCGAATACGGCCTGACGCGGGCTGACGAGCGGCTGCTGCGGCGAAACGCGAGCCGGATCGTCGATCATCTGCGGTTGCCGGTGGACGTGGCGGAACTCGGGCCGGGAAACGGGCGGAAGACGCGCTGGCTGCTGCGCGCGCTCGTCGAGCGGCAACCAACCACCTATTTCCCCATTGAAATCTCGCGTGCCGCTCTTGCCGCCTGCCGGCGACGCTTCGGACGGATCGGGTCGCTTGAAGTGGTCGGCTACCAGCGGGAATTTCTGGATGGCGTGCGGGAAGTAGCCGCGGCGCGGCGCGAGGGACGACGACTTCTGGTGCTTTTTCTTGGAAGCACAATCGGGAATTTCGATCGGCACGAGGCAAACGAATTTCTGCGGAAAATTGGCGCGTGCCTCGCGCCGGGCGATGCGCTGCTGCTGGGAACGGACCTCGAAAAGCCGGTCGCACGGCTGCTCGAGGCGTACGACGACGCGCAGGGAGTGACCGCGGCGTTCAACCGCAATGTGCTGGCGCGGGCGAATCGCGAACTGGGCGCGGATTTCGACGTGGCGGCGTTCGAGCACGTGGCCCGCTACAACGAAGCCGAGCGCCGCATCGAAATGCACCTGCGCGCAAACCGCGCGATGACCGTTCGCATTCCCGCAGCCGGGCTCAGCATCCGCCTGCGGGAGGGCGAAACCATCTGGACGGAAAGCAGCCACAAATACGCGCCGGACGAGCCTTGCCGGATGGCGCTTGGGGCGGGTTTTCGACCCGTGGGCCAGTGGATCGACCAGGAGTGGGGATTTTCGGAAAACCTGTGGATGGCGGAATAGCCGGGCGCGAGGTTGCGGCACAGAAGACTGGTGGATGACAAATGGTCCCTTTCGGGAGCACAATAAGAAAGCGGAACCCTAGCGTGGTCGAGGAGAGATTACAGCGATGTTGAAGCGTGCGCTGATTTACTCGTGCGCGGCTGTGCTGTTTCTGCTGGGTATGCGGCTGGGAACCATGGCCCAGGAGAGGCAGAAGAAAATCGTTTCGGTTTCCCTGGTTCCCGCGTACCATCCCGCCCCGCCGCGGGGCCGTCTGGCGCCCACTTTGCCGCCGCGTGATTTCCCGAAGAATCCGGTGGCGGAGCACGCCTACGCCGTGGCGTCGCGCATCGAGCCGCTGCTTTATCAATTGCCCTGCTATTGCAATTGCGATCATGAACTGGGCCACACCAGCCTGCTGAGCTGCTATCAAACGCGTCACGCGGCCGAGTGCTCGGTTTGCCAGATGGAAGCGTATTACGCTTACCAGCAGAGCCGGAAGGGAAAGACGGCGAAAGAAATTCGCGTCGGAATCATTCGCGGCGACTGGCAGCACGTGAATCTGGCGCCATGGCAAAAGCCGCTCCCTTCGCGCAGCGCGAGCGCCAGTCCGCGTCCGCTTCCCGCGCCACCGGGCACGGGAACGGCATCAGCCGGCGCGCGGAGCGCAAGCGCTCAAGCCGGCGCGCGGTAGGCAGCCCAGTGGTGCACGCTCGCGGGAAAGTTTCCCGGCCAAGGGTTCGAGTCTAGCCTGACCGAGGTTCCGGGTGCGCTCCGCGCCTTTCCGGGCTTGACGTGGACGTGGCGGAGAGTTCCGCGTGCGGCCGCGGCGAATTTTCCCTCGCTATTTCCCTTTAAAGTTCTATTTCGCGCGCGTCATTTTTGTGGGGGCGCGGGTGCGACGGCCGGAATCTGCTCCTTGGCCATGAGGCGGTTGAATGCGGGCAAGTCGCTTGTCAGCACGGCGTGCCAGCGGGCGTTGATTTGCGCCATCTGTTTTTCGTAAATCCCGTACATAACGAGTTCCTGCGTGGTGGGCGCGTCGTCGGAAGACGAGACGGCGTATTCGAGATAGGCGAGTTTGCCGCTGAGCTTGGTTGGGTAATTGATCAGGTCCTCGCTGGCGGTCGCTTTGGGTTGATACAAATCGCTTTCGATCGCGTCGAGTTTTGTTTGGAGAGCCTGGGACGCGGCGACCACGTTTTTCGCTTCGCCGTTTGCCGCTAGGCGTGCGTCGAGCGCCTTGAGCTCGGCGCGCAGGCTTTCGATTTCGAGCACGATCGTGTGGTCCTGGCCGCTCAAATCGCGCAGCTTGAGCATCAGGGCGAATTGCTCTTGCATATCAGCCGGCGCCGCTTTTTCGCGAGGATCGGCGAGCAGTTCGATGGGCTGCGTGTACGTCTGGCCGCCGACGGTCAAACGGGCTTCGTAATGGCCGGGCAGAGCGATCGGATCGGCGGGGCCGGGCTCGGAATAGACTTCGCAGGCGATTTTCACCGGATGCTGGTAGCGGAGATTCCAGACGAAGCGATTGAGTCCGGCTTTGGCGGGAAGGATGGTCACGCGGCGCGGCGGAAAAACGCGCGGAACCGGGCAGACGGGCGGTTTGCGTTTTTTGCTGGAATACGTGCGGACCACGTTGCCGTGGCTATCGAGGATTTCGAGCGCGATCGGCGCCTTCGGCTTCGATTGCAATTCGTAATCCAGGATCACGCCGACGGGAGGACTCATACCCACCTGCGCATTGTGCATGAGGAACGATCCGCCGCCGTGCAGGCGATAGGTGGGCGCGGGATGGAAGAAATGGACGGGCTGCGCGAGCATCTGCGCGGTCAACTGGCGCAGAGGCGAAATGTCGTCGAGGATCCAGAACGACCGGCCGTGCGTGGCGATCACCAGATCGTTGCGTTTCACCACGAGGTCGCGAACGGGAACGACGGGAAGATTCAAGTTCAAGGGTTGCCATTCGGCGCCGTCGTTGAAGGAGACGTAGACGCCGCGCTCGGTTCCGGCGAACAGAAGGCCGGGCCGCTTGGGATCCTCGCGGACCACGTGAACGAACGCGCCGTTCGGAATGCCGTTGGTGATGGAAGTCCACGTTTTGCCGTAATCGGTGGTTTTCCAGATGTAGGGGCGCAGATCGTCGAGTTTGTAGCGATTCACCGCGGCGTAGGCGGTGCCGGGCTGCTCGGGCGAGGCGTCGATCAGGCTCACCTTGCTCCACGCGGGCAAATCTTTTGGCGTGACGTTTTGCCAATGCGCGCCGCCATCGCGCGTGATCCAGATGAGGCCGTCGTCCGTGCCCACCCAAATGAGCCCTTTCGCGAGCGGCGAGGGCGCAATCGTGTAAATCACGTCGTAATATTCGGCGCTGGTCTGGTCGGCGGTAATCGGTCCGCCGGAAATGCCCTGCTTGGATTTGTCGTTGCGCGTGAGATCGGGGCTGATCACCTTCCAAGTTGTGCCGCCGTCGGTGGTTTCGAAAAGGACCTGGCTGGCGTAATAGAGCACATTCGGATTTTGCGGAGAAAAGGCGAGCGGCATCGTCCAGGTGAAACGGTATTTCCAGGCGGAAGCGGGCAAGCCGTCGACTCCCATCGGCCAGGGCGAAATTTCTCGCGCGATTCCGGTGCGCTTGTTGAAGCGGGAAAGCATGCCGAGATAGCCGCCAGCGTAGACGATATCGGGATCGGCGGGATCGGGCACCACGTAGCCGCTTTCGCCGCCGCCGACGCTGTACCAATCCTTGTCTGTGATCGCGCCGTGCGCGGTCTGGCTGGGAATCGAAACGGTGGAATTATCCTGCTGCGCGCCGTAGAGGCGGAAGAAAAAGCGGTTGTCCACGGCGACGTGGTAGAACTGCGCGGTCGGCTGATTATCCAGCGTGCTCCAGGTTTTGCCGTCATCCACCGAAACCGTTGCGCCGCCGTCGTTGCCCAGAATCATGCGCCGGGGATCGGCGGGATCGATCCACAGGGCGTGGTTATCGCCATGCGGCGCGCGGATGAGCGACCAGCGATGGCCGCCATCAATCGAGCGCCAGACGCGCACGTTCAAAACGTAAATCGTGTCGGTATTTTTCGGATCGGCGTAGATGCGCATGAAATACCACGGGCGCTGGAGCAGGCGATGATCGCCGGTGACGAACGACCAATGCTCGCCCGCGTCGTGCGAGACGTAGATGCCCGCTTTTTTCGCTTCGATCAGCGCGTAGACGGTGCTGCCGTCGGCGCCAACGGCTAGGCCGATGCGGCCCAGAATTCCCGCGGGGAGGCCATGGCCTGTGAGCTCAGCCCAGGTGCGGCCTTCGTCGTTGGATTTGTAGATGCCGCTGCCGGGACCGCCGCTCGTGAAACTCCAGGGCGTGCGGAGTTCCTGATAGAGCGCGGCATCGACGACGCGCGGATTTTTCGGATCGAACGCCAAATCCACGGCGCCGGTTTTGTCGTCTTTGTAAAGCACTTTCGTCCACGTTTTTCCGCCGTCGGTCGAGCGGAAAACGCCGCGCTCGGCGTTGGGCCCGAAGGCGTGACCGATGGCGGCGACGAGAACCAGATCCGGATTGCGCGGATCGACGAGGATTCGAGCGATGTGCTGGGTATCGTCGAGGCCGATGTGTTGCCACGTTTTTCCGCCGTCGGTGGATTTCCACATGCCGTCGCCGTAGCTGATGTCGCTGCGCAAATCGCCTTCGCCCGTTCCAGCGTAGATGACGTTGGGATCGGACGGCGCGACGGCGATGGCGCCGATTTCCTCGAGATGAGCTTTGTCGGAAATAGGAGTCCACGTGAGCCCGGCGTTTTCCGTTTTCCAAACGCCGCCGGCCACTGCACCCATGTAGAACACGCGCGCGTTGCCGGGAATGCCGGAAACGGCCTCAACGCGGCCGCCGCGGAACGGCCCGACGAGGCGCCATTTCATTCCGGCGAGCGAGTCCTTGGCGAGCGTTTGCGCGCGAGCCGAACCGCCGAGCGCAAACGCGGCGAAGAAAATGACGAGGAACAGAGCCGCATTTCCACTACGCGAAAAAAGATTGCGCATAAATCCTCCCGGAAACCGCGGGCATGAAGACGAATAACGCCAGCGACGCCGCTTTTGTTAGCAGAATTGGACGGGAAATCGCAAGCAGGAAAAAGCGATTCATCGCGACGGGAGCGGGCCGGCCGAGAGCAAAGGAACGCCCGATTCGATGTTCGGCGGAGAGCGTTGCGGCGGGGGTGGGCGCCGGTCCTTTTTGAAAAATGCGGACTATTCGTATCTGAGGGCCACAATTGGGTCCACTTTTGCTGCGCGGCGCGCGGGCAGGTAGCACGCCAACAAGGCTACGACGAACAAGATCGAGGAAGCCGCAGCAAAGGAGACAGGGTCGGTCGGCGACAAGTCGAATAGGAAGTGGCGCATCAATTGCGTCAGTGCCAATGCCAGAGCGATACCGACGGCAATTCCCACGAGGACAAGTCGGGCGCCGCGCCAGAGGACCATCCTCAAAACGCTTGCGCGCTCGGCGCCGAGTGTCATGCGGATGCCGAGTTCGTGCGTGCGCCTGGTCACCTCCCAGGCGAGCAAGCCATAGAGGCCTATCGCGGCCAGCAAGAGTGCCAGCGCGGCAAACAGCGTTGAGAGCCAGCCCACCAGGCGTTCCTTATAAAGGAAGCGGTCGATCTCTTCACTCACGGAAACGGCGTTACCGACCACCAGGCCGGCATTTGCCTGAGAAACGATGGAGCGGACGAGCGGAACGAGGGCTTTCGGATCGGCCGAAGTGCGAAATTCAAAGGACGTGAAACCGTTTCGCAGAGGGAAGTAAAGAGCGGGCATGGACGCCCTTCCGTTCGGCGGCAATTCGAATCTGACGTTTCGCGCGACGCCAACGATGAGGACGGAGCGGGGCCCCGGAGCCGGGAGTGCCGTCACCTCCTGCCCAAGCGGATAGCGCTTTCCGAGAGCCTCTTTGACGAACGCCTCGTTCGCCACTGCCGGTTCGGGTAATGAGGTGGACGCGAAATCCGACGCGTTTAGTCCGCGGCCGGCGACGACCGGAATCCGCAGGGTTTTGAAAAACCCTGGCCCCACGCCGATATACTCCGTCATCCTCAAGTTCCCGGGCCTGGGAGCGACGCCGGGAACGGAGTACCATGTCATCGCGTAGCTTCCAGACATAGGCGACCAGGCTGAGTAACTCACCGAGGTCACGCCAGGCAGCTTCGAGAACCGATCTTGCAATTGGCGGTACGCGGCCGAGAGATCCGGGCCCCTAGTCCCGACCTCGACGCCTCCGATTGCCCAGTGGGCCGGGTGGATGTCGACGGCGAGCAGGTCCCTAGTTTGAAAGCCAAAGTGGCCTGCCTCGCGATTCAGTAGGGATCGCACAAGCAAACCCGCCCCCACAAGCATGAGAACCGAGATGGCCACCTGACCTACGACCAATAAATTGCAAAGCCCGAGGCGGCGCCACCGGCGGTTCCCACTCAGCCATGCATCGTAGGCTTCCCTTAACGCGGGTGTCAGGTCCACTCGCGTGGCCCGGATGGCGGGCGCCAAACCCGCCAGGATTCCAGCCAATGCCGAGACCGCGAGCGTGAAAGCCAAGACGCGCGGATCGGGATGAACGGCGAACCGGCGCGGCAGGCCGTACTGCGAAAGAAATCCGATGATGGAATCGGAGCCCCAAAATGCAAGGAGGACGCCCAGGACCCCGCCGATCCCGGCCAGAAGCAAGCCCTCGGTCAGAAGTTGCCGAATGAGGCGCCAGCGGTTCGTGCCCAGCGCCAGCCGAATCGCCACTTCGCGTTGCCGCGCCGCCCATCGCGCGAGCGTGAGGCCTGCTACGTTGGCGCAGGCGAGCAGCAGGACGATTCCCGTCAAGATCATCAGGAACAGGAGGCTCTGGGAATAGGTCCGCCAGAGAGGGCTGAGGCCGGCGGCGAGGCTGGTTAGAAGGAGCCGAGGCTCATCTCTCCGCTTGAAAACGGCTCCAGGGCCTACCGTGACGTCGCGAGTGAAGACCGCGCTCGCTACCGCCCGCGCGCGAGCGAGAGAAGCGCCTGGCTCTAGCCGCGCCACCATTTCCAGCCAGATGTCACCGCGATCAGTTAGCGTGCTTTTGGGAAGGCCGGATTCGATCTCGAAGCGGGAAGACAGGGGAATCCAAATATCCGGGCAGGCGTAGGGGTTGAGCCCGGTGAAACGTTGGGGTGCAACGCCGACGATTGTGAACGGGACCTTGTGAATGAAGATTGTCTTCCCCACGACAGACCGATTGCCGCCGAACCGGCTTTGCCAGTAGCCGTAACTGAGCACGGCAACCGGAGGGGCGCCTAAGGAATCGTCAGCGGGACTGAGCGTTCGTCCCACCACGGCGCGTATCTGCAGGGTACGGAAGAAGTCGCCCGAGACCTGTCGGGCACTGACGGCGCTGGAGCGGCCGTCGATCGTCGCTTTGTAGGAGGAAATGGGGAGCAGAGCCGAAACGCCCGAGAAAACCCTTTGTTCGGCGCGAAGCCGCCCAAAGAGCGGATAAGAGAAACTGCACCCCCCCGGGCCCTTTGGGGCGAAGGGGCAATTGCCATATCCGGCCCACGCGTCAAATTTTCCGTCGGCGCGTGCGGACCATCCCAACATGACAAGTTGCCGAGGTCGGGGCACGGGAAGCGTGCGAAACAGGATGGTATCGACGATGCTGAAAATCGCCGTATTCGCGCCGATGCCCAGCGCTAGGGTGAGAACGGCGACGACCGTGAATCCCGGGTTGCGACGAAGCTGGCGAAGGCCGTAGCGGATGTCCTGCCAAAGGCTCGAAAGAAAATTATGCCCGCCGCTCGTGCCGAGCACGATCGGTTTTTGCGGCGCTTCTTGTTCCGCGCCGCGCAGCCCTCTAGCCAGGAAATCCTCATCGCTCAGCTCTTCGAGTGCGGTGCGTTGGGCTTGATCTTCAGTGGCGCCGCTGGAAACCAGTTCCTGGAAGCGATCCTCGAGGTGCTGTGCCAGTTCTTCGGAAATTTCGGCTTCGCGCGCCGGCTCGAGTTTCAGCGGTGCAAGCCGTTTGGCGATTTCCGCTTTCCAATCAGGCATTTTCAACCTCGGTGATGCGGTTGATTGCCTCAACAAACGCTCGCCAGCCGCGACGCTGAGAAGCGAGAACCTTTTTCCCCTGCGGGGTCAGGCGGTAATAGCGGCGGCGGCGCTGCCCCGCCTTTTCTACCCACCGGCCCTCAATCCAACCCCGCTTTTCCAGGCGATAGAGCAGCGGATAGAGCGAGGCTGCATAGAAACGCACCGCGCCGTCGGAGCGATGCTCGATGAGTTTCGAGATCTCGTAGCCGTGGCGCGGCCTCGCTTCGACGAGCGAGAGAATCAGCAATTCACCGCTGACTTTTTTCCATTCGATTTCTGGTATTTGCGCCACCATATATGGACGATCAACATAATCAGCGCAGATGCTTCTTGCGTCAAGTGAATTTTCTCTCGAAGGCTTTTCGCGTTGGCGAGATCGGCCGCGAGAAGGGGCTGCTCGTCGGAAGGTGGGGAAGCTTACTGCAGCGGAGAGCAGGGATCGTTGGGATCGTCGGCGGAATTTTCCGGGCGAGAGGCTTCGCCGGGATCGTCGGCGCGGATCAGGATGATGTCGCGAATGCGGGTGGTGACCACTCGATTGCCGAATTCGAGGAACAGGCCGCGAGCGGCGACGATATCCTGCTTGATCGCGGTCCCACCCCAGGTGCAGCCGTTGATGGTGATTTCCTCGCCGGAAATTCCGTTGCGATCGAACCAGCCGCCGGAAACCGAATAGCGGCCGTCGCCGAGCGCACGAATGGCGTAGATGGAATTCTTGGTTTCGACGAGCAGGGAATCGCCGCGGAAGAGTTCGCACTTGCGGACCGATTCGAGCTGGTCGGCGGCTAACGTCCTGTCGTCAAGCGTCGCGAGCTGATCGAGCATGCTCTCACCACGAGGCAGGATGGCCATAGCATACCTCAAAATGGCCTTTCCCGCCCCCACGGGAAACGTCTAATTAGTTAGACGCCTCGGAAGCCTCCCGCGTCACTCCCAGGTTGTGGAAAACGCGGTGGGCCCCTTCGGCCCGGTTGGGCGGGAAAAGAGCCGCACCGCCGGTTGAAACGCATCTTCCCAGGCGATGCAAAAGCTGTGCTGCGCGCGGCTATTCGTGCTCCGCACGGGGGCGCAGAATGTGCGCGTCCAGGTAATCGGGAACGTTCGGTTCGCGCACCAGATGCGGGTAACGCGGACCGCCGTGGTAATCCACTTCGCAATTCTTCAAATAGTTGTCGTTTTCCACCAGGAGGTCGATGGGCTTCGTGCTGGTGGAGCTTTCCTCGATCGCCTGATTCAGAACCTCGGGCGAGTAGGCGCGGCCGTCGACGGCGATGATTTTCATCCCGGGACTGACGCCGGCCTTGAACGCGGGACCGTTCCAGATGGAATCGAAGACGCTGCCGTCGCCGGAAGCCGTCAGGCCGATCGAATAAGCGGCGTCGACCATGCCGCGGAAGAATTTGCGACCACCCCCGGACGGGTTGCTGTTGTAGATGACTTTCCAGCCGCTCGCTTCGAGGCCGCCGACGGGAGCGTTGGGCGAAACCGAATTCAGACGCTCGTGGAAGAAGTGAGCCCAATCGTAGGGAACGATCTGGTTGAGCGCGTCGACGAGCTGATCGAACGAATAGGGCTTGAGTTGCGGGCCATCGTTCGCGCCGCCGTAGAAGAGATGGCAGAAATCGTCGAAATTCTTCTTGCCGTGGCTTTCGCGGTCGATGATCGTCGCCACTTCGAGCCAGAGCAGATCGCCTTCCTGGTAGTAGTCGGAGCCGCGGCGCCAGTTCATCCAGCCGCCGAAGCCGAACATACCGGGAACAGCGTTGGCCGTATCCTGCAATGGGCGCCAGGTGCGGCCGGGACGGCCGGGGCCGAGCGAAGCGGCGATGGAAGCGAAATACTGATGGAATTCTTTGTTGGTCCACAAACCACTGCGGGCGGCGAGAACGTGGCCGAGGTAATCGGTGAGGCCTTCGTAAACCCAGAGGAGATTGGTTTCCTCGGGAACTTCGTAATAGGGCGTGCTGAGCGTATTGGGACGGCGGAATTTGCCGTTCCAGGAGTGAACGAATTCGTGCGGGAGGATGCTGCCGACGACGTAGGCGGCGTTGGGGGAAAGCAGCGTGTTCAAGGGTAGGCGGCTGTCGTCGCATTCATGATGCTCGAGGCCGAAATGGGCCACGTAGTCGCTGAGCGTGAGCAGGAAGTGGTAATCGCGATAATGGCGCGCGCCGAAAAGCTTGCCCGATTCCGCGACTAGGTTCGTCATGTCCTTTTGCACTTGCGGGCTCATGTTGAGCGCTTCGGGCGTATCGGCGACGATGTCGATTTCGTGATGGATCGGCTCGCCGGGAGGGGTGAGGTTGATGGCGCGGTAATACTGGCCAGCGATCACGGGCGAATCCACCAGGCGATTGAGAGCGACGGGCTTGAACGCGATCGTATTGCCCTGCTCGCTTTCGACGGGAAGCGGCGTGCCGTATTTCCAGCCGTCGGGAAGAACGAGCGTGGCGTGGAAGGTCTGGTCCTCGGCGCGAACGCCGGCGAGATAGAGAAGATTCTGGTTCCAGCTGACCACCACCAATTTGTCGGTGGCGGAAACGCCGGCGGTGTAATGGCCGCCGAAGCCGCTCGGCTCGAGGTAATCGAAATGGACGTGAAGCTGGCTGACGCCCTCGGGGACGGTCAGATGGAACGTGTAAACGTCGAGCAGATCGCGGACCCACGGGATGCGCTTGCCGTTCCCGTAGAATTGCAGGCCGGCGACGTTGGCGATGGGCCCGTCGGGCTGGTGCTCGCCGGGAATCCATTTGGGGTAATAGAGGGTGAGCGGGCCGGGTTTGACCGGAATCAACATATTCGTGCGAATGATTCGATCGGGCGCATGGGTGGCGTCCACGGTGAGTTGAATCGTGGAACGCGTCTGCGCGAGCAGCGGGGTGGCTGCCAGCAGGAGAAGAGCCGCCAAGCATAGAGACACGCGATTGCGCAATCGCAACATTCCGTCCTCCTCGTTCTCGTTCGGCCGGTGGTTGGGCGCCGAAAGCGGCTGCAAAACCGCCCCCTAGCCCGCCCGATGTTATGCTCCGCGAAAAGAGTAAGTCAACGGCGGATGGCGCCAAGCGGCGGATGGGGCTCAGGAGGACTACGGGGCTGGGCGAATGCTGGCGGCCAGACCTTTCGTCCAGTTGAGGATGACGCGAAGTTCGGTGGGGGCGGAAGCTTCGGTCAGGCTCTTGATGAAGAAGAAATGTTTGCCGTCGGGCGTGGCATCGAAGTCGTGGCCTGAACTGAAATAATTATCCTGGAACAGCACATGGGGAGTTCCGGCGGAAAACGTGGGGCTGGTTTGAACCGGCACGGCCATCAGCTCGCCCGCATTGCGATAAAAAATTTCGTGGTCGTCCCTCGGCCAGACCGGCCGCATTCCGCCTCCGCTTGAAATCTGCCATTTCCCGCCCGTGGCTGCGGCCGGTTGAACGTAAATTTCCGCGCGGCCGGATTCGTTGGATTCGTAGGCGATCCAGCGGCCGCCAGACGAGAACTGGGCGAACCATTCCGTGGCCGGTGTGCGGAGAAAAACGCGAGGCTTGCCGAGCGGATCGAGCGGCAGGAGGAAAATATCGGCGCCCGTGGTTGGGTCGTCCTGAAAAAAAGCCATGGTGCGACCATCCGGCGAAAACGAAGAAACGACCGACCAAACGGGCGGGCGGAAAAGCAGGCGTTCCTGGCCGCTGCCGTCGGCCGCTTTTTCATAGATGCCCCAGTGGCCGTTGCGGAGCGACGTGTAGGCGATGTCCTTGCCGTCGGCGGTCCAGATGGGGTCGCGATTGTCGTCCTGGAAGGTGAGACGGGTAAGCGTTTTGGTGGCCAGATCGAAAGCCCAGATGCTCCAGAGTGATCCTTCGATGGTGAGGGCCAGGTGTTTGCCGTCGGGAGAGAGATCCAGGTCTTCGTAGGGGCGCGGCGACGTGGAAATCACCTGCGCGTTGCCCGTGCGGTCGGTTTCCACAATTTCGCGCTCGGGGTGCGCCTCGCTTCCCGGCGCGTAGACGAACATGCCGCTTTCCGACACGGCGAATTGATTGAACGTGCCGCCTTCGTTATCGGCAACGCCGCTGATGAGCGGGACGGCAGGACCAGCGAGATGGAGGCTTTTCGCGTCGAATGGAGCGCCCCAGAGCGTGCCCTCGCGGCCAAAGACGAGATAACCGGGCGGGACGTATTTGGGATTGGTGGCGTCCTGGAGGAGGATTTTCAGCTTTCGCGTTTTGAGCGAAAGGACAGCGACGTTCGATTGCTGGCCGCCGAATCCATTGGAGACCGCAACCAGAAGCGACTTTCCGCCGGGCAAGGGGCTCGGCTGGCCGATGGCGACGGCGCCGGTGCTCGCTTTCGGCGAAATGATTTGCCGGCAATCACCGCCGTCCCCGGGAACGTTCATCAATGCGCCAAAGCTTCCGGAAAAATAGATCGTGCCGTCGGGAGCCCAAGTGCCGCCGTCGTTTCCGGGAGTGCCCGAGCAAAGGACCTGCGGGACTCCGCCGGCGAGGGAAATTTTTTCGAGTTTGCCGTTGGCAAAATAGCCGAGCCATTGGCCGTCGGGCGAAAAAAACGGTGAGTGAGCGCCCTCGGTGCCGGGAACCAGCCGAGCGCTGAAATCGCCGAGATCGCGGATCCAAATATGCGACGAGCCATCCACGCTGCCGGTGACGTAGGCAATCTGGCGGCCGCTAGGAGCGATGGCGATGCTCGATAGATCGTTGAGGAATGGATGACTGCGTGGAATTTGGATGCTGAGGGCGACGGACGTGGTGGGAGCCGAGGGCTTTTGCGTGGCAAACCAAGCCGCCGCGACGATCGCAGCTCCCGCGACCAGGCCGACAAAGCTCCAAACCAGCGCGCCGCGCCCACGCGCGACTGGCGCGGCAACAGCTTGCATTGCCGACGCGGAGGATTCGGGCTCGGCGTGGCCGGCGATGGTTTCTTCGATGGCGATGCGTGCTTCGCCGATGTCGCGCAGGCGCTGCTTGG
Organism: Acidobacteriota bacterium; assembly: GCA_021818865.1. Classification (GTDB taxonomy): domain Bacteria; phylum Acidobacteriota; class Terriglobia; order Acidiferrales; family UBA7541; genus JAKASX01. The sequence goes on from JAKASX010000006.1 coordinate 58,106, forward strand.
GGTCTTTTTTCAGGCAGCGGGCGAGCAGATTGCGAATCGCGCGTGGCGTCGTTTCCGGCAGCGCCGACCAATCCGGCTCTTTCATCACCACCGCGGCGAGAATGTCGGTAGCCGTTTCGCCGTCAAACGCGGCACGGCCCGCGAGCATTTCGTAGAGCACGCAGCCGAACGCCCAAATATCAGCGCGGCGATCCACCGGCTTGCCTTTGGCTTGTTCGGGCGCCATGTAGGCGGCGGTGCCGAGGATGACGCCGGCTTGCGTGGCCAGATGGCTGAGCGTGGGCGAGGTGGAAGGATCGGCAGCGAGGGTTTCACCGGCGAGCGCTTTCGCCAAGCCGAAATCGAGGATTTTCACCAAGCCATCCGGCGTGATTTTTACGTTGGCGGGTTTCAGGTCGCGATGAACAACCCCGCGTTCATGGGCGTATTCGAGGCCCTCGGCGACTTGATTGGCGATGGGCAGCGCTTCGTCGGGCGGGATTCCGTTTCCAATTGTAGGGCCGGGTTTGAAACGCGCGTTTTGCGTCCCGGACGTGCTTACGGGACCTGCCCCAACGGAACCTGAAACTCGTCCAGTGCCGGTTTTCGAAACTGCGGCCGCGCCGGCGATGCGTTCGGCGAGGGTTTGTCCCTCGACGAGTTCCATAACGAGTGCACGGGCAGGGGTGCCCGTGCCACTGGAATCCTCGAAGCCATAGATGGCTGCGATATTGGGGTGGTTGAGCGATGCGAGGAGCTTGGCTTCGCGCTCGAAACGCGCAAGGCGGTCGGCGTCCGAGGCGAAGGCTTCGGGCAAAACTTTCAGCGCGACTTCGCGGCCGAGCCGCGTATCGCGCGCGCGATACACTTCGCCCATTCCGCCCGCGCCTATCGCGCCTACGATTTCGTAAGCTCCGATCTTGGTCCCTGGCATCAAGGCTCGCCCTCGCCCGCGCCGGCAATACGCCTGGAGATTCCGCCGGCGCCAATCGCCGCTGCGACTCCGTTGGGATGCGCGTGAATACGCGTCTTCATCGTTATCGCGCTCCGCGGATAAGACAGAGCTGAGACATGTTTAATGCGTAAGCGTAGGCGTATGCCGTTTCCTTGCCGGAAAGGGTGACGTCGAAAACCTGAACCACACCGGTGCGGTCCGCTGGCGCCAGATGGAGCACAGGGGTGCGGCGGCCGGTGAAGAGATCGACGCGTTCGATTTCGGCGGGCACCTGGGAAGCGCCGAAGACAAGCACAGATTGCCCGTCTCCGCTAAAGCGGATTACCGTGTCATCCGGCCCCAGGCCGGGTACTACGCGGCCCGGTCCACCGGCGACGGGGTAAACCCAGTACTTTCCCCCAGCGCCTCCAACCAAAATAGCTTTTGCGTCAGGCGAAACGAAACCGTCGTCGGTGCCCGGCGGAGTGATGGGAACGGGCACGCCACCGCCGATTGGCTGGACATAACAGCGTTGAGGTTGCCCCTTCGCATTGCCGCAGGCGAGCACGCGCTTGCCGTCGGGAAAAAACGCGGCGGATTGGTAATCCACAATTCGCCCCGCGTCGAGAACGCGTTTCTCGCCGGCACCCGTGGGATAGAGTACGAGCTGCGCCGGGGGACCGGGAACGATCGAGAGCGCCCAGCCGCCGTCGGGAGAAAGCCCCTCGGCAATTCCTTCGCCCAAACGAACGGCGGGCGACCCGTCCGTCTTGCGCAATAGGAGCGCGTAATTGGGTCCGGCGGCTTCGCTGGTATCGCTGAAGAGCAGCCATTGACCGTCGGCGGAGATATGCGGGTGATAGGAAGAATCCAGCCAGGAAAGATCGCGTTCCGTGCTCGCTCCGGGGGCCATGGCCATCAAGCGGTACTGGTAGGCGTCTTCGGTGGCGAGCAGGTTGCCCTGGCTGTTGGCGTCAAGGACGAACAGACTCCCCGGGCTGGCCGCCACTTCACGCGTTTTTCCCGAGAGCGAGGCAAAGTCAATGGCGTCGTTGGCTCCAGCCACGCAGCAGGAGGAAAAGTAAAGCCCATTGCCGCTTTTGGCCCAAGCCAATCCCTCGAGGGACTGATAGTTCGAGGACGAGAATTGGGCGCGGCCGTCAAGATTCACAGTAACCAGTTTTCCGCGGTCGTCGTAGCGGAAGGGATGGTCGAAAAAGGCGATCCTGTTGCCGAGCGGGGAGAATCGGAGATCGCTCAGATAGCCGGCCGTCCGGTAGAGCACCTTGCCGATCGGATACTCGAGCCGGTTTTCGCCGTTTACATCGCGGATGACCGCGAGTTGGGAGCCGTCGGGTGACCAATCGGCATCCTGTACGTTTTGCAGAATCTCTCGCGGAGCTCCTCCGCCCAGATTCATGGTCGCCAGCGTTCCCGTGAAAATCCGGTTGGCGACGAATCGGGCGCCGGTCAACACGGCGAGTTGTCCCTGGGAAGAAATCGAAAGCAGCGCGGTATCGGGAGGGCCGAACGGCTGCGGCGCGGGATAATCGGGCTGACGGAGAAAAAGCTGAGGACTGTTTCCTTCGGTTGCGGCGCTGAAAACGACGGTCTTTCCATCCTGCGCGAATCGCGCGTTGAAGATTGCTCCGGGCTGAAAACTGATGGGAAGAAAAGCGGGAGGGTGAGCGCCGACAGGGCCCGCGAAGTGTCGCCCGGCGAAAAAGGCGGCCACGGCAATCACCAGCGCCGCTGCCGCTAGGGGCAGAAGCCATTTGCGTCGGGGCGAACGGATGGCGGCCATGGCGGGCGCGCTCGTTGCGGAAGAGCCAGAGAGCGATTCCAGATGGAAAGCCAGATCGCGCGCCGATTGGAAACGCTCGGCCGGATTCTTTTCCAGGCAATGCCGCACGATGCGGTCGACGCCGGCCGGAATCTTCTTCCCTTCGCCCGAGAGTTCCGGCGGATCTTCCTTCAGAATCGCCGCCATCGTGTCAGCCGAGGAGTCTTTCTCGAACGGCCGCTGGCCGGAAAGCATTTCATACAAGACCGCACCGAGTGAAAAGATGTCCGACCGCGCATCGGCCGGCTTGCCGCGCACCTGCTCGGGAGACATGTAGCCGACCGTGCCCAGCACCACGCCCGGTTCGGTCGCGCCGGCGGCCGTCAGCGTGGCGCCCTGCGTTTCGCCTGATGCCCGAGCTTGCTTTTCCGTCAGCTTCGCCAGGCCGAAATCGAGAATCTTTACTCGCCCGTCCGTCGTCAGGAAAATGTTTGCCGGCTTCAGATCCCGGTGAACGATGTCTTTTTCGTGCGCGGCGGCGACGCCGTGCGCTGCCTGTACGGCGATTTCGATCGCCTTGCGCGACGCGAGCGGGCCTTCTTGCAAACGCTGGCGAAGCGTTTCGCCCTCGAGCAGTTCGGTGACGAGAAACGGCGCGCCATCGTGGGTGCCGATATCGTAGACAGCCAGAATGTTCGGATGGTTCAGCGCGGCGACCGCGCGGGCTTCCTGCTCGAAGCGGCGCAACCGTTCGGGATCGGAGGCAAAGGATGCCGGCAGGATCTTGATGGCGACCTCGCGGCCGAGCCGCGTATCGCGCGCGCGGTAAACTTCACCCATTCCGCCGGCGCCGATGGGCGCAACGACCTCATACGGTCCGAGCTTTGTCCCCGACGCCAACGCCATCGTGCCGCGCATTATACAACTGTTGGCGCCGGGCGCCGCGGGAGGCGGAGGGGCGAGCGCCGCAGTAGTCATTTGGCGGGCGATGTGGTATCAACTGCCGAGTTCCTTTGCCGATGCGCAGCGAATACGACCGGATTGCGGGTCAAAGCGCCGAGCGGCTGGTGGCGCTGAGCGACGGCATCTTCGCCGTGGCGATGACGCTGCTCGTGCTAGGGCTGCGGCTGCCGGTTGCGCGCGCGATTTCAAGTGAGGGCGAGGCGAAGTAGACGCTTCTGCCTTACAGGCGTTTCGCGCGGGCTTCCGAAGCGAGCGTCGCAGGTGGATTCTCTTTCGCTGTCGACCAGAGGTTCAGTGCGACCAGCGGATGCGGTCGCCGGCAACCAGAGCCAATTGTGGAACCGAGGGGCTTCCCGGGCGGAATTTCACGGGATAGAGCCGGCCGCGGAAACGGCGCTCGATGCGGAGGGTTCTCAGCGCCTTCGAACGCTCGTCTGGCGTGAGGGTATTGAGCAGGGTCTGGATGGTCGTGCCGACGGGGAAATATTGGCGCTTGTCGTTCACGCGGACGTTGAGTTCGGCGCTGGCGGAAACCATACCGGTAAACGTGGCGCAGCGGACGCCGGTTGTTGCGAGTTGGCGGCAGGGAATTTCGAGATTTTTTTCGACTGCGTGCGTGACGCGGGCCATTTCGCCCGGGTCGCGCGTGGCCACGAGAAGCGCTTTGCGGCGCACGTTGGGCGGAACGTAGAGCGTAAGGACGAAAAGATCGAGCGCGCCCATGCCGTGGAAGCGGCGCGCGAGCGAGGTGTCGGAAAATTCGGCGCCGGCGCGCGCGGGTAGGCCTTTGCTGCGCCAGACGCGGCGCAGATCGAGCGAGAGCAGGCCACCGCGGCCGCGGACCACCCGATAGTAGGTTTTACGCTCGCCCCAATAATTGGCGACGGTTTCCGGACCAAGGGGATTGTGAAAAATCGAGCGCTCGATGAAAAGGCGCATGCCCGGCCGCAGCGCCATGAAGCCTCGATAATCGAGCAAATAGCGGAAAAAGTTGGCCAGGAGGACGGGAGTTGGGATGCTCTCGGCTGTCCAATTCTCGGCTTTCAGATAGGCCTTGGGCGTGAGGCAGCCACGGGCCTGAAGCTGATAGAGCCGGTCGAGAAACGCGCTCCAATCCGATTGCGCGTGAACCGCGGCGCCGCGGTACCAGGCCGCCGGAGTGGGGACTTCGGCGACCCAGTCGGCGGATTTCCCCTGGCGGTGGTGTTCGAGTGAAAATAGGCGACCCTCGATGGAGCAGCTCGAGGCGACCGCTCGGGCACGGCCGCCTCCCAAATTGCCCAGAGAAATGCGGGAACTCAGTGCGCCGTTGGGCGGTGCGGAAAAATCGGGCGGCAGCAGGAAACTTCGAGCCAGACGATAGCTGCCGACAGGACGGCGCGCGGCGCAGCCGAGCGACAGTGAAACCGCCGCGAACAGAAAGGACAGGAACGCACGGCGTGAAAAGGCAAGGCTGAATCGCATGTCCACCACGCAAGGTGAGTGTACACCTGGATGGGGCTCGGGGGCGTGTGGGGGCCATGCGATACGGGGCGGCTATTCGCCGTGGACGGGAATTTCGAACCGGCGAACGTTGAACCCGCCGATGTAAAGCAGAAATCCGCGGCGAGTCCCCGTACCGAACTGGTCGGCAGGAACGCGAGCGGTAAGCGTGCGGCGCTCGCCGGGCAGGAGCGTGACGTAGTTATCGCTCCAGAGAATTGGGACGGCGTCCATGCCGTCGCTTGCGCGGGCCAGGCGCAGGCGAATGAAAAAGGCGAGATGCGAAGTGGGGTTGTGGAGCGTTACGCGGACGACGCGATTGCGGCCGAGGCGGCGTTCGCTCGCGTACGCGAACAGTTTTGCCGTGGGTAGGCTTTCGAGGCCCGTGAGATCGGCGTAGGACGTAGCGGGCGTCAGGTAGTAGTGGGCCTTGGCGGAATTCCAGGCGTCGGGCTGAGTGGAAAGCCAGTAGAAATTGCGGCTGACGATGCGGCCGAAACGATCGCGCAAAATCAGGTCGAGAAAATAGGTGCGGGAAAGATTCGCCGGCGTGGGCACCGTGAGAACACGGCGGACGGCGTCGGGAGCGAGCGCCAAAAAGGCGCGATGGCGCCAAAGAGGCTTGAGATCGAGATTGTAAAGAGCGGCTTCGGCTTCGAGACGGCCTGAGGGGCGGCGCAAGCGGCTCGAAGCGTAGATTCCGGCGTTGGCGTAGTCGTACAAAATGTGGAGCGGTTCATTGGCTTTTTTCACTCCGTAATAGCCGCCGCCGGGAACCAGGTAGTAATCCCACAAATGCCAGTAATTGGAAGGCCAGGCATTATCGAGCATCCACTGGATGACGCCGGTGGCCTTGTACCGGTTGGTCGAATACGCCTCGAACATGGCGCGTTCGCCTTCGTAGGCCATGAGCTGCGCTTTGCGCAGATAATCGCCGAGCGATTTCGCTTTGCCGTAGCGCGCGTCGAGCGCGTGATTGAAGGCGTCGAGCGTGGTGAACATGCCGCTGGCGTTGTGGAAATTCCAGGTGGCGTTGATGGGCCACAGGTCGCGCTCGGGCAGGGTGCGTTCGAGGCTTTCCCGCTCCATCGGCGCGGGACCGGGACTGGTCTCCGTGTTGAATCCCCAGGCGCCACCGCGCGTTTTGTTTTTCCACCAATAGGCTGGGGCGACCCAGTTGTACGGGCCGGTCATTTTCACTCCGGTCGCGCCGGTGACGGAGGTCGCGCGAGCGGAAGCGGAAGAAAGAATGGGGTTGGGCCAGTCGAGCGCGTGGAGGATGCCGAGATACATCCGCTCGATCGCGGCGGGCGGAGGGTTGTCGCTGCCATTGAGCCAGACGAGCAGGCTGGGATGATTGCGCAGGCGACGAATCTGGCTGGTGAGCGACTGCGCGGCGATCTGGCGGGTCGCCGGCGTCCACTTGTTCCATTCCTCCCACTCGTCGCAACAGCACCAGCCGGCGAGGACGAGGATGCCTTCGCGATCGGCGAGACGGAAAAAGGCGTTGTCGTCGAGTTTGCCCTCGAGGCGAATCGTATTGAGTCCGAGATTGCGAACGTAGCGCATTTCGTCGAGCGTGCGCGCAGGATCGAAGCGAAGCATCATGTCCGGCGCCCAGCCGCCGCCGCGAATGAAAATCGGCTGGCCATTCACGAAAAATTCGCGCGCGCCATGGGAATTCAGTTTCGAAGTGATCTGGCGGATGCCGAACTGGAGCGTCTGGTGATCGGAAAGCGAGCCGGAGACGCGGAAATCGAGTGTGAGGCGATACAGATTGGGTTTGCCGAGTTCCCAAGGCCACCAGAGGCGTGGATGGACGAAGCGGAGCTGCGGGAAATTTTTCGGAGTGAAGTTGAGACGCTCGGTTTGCACCGCAGCGAGCGTCACGTCTTGCTCGAATTTCACCGGGCCGATCGTTCCCTCGAGCACGCCCGTAACCGGCTGGGCGGTTGCGTTACGGAGCGTCGCCGTGACGGTGAGCGCGGCGCTTGGATGCGGGCCGAGCGTGAGCGCGCAAACGACGTGCGGATAGCGAATTTCGACGGGGCCCGTGGCCGTGACGTAGACGCTGCGCCAGATGCCCATGTCTTTATCCGGAGGCGTGGGATTCCAATCCACCCAGTTCAGCGCGAGATCCTTGGGCGTGGGCGGAAAGATTTCGACGGCGAGGATGTTTTGCGCGCCGGGACGCGCGGCCTGCGTGATATCGAAAGCGAAGGTGCGAAACGTTCCCGCCATCTCTTGGGAGCCCACGATTTTCCGACCGTTGAGCCAGACGGCGGCGCGGTAATTGACGCCGTCGAAATTGAGCGTGAGCTCGCGGCCTCGATCGGAGGCGGGCAGGGAAAATTCGGTGCGATACCACCAGGGCACGCGAAACGGGCTGTCCTTCGGCATATCGAGATGGGTGAAAATGGCGCCGACAGGATATTCGGTGCCGGGAATCAGGCGAAGATTTCTGGCGTAGTAGGGATCGGGAAAAACCTTGTCGCGCACGAGCGCGGCGAGCACGGTGGTGGGAACGGAAGCGGGATACCAGCCTTTTGGCGTGAGTTCGGTGGTGGAAATGGCGCCGCCATCCGCTTCGACTTTCGCGGAAGACTGGATTTGCCAGCCGTTCGACAGAGCGACTGTTTGCGCCGCGGTTTCATCGGCCGTGGCGGGGATCGGAACGGGAGCTGAGGGCGCCGGCGGGGGCACAGCCACAGATGCTTGCGGCGTTGCGGCGGTCGTTTGCTGCGTTCGCGGCTTTTGCGCTTGCGCCGCAGCTTGGCTGGGCGCGGCGATCGTCTGGCGCTTTCGCGCGGCACTCGCCGTGCCGGCAATCGTCGCCAGAACGACGGCAGCGAACACGAAGGAGCTTGCGAGACTTGGCTTCTTTGGCACTGCGTGGGCTTCAATCTTTTTCATGCCGTCCTTTGCCATGCGAACGCGATGCCCCGCGCGACCCAGCCGCGTATTGTAATGCGGACGGGGCGCGCGCAAACTGGGAATCGCTCGCGCGGCGCTTGCCAGTGGGCGCGCGGGCGGGGAGAATTTGTGCATGGCACACCGATTCGAGACATCTTGCCTCCAGGATTCGCTCGATCTGTTCCGCTATTACAAGAAACTCGGCGAGCGGGCGATGGCGCAGACGCCGGATGAAGGGTTGTTCGCTTCGCTCGATCCGGAATCGAATTCCATCGCGATCATCGTGAAGCATATGGCGGGAAACATGCGATCGCGCTGGACGGATTTCCTGACGAGCGACGGCGAAAAGGCCGACCGGAATCGCGATACCGAATTCGAGAATCCGCCCAGGACGCGCGAAGAAGTGATGGCGCTGTGGGAAAAGGGATGGGCGCTGATTTTCGCGGCGCTCGAACCGCTGACCGACGCCGATCTCGCGCGAAGCGTGCCGATTCGCGGCGAGCCGCATTCGGTGACGCAGGCGATTCACAGGCAAATGGCGCATTACGCTTATCACGTGGGGCAGATCGTTTATATGGCGCGGCATTACGCGGGCGAAGGCTGGCAATCGCTTTCGGTGCCGCGCGGGAAATCGACGCAGTTCACCGCGGAGGTGAAGGCGGGGCGCGCTTCGCAGCGGTAATCATGCGATGGTATGCGGCGCGTGCGTTGAAATCAGCGAGGCGCGAAGGGAGGTCGATCGTGGCGACCGGAAAGACGGATGGCAGAAAGGAATTCCTGAAAGACGCGAAGCGAAGACTGAACGATCAACTGCTTCCGCAGATCGTTCGCTGCCTCGCGCTGCTTTCCGATGAGGAAATCTGGTGGCGGCCGAACGACGCTTCGAACAGCATGGGAAATCTGGTGCTGCACCTTTCGGGAAATGTGCGACAGTGGATTGTTTCCGGGATTGGCGGCGCTCGTGACGTGCGCCATCGGGACCAGGAATTCTCCGAGCGCGGCCCGCTGCCGAAGCGCGGACTCGCCGCGCTGCTCCGGGCAACGGTGAAAGAGGCGGGACGCGTGCTGGATCGCGTGCCGCCGGATTCGCTTGGCGAGCCTTTCAGCCGGCAGGGATTCGAGATGACGCGGATCGAGGCGATCGCGCACGTGGTGGAGCATTTCGCCTATCACACCGGCCAGATCGTTTACTTCACGAAATCGCACCTGGGGCGCGATCTTCAATTCACGCACTTGCCAGCGGCGCGGAAGACGGGCAAAGCGAAACGCGCGAAAACGAAGTCCGCAAAAGCGCGCCAAACAGCAAAACCGAAACGCAAACGCTGACTCGCTTCAGCAGGCTGGAGATGAGAGCCGATCAGGCAGCGGAAACGCCGCCGGGAACGGTGCGGGATTCCTCGCGGGCTTCGCCGCGGCGGCGTTCCTGGTGAGCGATGGAAGCGCCGATGAAGGCGCGGAAGAGCGGATGCGGAGCGAGCGGCTTCGATTTGAATTCGGGATGGAACTGGCAGCCGAGAAACCAGGGATGGCCGGGGATTTCGACCACTTCCACGTAAACGGAATCCGGTGTGCGGCCGCTGACGCGCAAACCGGCAGCCTGGAGCGTGCCTTCGTATTCGCGATTGAATTCGTAACGATGGCGATGCCGCTCGTGAATCTCGATTGAGCCGTAGGCCTCGGCGGCGAACGAGCCGGGTTCGAGCCGGCAGGGCCAGCTCCCCAGGCGCATCGTGCCTCCCATCTCCTCGATACCGATCAGTTCGCGCAGCTTGTAGATGACGCGGTGCGTCGCGTGGGGATCGAATTCGGTGGAATTGGCGCCTTCAATGCCGGCGGCGTTTCGCGCGAATTCGATGACCGCGCATTGCATGCCCAGGCAGATGCCGAAATAGGGCACCTTGTTCTGCCGTGCGTAGCGAATCGCTTCGATCATGCCGGCGATGCCGCGCTTGCCGAATCCTCCGGGAACCAGGATGCCGTCCATCGCGGCGAGGCGGCGCACGGCGGTGGCTTGGGAATCGATTTCCTCGGCTTCCACCCACTCGATTTCGGTGCGCAGATTGTGGGCGAGGCCGCCGTGGACGAGCGCTTCACGCAGGCTCTTGTAGGCGTCTTCGAGCTGAACGTATTTGCCGACCACGCCGATGCGGACGCGACCCTGGGGATGGCGAACCCGGTCCACGAGATCGGCCCAGGGCGCCATGTTGCGCGGACCGGCTTCGATGCGCAGGTGGCGCAGGATCTGTTCGTCCACGCCCTCTTCGGCCAGTGAGAGCGGCACTTCGTAGATGGTGTCGACGTCCGGCGCGGAAATCACCGAGGCTTCGGCGACGTTGCAGAAGAGCGCGATTTTCTTTTTCAGATCGTGCGGCAGCCGGCGGTCGCTGCGGCAGAGCAGGATATCGGGCTGAACGCCGATGCTCAGCATTTCCTTGACGCTGTGCTGGGTGGGCTTGGTTTTCAGCTCGCCCGAGCTGGGCAGATAGGGAACCAGGGTGACGTGGCAATAAACGGTGTTTTCGGGGCCGAGCTCGAGCCGCATTTGTCGAATCGCCTCGAGAAACGGCAGCGATTCGATATCGCCCACCGTGCCGCCGATTTCGACGATCACCACGTCCACGTCGTCCGCAACGCGGCGAAACGCCTGCTTGATTTCATCGGTGACGTGGGGAATCACCTGCACCGTGCGGCCCAGATAATCGCCGCGGCGTTCCTTGGCGAGAATGGATTCGTAGATGCGGCCGCTGGTCCAGTTGTTTTCACGCGTCAGGCGCGCGTTCGTGAATCGCTCGTAGTGGCCCAGATCGAGATCGGTTTCCGCGCCGTCTTCGGTGACGTAGACCTCGCCGTGCTGGTAGGGCGACATCGTGCCGGGATCGACGTTCAGGTATGGATCGCACTTCTGGAGGGTGACGCGGAGACCACGGCTTTCGAGCAGGCAGCCAATCGACGAAGCGGCGACCCCTTTTCCCAACGAGGAAACAACGCCGCCCGTAACAAAAATATATTTCGCCGCCATCCGTTTCGGTCCGGACCGACCTCCCAAACGTTCAGCAAATCCGGGGTGAGGGTTTTTCGCTCGTGGCCATTCTACCGGAACGCGTGCACGGTCACAAGCAGGCGCAGTTGTCCCATAGATCAATTCCATTTCTCCGATTCGTGCGTGGCCTGCGATTGCGTGACGAACTCCTGCGTGGTCCGATGGGCGAGCGACAGGTTCGAGGGTGCCGTGGCAGGGTGTCACACCATGTCGAGCAGAAAAACCGGTAGGTGGTTTGGTTTCAGCAGGATAATTTTTGCAGGGTGTCATTTTTTGGGCCTCTTTTGCGTGGGCGGCGAGGCCTGGATTCGGAGCTACGGCCCTGCTCGGGTGGGCGGGCCGATTTCCTCTGCATGCAAGCCTCGGCATGTGACGCTTCCTCATTCGCACGGATAAGGGGGCGCTGTTTTCCGCACGCGACGGCATTTTCGCGCGATGCGATTGCGAACGCGAGGGGAGGGTCTACGTAAGGAGGCGCGGGGGAATTGCGGCGGGGCGGCGCGGGGCTCTCTTTCGGCTGTATTGAAAATGGGCGGTTGAGCGTCTCGGTGGCTGCGGAGGACGCAGATGCCTGCACTATCGGCCTACACTTCGTATTCGGGGGTCCTCTCGTGGAAATCGATTACGTCGCCTGGTGCCGCGAGGGAACGGCGCCGAGACGCCCCCCTTTGGCCGATGCCAGGCATGGGACGGTCGGCAGGCTGCGCTACTTCCTGATGCTCCTCTCGAATCGCTCCAGAAGGGCGAGGTGCTCTTTGGTGTGGACTGGTGCTGTGGAGAAGTACTTGTTTTCTGAGTCGGGTGTGTCGGCCCTCCGCTCTATGGAGAAAAGGCCGGGAAGGAATTTGGCGTCCAGCGGGTTGGGCGAAAGTTGTACACTGGCGATCCTATAAGAAAAGGGGTGGTTCAGATTTTCCGAAGTTGATTGTGAGAGGACTTTCTCCATTTCGCCAAAGATGGGGTGTACGGAGTCCAAGCGGCCCTCCATGTAGAAGACCAGTTGGCTGAGGAGCATCTTCCGTCTGACCATGGCAGGCTCGAAGGCAAGGCCGAGATCTCTTTTGGCCCACTCGAGCAGTTCCAGGAGGGTTGTTTCTGTGTCCTCAGTGGAGGAGCCGGTATCCAACGCAATCCCATCATTGAAGAGGGATAGCTTGGTTATGGGTTGTTTGTTCCAAAGTCCGCCCTCGAAAACAAAGGCCTGGGGCTTGGGCTCCTTGCCGAGGTTTTCCGGAAAATTCTTGAAGTCGCAGCGCTTGGCGAGGGCGTTAAGGAGCGTCGGCGGGTGAACCTTCCCGAAAGGTGTGAGCTCTGCTATCTCAATTAGGAAGGTTACCCTGCTGTTGTGTACGGCGGAAAGTCTCATATGCGTCCTCCAGTAGCCCTATGCCGGCGGCGAGGTTCCCTGACTCCTGGGTGGCCGGCTGCTCCAGCGATTTGACCGCGAATTCCGCAGCATAGGGGCTGCGGAGTTTTTTCTGAAAGAGTCCGCTCATTCCCGTCTCCCAGGCGGAGGAAGGCTGCTCGGTTGCCTGGCGGATGGTGTGTTGCGGCTCGGAGACAGTCTCACCTAGCGCGATTCTTGCGTCCTCGGAGTCGAAACAAGGCACGTCGCTGGCGGATTCCTCTGAGAGGGCGCTGTACCACTTGAGAAATTCGCTATACGGCACGAATCTGCCCACAAACGCGAGGTCAAGGCCGTTCGCGATTCTGATGACCGTGTTGAAGGTTAGGTTCCCGTAGTCGGGGTCTTCGGCTCTAGAGATTGCTCCTTGCGTGAGCCCGGCCCTCTTGGCGAGTTCCCCTTGCGACCAGCCGCGTCTCCTGCGAATTGCGGTAATCTGAAAGGGTACCGTACGTTTGACTGTCGCCCCGACAAAGGCCTTCCGGTAGTCGGGGTCTCTCAGTTTAGCCCAGAGCGCTCTAAATTTGTCCGTGTTCACGTGTCGCCCCCTTGCCCGCGTCGTACTGCTGTTTCAGGCGCAGCCCGTCGTCAAAGGCATGTGGTGGGTCTGTGGTGCCAAAGAACCCCTTCTTTTCGCACCCTCCGAGAAAAACAAATTCCCGGATGTCCCGGTGGAGAACGCCAAACGGCCTAAACTTGCGGCCATTTGGGAGTTTGAACTTTAGTTCGCACAAGCCCTTGTGGCTCCTCTCCAGCTCCTTGTACTTTCTGTCCTTCTCCTTTGGCGCGTCCCAGTCCTCCGTCTCGCCGAGGATGTTTACGAGGTCGTCGAAGTAGGCTTTCGCCTCTGGCACTAGCAGGCTGCTGAAAAATCGCTTTGGGTGGCTGTTTTTCTTTTCTTTTGGGCTGATTTGGGGATGCTGAGCGGGTTTTACCGCGGTGTTTTTGTGCTGCCGGCGTTCCGAACCGGCTCGGCAGCG
>JAKASX010000105.1 GCA_021818865.1 Acidobacteriota bacterium
AAGCGAGCCTTGGTCGAAATGAAGGAAAGAGAAAACCTCCTTTTAGGTGAGGAGCAAAACCGGCCCTCGCAGCCGGCCAAGTGGGTGTGTCTCTGGACAGAGCCGGCAACCTCATAGAGGGTGGCGCAGGCTTCCAGCCTGCGGCGTCCTCCGCAGGTACCCAAGACACGCTATCGATCATCCCCAATACCGCGGAGAGAGATCCCCGCGCCGGCCCGCTCCGAGGTATCACCCCGACGGACATGCGCCGTGAAAAAATGAACCGGCCAAACCGGGCCACCAGCCGAAGGAACACTAGAAGAATCGCCGCCAGTGGGCCGTGTGACGGAGGAAACGGATCACTCCCGGTTGGCCGACCACTCACCAGGAAAAACAAAACCTGCTCAACGAATGCAATCGGGATCTATGGCCAATGTCAGAGCGCCTTCATTTCTTTGAGCCCGCCAGCTCATTCTCAATGGCCTTCCGTTGAGCCTCGCGCTCAGCCTGCCACGGCGCAGGCAAGCCCATTGCGCGAGAGTAGGCGACGAGCTGTCCCATGTGCTCGTGCAGGTGGCAAACGGCTCGCATGTAGAAGCGGCGCACCGTCGACCCCTCCCCGCCGAACACTTCCGGCCCGTCCAACCCGGCATCCGTGGTCTCCGTAAAAGCGGTGCGAAGATCGTTTAGCGAACTCCTGAGCAAAGCGAGAACGTCAGCCTTGTCCGTCACGCTCTTTTCCAGGCTCTCATTTCTTGCAAACATCGCCATGGCCCGCGCGAGCCCTTCGCCTTCCAGCTTGCCGTACAGATCTTGCGCCGCATCGACCCCCAGAAGGGCCAGGAACATACGCCCACTCGCTCCGAGGTGCACCAGAACTTCGCCTACCGAACGCGCCGTTTCCGCCGGACGCCAAGCATAGCGCTCCGCAGGAAAAGCCTCTGCCAATGCAAGCAGCTGTCGCTCAGCAATGTCATATTCCCAAAGATATTCGCCCCTGAAACCCGGAAGCCGAGTGCTCATGCCAGAAAACCTCCTGTTGCGCGACAGTATACCCCGTCAGCCGGCTGCCCCATGTTTGGCGCTAGCCAAACGTGGGGCTTTTCGGGGGCAGGGTGGCAACCCTTCGCAGCCCGTGCGACGAGTGCGGCCTTTCCAAAACCTCAAACCTGGCTCGGCCAGCCGGTCGCGGTTCGCTTTCCACCTGCGAGCGCCGCACTCTTTGTGCCGCTTGCAAAGGGTGCGGATTCTGCAATGGTCCGCGCGTCGAAAAATCCTCCGGTAGCAAGACAACGACACACATTCTCTCCGCAACGAAAGCGACCGGCGGGTGGCGCAGGCTTCCAGCCTGCGGCGTCCTCCGCAGGTACCCAAGACACGCTATCGATCATCCTCAACGCAGCGGAAAGAGAGCCCCGCGCCCGCCCGCCGCAAATCCTCTTCGCCGGGGACCCGCCTTCGCCCACGTGGCGAACGAGCGGCCGCAGGCCGCGGGCAGGGTCAGTTTCCGAGCCGCCCGTTATCAAGGAGTTTCTGAGATCGATTCACACCGGCCGACTTCGCGTTACGAATCTGCTTTTGATGAGTGCATCGGTGATTTCGCGCCAACTCACGCCTCACGGGCGACGCCCCACCTTCACTTCGACCGGCCGCGGACCGCATACCGCAGAAAGATCTCCCCGTTGCGGAACCGCCGCTCCTCGACCAGCTCCAGATCCAGCCGCACACCACTGGGGAAGTACCGTTTTCCCCCGCCGATGACCACTGGGCAGACACGCATTTGGAACTCGTCGACAAGCCCTGCCTGGATTGCATGCGCGGCGAGTTCAGGACCGGCCACAGAGATGTCGCTCGCGACGCTTGCCTTGAGCTTGCGGGCCTCATCGGGATCGAAAGACCGCTCGATTTTCGTCCGTGCGCTGCGCGGCTCGGCGAGGGTCCTCGAGTATACGATCTTCTCCGCTCCCTGCCACTGCCTCGCAAAGTCGAGCACGAACTGTGGTTGATCGGGAACCGTGTGCGCGGTCTCCCAGTACAGCATCGTCTCGTACACTCTCCGTCCGTAAAGACAGGTACGGAATGACGACACATGCGCGAAGATCCATGTGCGCGCTTCTTCGTCCTGGGGGGCGGTCCAGCCAAAGCCGCCATGCTCGTCTTCCGTGTAACCATCGAGCGACGTGTTCATCATGTATATCAACTTCGCCATGCAACTCACCTTTCATGCACACCATGACACTGGCTCAGCGTTCTGGGCAAGCCCCATCGATACTTAGTGACTGTTTCGTCAGCCGTCCATTGGCGCGAACAGGCCAAGTCGCTCATCCAGCTTGCAATCCACGCTAAGTCGCGAACACGTCCCTGAAACGGGCTTATCGCCATCAACTGCCGCACAGTCGGCTACCCGGAAACTGACCCACGCCCAACCCGCGAGAATCCCGCCGCGTCCGTTCGCTCCGAGGTATCGTCCCAACGCGTATGCGCCGCGAAAAAGGGAGGCAAGACCGCTTCGTTCGATGAATTGGCCTGTTTCAGAATGATGATCGTCCACACTCTGCTGGAAACGTTAGCGCAGAAAGGCATCCTCGACTCCTCTGAACTCATGCAACGTCTTAAGGTGTATTGTTGGTATCCGTGATTCGCCCGCATAAACATTCTTGCAAGAACCACTCTGAGTGGTGCTTTCCGCCCGGGAAGCAGCCTGAACCGTTGCCCCAGTATTACCAATTTGCCTGTGACTTCGGAACATCTTTGATGCTCTTCTTGAACGACGTTCACCGCAGCGAGCCCATCTACCTTTGCGGAAAACACGCCGCGGAGATTGGACGTTCGGCGTCCGTGAGCCCAGGTGGAATCCAATCCTCGGAATCCTCTCCTGTCAGGATCGGCTCCAAGGGCCCGGTAGTCGGCTCAAATAGCGTCCTCGATGCAAAAAAAGGCAGGCCGTACCGGTACATTCTTCTCTTGGTAGCGGGCTTGGCGCTAGCGGGAAGTTTGCTTGGACCGAGATTATTTCGCAAGGTTCCACTTCGATCCGGGAAGCCTGCTGTAATCGCAGAGGTTCAAAAGCGAATGGCGAGTAGCACGCTTCCACAGAAATCACCGCAAGAAGTCCAGGCAGCGGTGCCGCAAGACCGATCACAGGCGGTTCTCAAAGGAACTGCTCAGCTACATAAGCGACCCCTCCACACGGCTAAGGTCGCGGTCAAAGGAACTATCGCGCGGCAGGTCCTGCCGCACGTGCCAAAGAGTGCCAGCAACACGATACTCGGAACTATCTTTGTATCTGTAAAGGTCCAAGTGGACGCATCCGGAAACGTTGAGCGCACAGAACTGCTGTTTCCGGGGCCCAGTCGATACTTTGCGCGGTTGGCAGTTGAATCTGCACAGCGTTGGAAGTTCATTCCACCGGTTGTAGCCGGGCAAGATTCACAAAGCGAGTGGGTGATCCGTTTCTACTTCACGCGGGAAGCAACCAAAGCCATCGCGTCCGAGGGCGTTGGCCCTGCAAGAAGAAGGAAATAGCCGGGAACAACGGTCCTCCGGGCAAGCGGTGTCGCTCTGGCGCTGATTGACCAATCGTGGACGCCACGCCCGGCGTCCCCATTCCCCAATACGAAGCGTAGGCCAGTAGGGCAGGCATTTGCATTCTTCGCATCTGCGTCTTCTGCATCTGCGCCTCTGGCATCTGCGCCTCTGGCACCCCGATGCCTTTTATCGGGGCCGATGCTTTCCATCGGGACCGCGCCCTTTGCCGGGTGCCGCAATTCTTTGCGTCGTGCGCAAAGGGGTGCATCTTGACAGGCGTCTCATTCGCGGGCTAGCATTCGCGGCCAGCACGGATGTGGAAAGCTGTCGCGGCCTACCAAGGGGGATGGGAGGGTCGTGGAATGCATCTTCGGGGATTCACCTTCACACAAATTGGAATGGCCTTGTTGCCGCGATCCGGCGGCAGCGTCTGCACCGTTCGCTCGCCCACGCCGCCAGCGAGATCAAGACGGCGGGTCGTAGGGAGGCGGAAGGGGTGAACGTCATGGATAAGACACTACGCATTTCTCTTAGGCTTCTTTCAGCAGTGGCGCTGGTAGGAGCGTGCCTCTGCGGGCAAAACCTTCTGGCGCAAAACTTGGTTGTGGGAACCTGCACAAACGCTGCGACCTCGTACATGACCATCCAGGATGCAGTCAACAACGCTCCATCGGGAGCCACGGTGTTGATCTGCCCGGGAACCTATGCGGAGCAGGTGGAAATCTCAGAGCCGCTGACCCTCACCGGCATAGAGTCGGGCAATCGCGATGCCGTCGTCATCACTGCACCAGCCAACGGCGTTTCGACGAGCATCGGTATCGCGGCCGCACAGATCTGGGTCCATAACACCACGGGGGTTACCGTGTCCAATCTGGCGGTGGACGGAACCGGCAGCGACGTCAGTACCAATAGCTGTTACGCGCTCATCGGAATTTTTCTGCAGGACGCCTCGGGAACGGTGACGAACGTTTTGACGCGAAATCAAGTGACCGGTGGCTGCGGGAGTGGGTATGGGGCCGCGGTGTTGACCTCTTCCGGCCTCAACTCGACCGTGACGGTCAAGGACAGTAGCTTCCGGTCTTTTGACAATAGTGGCTTCTTGGCCCAAGGGAGTGGGACCAACGTCACGTTTCAGTCCAATACGGTTGAGGATCTTGGGCAGAGCCAGGGAGTGAACGATGTCTCCTACTTTCTTGGCGCCACGGGCACCATCGACAGCAACTCGCTCATCGATGCGCTCACGGCGGGTTCCGGGGCCTTCAATATCGAGAATGCGTCATGCGGCATTGCTGTAGGCAGAAACTCGGGTCCGGTGACTGCCTCGCGAAATGTGATTGGCAACACGAATTGCGGGGTGGCCCTTTACGACTCCAGCGGCAACACGATCTCCTCGAACATCATTTTCGAGACGCAAGGGACTGCTGGAGTGTTCGTCTGCGGGAACGGAAACACCGTGACAGACAACACCATCTCGGATAGCCTCCCGGCCGGCGTGGACCTGTCCTGCCACAACGTGACAGCACCCGGTGCGACTGCCAACAACAATGACGTCAGCAAGAACACGATCAACGGGGCCCTTTTCGGAGTGGCGATGCAGTCCGGAGCCACCGGGAACGTGTTGAAGAGCAACACGTTCTTCAACGTCGATCACGTCAACGCCACCCAGATGCCCTAGCAATAATGTCCTGAGGGTCTTGATTCGGGGCCGGGGCGCCTTGCCGGGGCGCCCTGGCCCAATGTGCGTTTACCGCTGCGGCCGCTTCGTACTTCTCAACCCCGTGTCCGTTTCCGCTCCATTCTGCGCCGACCACAAGATGTAGGGGGGCCGGTTTTGCGCGGCTCTGTCTCCTATCCCTCGTCCTCGTTGACTTGCCCAAGGCCCCGCCCTAAGATGCCTCTGGCGTGGGGAACCCCCTATCTATGATCGGCAAGACCGTATCTCACTACCGTGTCGTCGAGCGTCTCGGCGGCGGCGGAATGGGTGTGGTGTACCGCGCCGAAGACACTGATCTGGGTCGCCATGTCGCCCTGAAATTCCTCCCCGCCGAGGTCTCCAAAGATCCCCAGGCACTCGAACGTTTCCAGCGCGAGGCTCGCGCCGCCGCGTCGCTGAACCATCCGCACATCTGCACGATTTACGAGATCGGGCGGCACGAAGGCGAGTCGTTTATCGCGATGGAGCTGCTGGAAGGCCACACACTCAAGCGTCGCATCAGCGGCAAGCCGTTGCCTCTCGACTTATTGCTCGATCTGGGCATCGAGATCGCGGAAGGCCTTGAAGCGGCCCACGCCAAAGGTATCGTTCATCGTGACATCAAGCCCGCGAATATTTTTGTCACCGAGCAAGGCCACGCGAAAATCCTCGATTTTGGTTTGGCGAAGCAAGCGCCAAAAGGCGGCGACGCAGCCGGCGGGGCCATGACACTCGACGCCGCCGCGCCCACCCTTGCCGAAGAACAGCTCACCAGCCCAGGCACGGCCATCGGCACTGTCGCTTACATGAGTCCGGAGCAGGCGCGGGGCGAGAAGCTCGATGCCCGCACCGATCTCTTCAGTTTCGGAGCCGTGCTTTACGAGATGTCCACCGGCCGGCAGGTGTTCGACGGCGAAAGCGCGGCGGTGATTTTCACGCAGATTCTGAAAGAAGCCCCTCCCTCGCCGCGAGCCTTGAATCCCAATCTTCCACCGAAATTCGAGGAATTGATTCTCAAGGCGCTGGAGAAAGACCGTCACATGCGCTATCAGATAGCAGCGGGAATTCTGGCTGACCTGAAGCGCCTGAAGCGGGATCTCGGCACCGGAAGCCGGTCCACTGTGGCGACGTCGGAGGCGAAAGCGGCTCCCCGGGACTCCCGTCCATCGCACGACACCCAAGAGGAAAAATCCATCGCCGTGCTGCCGTTTGCCAACATGAGTCCGGATTCGGATCAAGAGTACTTCAGCGACGGCTTGGCCGAAGAGGTCATCAATCTTTTGGCGCAGATGGCCGCGCTGAAGGTGATCGCACGCACGTCGTCATTCGCCTTCCGGGGCAAGGAGCAGGACGTTCGACAGATCGCCAGCGCCCTGAATGTTACGCACGTTCTGGAGGGCAGCGTTCGCCGCTCCGGAAGCCGCATTCGCGTCACCGCGCAATTAATCAACGCGGCCGACGGGTCTCATCTCTGGTCGGAACGATATGACCGGGAACTAAGCGACATTTTCGCCATTCAGGACGAAATCTCGGCGGCGATCGCCAGGGCGTTGCGGGTCAAGCTCTCGGGAGATGCGGCTCCGGAGCGTTATACGCCGAAGCTCGAAGCGTATGAGGCTTTTCTGAAGGGCAGGCATGAGCAGGCTAAAATTACGCCGGAGTCCATGGAACTGGCCCGGCGATGCTATGAGCAGGCATGCAAGCTTGATCCCGCTTTCGGGCTGGCTTATGTCGGACGGGGACATTATTGGTTCTGCCAGTCCCATTTTGGCCGGCGCCCTGCCCGTGAGTGCCTGCTTGCGGCGCGTGCCGAGGCAGAGCGCTCTTTGCAGATTGATCCGTCACTTCCGGACGCGCACGCGCTCCTGGGGCTGGTGGCTGCGACGTATGATTTTGATTGGGCCGCTGCCGATCGGCACTTCGATTTCCCCATGGCGAAACAAGCCGGCGTCGAGTTCATCCGGCCTTTGTACAGCGGATTTCAGTTCTTGCGCGGCAATGTAGAGCAAGCGATCGAGCTGGCGCAGCGCGTGATTGAGGAAGACCCGCTCGAAGTGTGGCCCCGGATGAATCTGCATGCCTTTCTCCAGGCAGCGGGCCGCGACGATGAAGCCCTTGAGCAATTGAAGAAGGCGTTGGAACTGGACCCGAACCAGGTCGTGGCCTTGGTATCCATGGCGATGATTTACGCGGACAAAGGCGACCTTCGGGAGGCCATCAAGATCGCACGCCGGGCCCACGCAGTTGGGCCGTGGTTGCCCGAATCCCCGGCCGTGCTCGCCGCGCTCCTGAAGCGCAGCGGAGAAGAATTCGAATCGAAATCCCTCGCGAGCGAACTTGGCTCCGGCGACGTGCCGGGGGATGCCCGTGCCCATGCGGTTTTTCACCTGCTGTGTGGCGACATCGAGCAGGGAGCCGATTGGACGGAAAAGGCAATCGAAGAGCGCGACGGTTCGATGATGTACTATCTCCGCTTTGTGGTCTCAAAGGGACTCCGAGCCAGCCACCGCTGGCCCAAAATCGCGAAGATGATCAACCTGCCTTCCTGAGCGCCGACCCGCCTGCAGCGCCGTAGCTTCAGCGGAGGCGGGCCGCAAATCTCCCTCGCCTCCTTACGTAGAACCACCCCTCGCGCTCCGAGTCGCATCGCGCGAAAATGCCGTCGCGTGCAGATAAAAGCGGCCCTTTACTCGCGCAAAGGAGGAAGCATCACATGCCGAGGCTTGCATGGAGAGGGAATCGGCTCGCTCGCGGGAGGAGGGAAGCAACCCCCAATTCGGCCGCCACCGCCCACCCAAAAGAGGCCCAAAAAGTGACACCCTGCAAAAATTATCCTGCTGAAAAAAAACCACCTACCGGCTTTTTTGCTCGACATGGTGTGACACCCTGCGAAGCCCCTCCGCCCTCGCCCGACAGCCTCCCAGAGAGCCGTTCCCGCGCCCAACGATCGAAGACCCCACGCCGAGTCCAGTTTCATGAAAACCGCACTGTCGCCGTCCGGTCCCGGCGTCCTAGCGATCCTGGCTGCCAGAGCCCCCACCGTGGACGTTTTGCCCCTAACCTCAATTTTCTCCTTGCATTTGCCCTATCTGGTTGGCTACAGTCCTCCTATGCCTTGGGGCGAAACGGGCTACGCCCCTATGGATTGTGCGGGAGCTGCAGCCGACACTTGACAGCGACCATCGCGATTACGAATCAGAAGGGCGGCGTTGGGAAAACCACCACCGCCATCAATCTTGCTGCCGCCCTCGCCAAGCGCAAACAGCGCACGCTCCTCATCGATCTCGATCCCCAGTCGAATTCTTCACTCGCCTTCTTCGATGTCGCCGATCTTCCCACCAGCATGTTCGATGTCCTCTCCGAGCAGCGCCTGGACGTGCGCGAGGTGATTCGCCCGACGAATATGCCGCAACTCTCTCTCGCGCCCGCGCGCCTCGCGCTCGCCAAGCTCGAAGCGCAACTCGTCGGCCAGTTCGACGCGCCGTTCAAGCTGAAGGACGCGCTGCTCCCGATTCATAAGGATTACGATTTCATCGTCATCGATACGCCGCCGGCGCTCGGCATCCTCACAGTCAACGCGCTCGTCGCTGCTTCGCACCTGCTGATTCCCGTCCAGGCCAGTTATTTCGCGATCGAGGGCACCGACGATCTGGTGGAAACCTATTCCCGCATTCGTGCGCGTCCCAATCCCGATCTGAAGCTCGCCGGCGTCCTCATCACGCTCTTCGATCGCCGCACGAATATCGCGAAAGACGCCGTGGATCAGATTCGCTCGGTTTTCGGCACCGCACTTTTCAAAACGCGCATCAGCCGCAATGTTCGTCTGGAAGAAAGTCCCGCGTATCGCCAAACGATTTTCACTTTCGCGCCCGGTTCGCCCGGCGCCACCGAATACCGCAAGCTTGCCGAGGAGGTCATCACCCGTGTCCAAGCGGATCGGGTTGCCCGTCACTCTGAAGATGCGGCATGACGCCCATTACATCGAGCAGCTGACCACGTTCAGCGGCGCTTCGGTGGGTCGCATGCTGCCCATCGAAAAGATCCGCCCCAACCCCGAGCAGCCGCGCAAAACGCTCGGCGATATTCGCGAACTCGCCGAATCCATTCGCGAAAAGGGCGTGCTCGAGCCGCTGCTGGTTCGCTACATGCCGCGCGAGGACGTCTACTACATTATTTCCGGCGAGCGCCGCTATCACGCTTCCCATGAAGTCGGCCTGCGCGAGTTGCCTTGCATCGAAAAGAGCGTTGACGACGCCGAAACACTCGAAATTTCCCTGATCGAAAATCTACAGCGCAAGGATTTGACGCCCTTCGAGGAAGCCGACGGCCTCGCGCGCCTCGCCGAGCAATTCGAATACACGCACGAGGAAATCGCGCGCAAAATCGGCAAGTCGCGCACTTCGGTCACCGAACTTCTTTCGCTTGGCGTGATTCCGCAAGACGTTCGCGGCGATTGCCTCGAAGCCGGCGTCAACTCGAAATCGCTTCTTCTGCAAATCGCGCGCCAGCCCACCCCGTCCAAAATGCAGGAAATGGTGCGCCGCATCGCCGATGGCCGTCTCACGCGCGACGAAGCACGGCGCGTCCGCCAGCAGGAGCAGGGAAGTGCTCCGCGCCCCGATCCCTACGTCTTCACTTATCGCGCCGAAGACGAATCTTTCGTGCTGAAACTCCAATTCCGCAAATCCCGCGTCTCAGCCGACGAAATCATCGCCGCGCTCCACGACGCCATCGCCGCCGCCGAGCATTCCGCCGGCGAACCCGAAGCCGCCGCCTGACGCTGGCCGCCCCCTCTTCGCCGCAGCGACTTCAAGGCTGTCATTCTGAGGAGCGAAGCGACGAAGAATCCCGTCGCTAAGGTGGCGGAGTCACCCCTGAAGCAGTCTTGCGAGCGTCCTGCACACCGCTTCGACCTCGCGTCCCGTCATGCGGTTGAAAAAGGGAAGGGCAATCACGCGGTCGGCAACCGATTTGGTGAGCGCCAGGTTGCCCGTGCGGTGCCCGACGCCTCGGTACGCCGGCTGCGAATGAATCGGCGCAAAATACCGCGCGCACTCGATTCCTTGAGAAGCCATCTTTTTCACAATCGCGTCGCGATCCGCGCGCGTAAATCTTGGCGTCAGCCGAACTGCATAGGTGAACCAGCTCATGCGCCGGTCTGGAAAGTCGAGCTGCGGTAATTCGAGATTGGGATTTCCCGTGAGTTGCCGCCCATATGCCTTTGCAATCCCCTCGCGCCGCCGAATCACGGAATCCAGGCGTTTGAGCTGCGAAATGCCGAGCGCGCAATTCAGTTCCGGCAGCCGGTAGCTGTACCCGATTTCTTCCTGATCCAGCCAGTCGCGCGCCGCTCCACGTCCTTGATTGCGCAGCCGTTTCGCCCGTGCGGCAAGGTCGTCATCGCTCGTCACGAGCACGCCGCCTTCGCCCGTGGTCATCTGTTTGTTCGGATAAAACGCGAAAATTCCCGCGCGTCCCAGCGACCCGACTTTCTTTCCGCGAAATTCCGCGCCAATCGCTTCGCAAGCATCTTCGACGAGCGCCACGCGGTGACGCCGCGCAATGGCGAGCAGTTTTTCCACATTCGCCGGACAGCCGAATGTGTGCACGGCCACAATTGCTCGCGTTTTCCGCGTGATCGCTCGCTCCACGGCGGCGGCATCGAGCGTCAGCGTGGCGGGTTCGATTTCGACGAAAACGGGTGTCGCCTGAACGTGGCAAACGGCGTTGGCCACCGCGACAAACGCAAAGGAGGGAACGATCACTTCATCGCCGCGTCCCACGCCCAACGCGGCGAGCGCAACGTGCAGCGCGCTCGTTCCCGAATTCATCGCCACCGCGTATTTCGTGCCGGCATAGCGAGCGATCGCCTGCTCGAATTGTTTCAGTTTTTCGCCCAGGCTCAGCCGGGTTCCGCGCAGCACCGCGTTCACTGCCGCGATGTCGCTACGCGTGATTTCAGGCCGCGAAAGCGGGACTTTCATTCGCCGGCCGCCTCGGCATCGACAAAACGCCCATCGTGCAAAGGCAACGCACGCTTTGTGAGCAATCGCTCCCCGAGCGGCACGTTCGTGAGCACTTGAACGATGCGCTCGGAAGCGTGGCCGTCGCCGTAAGGATTCGTCATGCCATCGAGCGTGCAGCGAAAGGCTTCGCTTCGCGCGATGCGTATTTGCGCGAGAATCGCATCCGCGTCCGCTGGCGCGTCGAGAATGTTGCGTGCGCGTTCGCGGCCCTGCTGGCGAAATCCGACGTTAATCGTCGGCAGCGCGAGCGACGGCGTTTCCATGATTCCACTGCTCGAATTGCCAACCAGCGTATCCACAGCGCGGAGCAGGCTCAGATAAGTGACGGTATCGAGATTCACGAAGAGTTTTCCATCCTCGCGCGTCGAGAGGAATTCGCGCGTGCGCTCGATCAATTTCCGGCTACCGGCGTCCGCGTTCGGGTAGCAGAAAACAATCTGCTCGCTGAGTTGATGGAGAGCGGAAAACAGGGCATCGGCTTCCCGCAGAGTATCGGCCGCGATCGTCACTGGATGGTAGACGACCATCACGGTAGGCCGAGCGAGGTTGAGCGCAAGCCGCGCCGCGAGTTCTTCTCGCGAATAAACGGGCTCGCGCCGCAGCCGGTCGAGCGAAGGCGCGCCGGCGCAATGCACGCGCCAGGATTCCTCGCCCATCGCCAGCACGCGTCGGCGCCCCTGCTCGGTGGACGTGAAATGAATGTGGCTCATTTTCGTCAGCGCGTTGCGCACGGCGTCGTCAATCGCACCTTCGCTGATTTCTCCGCCTTCGATGTGGGCGATCGGGATGCGCAACGCGAGCGCCACCGAAGCCGGCGCCAGCATCTCGTATCGGTCCGCGATCAGCAGCAGCAGATCGGGCCGCAATGCGCCAAGCGAATCGGCCAAGCCGAGCGTGGCCACGCCAATCGTTTTCGCCATGCCGACGTCGGAATCCGAACTGAGCAGGGATTCGATGCGCGAATCGATCGCGAAACCGTCGTGCTCGATTTCGCCGGCCGTATGGCCGAATTCCGGCGAAAGATGCGCGCCGAGCGCGAGGATCCGCAAATCCACTTCAGGATGCGAGACAAGGTCCCGCAGCGGCCAATACAAGTGCCCGTAATCGGCGCGCGACGTCGTGACGACGGCGATTTTCCGTTTCACGCGCGCACCTCGGATCCGCTACGCTCCAGCGCCTTGCGCAGCGTTTCGCTTGGTTGGTAATCGGGCAGCATCCGGGAGAGAATTTCCAGGACGGCCATGCCGTCTCGGCGCTCTACAGTTTGCTGAAGCTCGCCTATCCATTTGTCGAGTTCGTGTGCAGAAGGCGCGGGCGTCGCAACGCGATAGAGCGTCGAGCCAACCGCTTCCAACCGCCGTTCATTCGCGGCGATCAAATCTTCCGATAATTTGTCGCCCGGACGCAGGCCCGTGAACGCCAGCAAAATCTCTTTCCCCGGGGTGAATCCCGCGCGGCGAATGAGGAATTCCGCAAGATGAGCTATGAAAATGGGATCGCCAAGTTCCGGCACGAGCAAATCCTTGCCGCCGGAAGCGAGCGCCGCAGCCAGCAGCAATTCCACCGACTCATCGAGCGTCAGAAAAAATCGGCGCGCTTCCGGATGCGTCACGGTCACCGGTCCGCTGCTCGCGATCTGCTCCTCGAATAGCGGCACGACGCTTCCGCGTGATCCCAAAACATTTCCGAGCCGCAGGGAAGTGATTCGCGTCGGCGAATCGCTCAGGCGCAAAAGCGCGAGTTCGGCGATTCGTTTCGACGTGCCGAGAACGCTCGCCGGCCCGGCGGCTTTGTCCGTCGAAAGCGCCACCAGGCGCGGAACGCCAGCACGAACGGCGGCATTCGCGAGCGTCCAGCTTCCCAGTGCGTTGTTGCGCAGCGCGGCAAGCGGATTCCGTTCGAGGATCGGAACATGCTTGAACGCGGCGGCATGATAAACAATATCGGGCCGGTTGTTTCCCAAAACGTCTTCCATTGCCGCTTCGTCGCAAA
>JAKASX010000106.1 GCA_021818865.1 Acidobacteriota bacterium
ACCCGCTGCTCCGGCGACAGATAACTGAACACGTGATTTTGCTGCTGATCGTTTCCTCGCATGCACGGTTGGACGCACTCGAAGCTGCTCCGTTACACAATTTCCGGATTTTTCAGCAGCCTGCTAGAGCAAACCCCATTTTGTCAGCACGGCAAAGGGATGTTTTCCATTCTACGACCTACCTGTCGCAGCTAAATATCCAAAGGCTTCTGTCGTCAGGGCCGGTTGAGCTCGGCCAGGCGATAAGAAATGTAGTAGTCGACGAGCGCGTGGATATCCTCGTAGAGGGCATCGCGAAGGCGCGGATAACTCGCCGCGACCCCGCGTACCAACGCGTTATGCAGCGTAAAGATGATCTCCAGAGAAGGGCGGCGGCGCTTGCCGCGGAGATTGGGGAGAAGAAGAAAACCCTTGAGGAACTCCAGCTCAAGCGCGGTTCGCAGGAGACGCAAAGGCAAAGGATCGCCCATCTAGCGCAGATGCTTGAAATCCGACTCGAACCCGAGGCGATTCTCTCCATCGAAGGACTATCGAGCCAAATCAAGGTAATTAACAGCGTGTTGGAAGGCAGGCTAGCCAACGGTCGCCGGGAAGAGGAGAGATCCGGCCGCGCGATGAGACTGTGCCAGCAGCATCGCGAAGTGGACAGTATCCAAAGCAAGCGAGCTGCCGACCGCGCCGAAAAAGAACGCTCAGCGAAGGAGATGGAAGAGCAGTCAGCCGAAACCAGCCGGAAGCTGGACGAGGCAGCGAGAGAATTGCGCGCGATGGAAGCCGTCGGGCCCCCAGCACATAGGACGTCCCTCCTCTTAGAGATCCTGTCCAAGACACGGGTGATCCTTGATTCCGACGTGTGCCCCGTATGCGACCAGCGACACACAGACCTAAAAGAATACGTCGGCGGAAAACTGGAGTCACTGTCCCTGGCACAATCCAACGCGCAGAAGCGCTTAGCCGAACTGCGATCGAGCGTCCAGCGCCTTCAGGATCAGCGGCGCTGGGAACTCGCCCAGATACAGAGGCTTAACGGGGAGATAAGGGACGCAGAGATGCAGATCGACTCCTCAGGCCGACGAATTGAGGACTTCATCGCAAGCTACGCAAGCGTTCTTGGCGACTCGGCGACGCTGACAGACATTATGGCGTACGAGAGCGAGAGAGCAGGTGCCTCCGAGAGAACAGTCAAAGACCTCTCAGCATACGCACAGGAGATATCCGCAATCGGGGCCGACCTATACGCATCCATGCAGCCGTTTTCCCGTCAAGAAGCAGAAATTTCCGAGCTGGAGAAGGAATTGCGACAACTGGAGGGACGCCTCGCAGCAGCCGATTCCGCGAGGACCCGGGTCGAGCAATTCATCGACGAAACCCAGAATTTGCAAGCGTCTCTGTCGCGACAGCTCGAAGAGGTGCTTGAACAATTCATAAACACTCGAACGAAAGAGGCATTCGTCGACCTGTTCGGCCGCATGGCGCGGAATCGAATATTTGGAGTCACGATCCCAGACGTTAGAGTCCGCTATCACAGACCGGAAGTGAAGTGGCGAGCCGTGCACGGCCGGGAGACCTACCCGGGGGAAGGAGTTCTCAGCCAGGGAGAGCTGAATACATGCGGCCTAGCCCTATTTCTGGCGCTTGCAACTACACAGCAGAGGCACCTCGGATTCGTCCTCCTAGATGACCCCATCCAAAACATGGACGACCTTCACATTGAGGAATTGGCGCAGGTACTGAAGGCGGTGAAGGACGGCCTCGGGTGGCAAATAGTAATCGGGCTTCACGAAAGGTCCGTCAGGGACTACCTCAAGCGGCAGCTCTTCCCGTCGAAACAGGGGCAATCCCTGATTTCATACGACCTACTGTGGGACGGCGCCGGGGCATTGGCGGAAAAGGACGAAGTTGCACGGTTTGAACCCGACTCGTTTCTCAAGCTGCCCCAGCCCAGCGCGGCGTGAGGACACAGCCGGCGTGCCGCAGAATGGCTCCGAAGGGTAGGCCTGACGGTTCTACGGACAACCACGGACAATCGAGGGAGGCTCCCTCGGGCCGTAACCGACACCAAAAAAAAGGCGCTCGGATCTCGCTCCGACAACCCGCTAACCCGCTTATCTCACGAGGTGTCGGCTTTGCGGATCGGAGCGACGAAATTTGCCGTTGGGTGGGTTCCGGGTGACAAGCCTTCGGAAGCAGTGCGGGCCGGTGTTGTCGGACAGCGAGTTAGCGGCTCCGTTGCGGCGATTTCGGACGCACTTCGGCTGCTGGCGAGAGCGGTTGACGGCGATTCGAGGCAGACGGCGTTTGTCAGCGGCGTAAGGACGCGCAGGCTGCCGCGAACAGCGGCTTCCACGGGTACGCGCTGCTGTAGCCGATCCAGATGCGCCGGGCGGTGACGCGGACCTGCGCGGCGATTTTCAGCAACCGCAGCCGGATCGTGTCGACCTGCGCCTGAGCCCATTCGGTTTTCGCCAGCGCCAGCCGCCGTAGCGCATCGACCAGCACGTAGGCCAGCGAGGAGAAGTAGAGCCGGAGCTGGTTGGCGCGCATCGTCTCGGTGCTCAACCGGTCGGCGAACAGGTGGAACTGTTCCTTGATGCGGTTCTCCATCTCGCCGCGGGCGCAGTAGAGCTGCTCGTAGAGTTTCTGCGCCGGCCAGCCTCGCGGGCCCAGCGAGGTCACGACGAAGCGCGGATTCTCCCCCTTCTCCAGATACTCCGCCTTGGCCACCACGCGCCGCGAGCGCGACCAACTGGACCGGGTGCGGTAGGAAAACTCGGCGAAGACGCGTGCCGGCTTCCCGCTGCGCCGGTGCTCCTGTTTCGCCTCCCGCATCGGGCCGCCGATCTTGCGCCGCAACCGAGGGTTGCGTGCCAGCCCGAACACATAGTCGACACCGTGCTTTTCACACCACCCCATCAGTTCCTCGCGGCAGAAGCCCGAGTCGGCCCGCAGCACGATCCGCACGTGCGGCCAGCGTCGGCGAATCTGTCCGACGATCCGCCGCACCTCCTCCAGGCTTCCGGCGCTGGCATCTTGGTTCGACGGCCGTAGCCGGGCACAGAGCAAATGGTCGCCGCAGAAGATGTACAGCGGCAGATAACAGTAGTGGTCGTAGTAGCCGTGGAAGAAGCGTTTCTCCTGGTGGCCATAGAGCGGCGTGTCGGTCACGTCCAGATCGAGCACGATCTGGCGCGGGGCGCTGCGGCGGGCTTCGAGGAAAACCTCGACCAGCAGTCGATCGATGGCTTCGGCCGAGTAGCGGATCTTGTGATAGCGCTCGCGCTCGGCAGGGCCGGCCGGGGTGAGCTCGAGCCGATTCAACGTACTCTTGCCCGCCATCGGCTCCTCGAACTCCCGCTTGCCCGTCAGCACGGCGAGCAGCGGGTCCTTGCGCAACTCCTCGTGATCGTTCAGGTCCTCGTAGCCCAGCGCCAGGCCGTAAATCCGCTGCGCCACCATCTGGCCGAGCTCGTGCTCGATTCGCGCCGGGTCACGCCCGTCGGTGAAACAAACTACCACTCGCCGCAGCAGGCCGATCTTGCGACCTGCCTCCCGCAACAGCAGCGCCCCGCCATCACTCGTCAGCCGTTCGCCCTCGAACCGCCCCACCACCTGCCGCGAAAAATGGGCTTCAAACTCGAATGCGGACTGGCTACACTCTGTCATCGAAAAGGCCGCCTTTCCTTGGCATCGACTACGTCGGAACAACGCAGTTATGCCTGAGAATGAGGCCTTTTTCTATCCCCATCCCACCTTTTTCCTTATTTCTGGTGAGAAATCCGGGCTAACCGAACGGCCGCCCCTCACCAACTCGGACTCAGCCCGGGAAGCGAACGGGAGAACGGCGGAAGCAGAGGCAGCCGGCCAGGCACGGCAAGGAAGAACGATTCGGCCGAACGAAAAACCACCGGAGCCACCAGAGGGCCCCGAAGGCGCCCCGCCAGAGAAGCCCGCGTGGCTTTCAGCTGTGGACGGCCACGCCGGCCGCCGCGGCGCGTTCATTCCATCGTTGAACGTTCACGCCCACGATGAGCAGCCACAGAATCAGCGCAAACGCGCCGAGGAAGCCGAAAACGGCGAGGTAGTTGAACAGGCGGTATCCGAGCGGCGGATAGAAAAAGGCCAGCCAGCCCAATCCAGCAAGAATCGACCAAACGCCGAGGAATCGAGGCAGGAACGTGGAGCGGAAAACGAGGTAGCCGGTGAGGAGCGCATAGAGTCCGAAAAACGCCAGCGAGATCGCCGCGCCCCGGTCGTTCACTTTCAGAAAGAGCATCGCCAGCGCCTGCAACTGCCCGGCATTGAACGCGCTCAAATAGTGCGCGCCTCCCAAAACAAACAGCGGCGCGATGTAAAAGAGGCGGCTCACGGTCTTGATGACGCACCCGGCGAGGCCCAGAAACGCCGCGACCAAGGAGACGATCCTGCCCGCCGGCTTCAGCAGGTCGTAAAAGAGCGCGATGAAGACGATCTGGCACGTCATTTCCACCAGGTACAGCGTGAAACTCCACTGGAACAGACTCCTGTGCGCGAGGATGTTCGTCGCCGTGACCGCGGAGTTGCCGAATACGACGAGCCGGTTGCTGACGAAACCCTGAGCGAATATCCCGGTCGCCATCGTGATCAGATAAAAGAGGCCCGCCATCCTGGCCCTGAAACGCGGAGAAGTTTCTTTGCGCTGTTCCATCATTCTCCAGCCTCCAGGAAAGCCAAGTGGGAAGGCTCCGGATTCGTTCGGAAAGGTTCATCGATTATCTCCCCGATTTCGGGAGAGCGGAACCGGATTCGCGTCTCGGTGCTGGCGGGGATCGGGCAGGACGCAGGGGCGCCGGATTTGAAAGTTCAAACTGTCATTTCCGGATGAAGCGAAACTCACTGCTCCAGAATTTGGCCGAAGTTTCACGGATAATTATGGACAATTCAGGAAGGCTGTTAACTCGCCCCAGAGATCTTGTAGGGGAGTTTGCCCCGATGCCTCTGATCGGGGAAGCCTACCCGGGAAAGCCGTCCTGTCCAGGTAGTTGCTGGCTGTGATACAGCCTCAGGAAAAGAGCTCGTTGGCAAGTGCAGAGCGGCCCACTTCCAAATAGGAGGCAACTTCGGCGAGGATCGCACTCAGAGTGCCGATCTTGAGCGGCTGCGGGCGGGGATGGTGATGTGGCCCCCGTCCCTCGGATTCTGCTGGTGAGTCGCAGATGGCTTCCGCTCTGCCGCGTGATCTCGTACCCGTAGCGGCGAAGCAAGCGGGCGAACTGCTCGCCGCTCAAGTCGCGTGGCAGCTTCAAGCAGGGATGACTTCGTCTTTGACAAGGTGAAGGCGAATCACGCGGGGGCGGCTCGCTTCGTCGAAGTGGCAGCGAACGGCGCCCTGCGCGGCCGTTTTCAACTCCTCTAGCGTCCCCGCCTGCGTGAATATGCCATGGCCCAGCGCTCTGGCTTCGTAACCGCCCTCGGGCGACTCCTGCACGGCAAATACGATCTCAGTCTCGGACATTGGCATGACCTTGGCACGGATTATGACGCGAAGCAATCGTCTCTTAGGCACGCTTGGCGACCGTAATCATCAGCGTCGTCGGACCACTGGGCGAAGCGCGGAATCCGCAATCCAAGCAAACCGGGGACAGCAGGGAGGTTTTCCCCTATTTTGGCTGCCAGATGGCTTAGGCCTCCAGCCTGCCGTGTCCTCCGCGCGTGCCAGAGACGTGCCATCGAACAACTTCAACGCAGCCGAAAAAGAGCCCCGCGCCGGCCCGCCGCAATTCCCCTCTCCTCCCTACGTAGAACCACCCCTCGCGCTCCGAGTCGCATCGCGCGAAAATGCCGTCGCGTGCGGAAAAAAAGTGGCCGCATACCCGCGCGAAGGAGGAAGCGTCACATGCCAAGGCTTGCATGGAGAGGATTGCGGTTCACCCGCCCGAGGACGGCCGTAACCCTCAATTCGGCCGCCACCCCCCACCCAAAAGAGGCCCAAAAAGTGACACCCTGCAAAAATTATCTTGCTGAAACAAAACCACCTACCGGATTTTTTGCTCGACCGGGTGTGTCACCCTCCCGCGCCGCTTCATCGTTCCCGGGCCGCCTTCGTCTTTACCAGAGGGAAGCCGGCTGGAAGCCTGCTCTACAACAGCCGCGGAGCCTGCTACCCGCCGGCGCGCGTGGGAACGCGTTTCGCCGCGCCGTCGAGCACTTCCGCCAGCGCCTGGCCCGTCCACGACTTCTTCACTCGCGCCACGTGCTCCGGCGTGCCTTCGGCGACGATGCGGCCGCCCGCTTCGCCGCCGTCCGGGCCGAGGTCGATGATCCAATCGGCCTGCTTGATCACGTCCAGGTGGTGTTCGATGACGATCACCGTATTGCCCAAATCCACCAGGCGATTCAGCACCGCCAGCAGCTTTTTCACGTCGTCGAAGTGAAGGCCGGTCGTCGGCTCGTCCAGGATGTAGAGCGTGCGGCCGGTTTGGCGCCGGGAAAGTTCGCGCGCCAGCTTGATGCGCTGCGCCTCGCCGCCCGAAAGCGTCGTCGCCGATTGTCCCAATTGCAAATAGCCAAGGCCCACTTCGGCGAGCGTCTGCAGTTTCTGGCGAATCGTCGGGATATCGGTGAGCAGCGGCAGCGCGTCGTCTATCGTCATGTCGAGCAGGTCGGAAATCGACGCGTTTTTGTAGCGCACCGCCAGCGTTTCCGAATTGTACCGGCGCCCGCGGCACACTTCGCAGGTGACGTAGACGTCCGGCAGAAAATTCATTTCGATGCGGCGCAATCCGTCGCCCTGGCACGCTTCGCATCGTCCGCCTTTCACGTTGAAACTGAAACGGCCCGGCCGGTACCCGCGCTCGCGCGATTCGGGCAGCATTGCAAAAAGCTCGCGAATCGGCGTGAAAACGCCGGTATACGTCGCCGGATTCGAGCGCGGCGTGCGCCCGATCGGCGCCTGATCGATTTCGATCACCTTGTCGATGTTCTCGACGCCGGTGAGCGAGCGATGCGCACCCGGTTCTTCCGCCGAACGGTACAGCCGCCGCGCCAGCGAACGGTACAAAATGTCGTTTACGAGCGTGGATTTGCCCGAGCCGGAAACGCCCGTCACCAAAATCAGCCGCCCCAGCGGAAACCGCACGTCGATGTGTTTCAGATTGTTGGCCTGCGCGTCCCAAACGGTGAGCTGCTTGCCGTTGACCCTGCGCCGAACGGCGGGAACGGGAATTTCGAGCTCGCCCGCAAGGTAGCGGCCGGTGAGCGAATCGGGATTTTTTTCGATTTCGCCTGGCGTCCCCGCGCCGACCAGATAACCGCCGGCGCGGCCCGCGCCCGGCCCCAGATCCACGACGAAATTCGCGCGGCGGATGGTCTGCTCGTCGTGCTCCACGACGAGCACCGTGTTGCCCAAATCGCGCAGACGTTCCAGCGTCGAGAGCAGCCGCTCGTTGTCCCGCGCGTGCAAGCCGATCGAAGGCTCGTCGAGCACGTACAGCACTCCGCGCAGCCGCGAACCGATCTGCGTCGCCAGCCGAATCCGCTGCGCTTCTCCGCCGGAAAGCGTGGAAGCGGCGCGATCCAGCGTGAGGTAGCTCAAGCCGACCGCGAGCAGGAAATCCAGCCGCTCGGCGATTTCCGCGAGCACGCGTTCGGCGATTTCTTTCTGCCGGGTGTCGAGCCGCGCTTCGATGCGCTCGACCGCTTCGCGCGCGTCGCCCGCCGAAAGCGCGGTGAAATCGGCGATCGAAAGTTCCGCCACGCGCACCGCCAGGCTTTCCGGCCGCAGCCGTCGTCCGTGGCACGCCGGGCACGTCGAGGGCGACATATATTCGCCCAGCCAGTCGCGGTAAAGATCGGAATCCGTGGTATCGAGGTTCTGTTCCAGGTAGCCGATGATGCCCGGGAAACGCGGCCCCGATCGCGCCGCCTGATTTCCGTAAAGAATCAGGTTCTGCACCCGGCGCGGAAATTTTTCGAACGGCGTTTTCAGGTCGAAACCATGCCCTTCCGCGGCGAGCTCCAGCATCCGCCGCAGATACGCCGAACCCGAGCCCGGCCCGAGGCCGCCATCGAGCAGCGGCTTCGTCCAATCCACAATCAGCTTGGCCGGATCGAGCCGGTAGTGCGCGCCCAGTCCCTTGCATTCGGGACATGCTCCGTAGGGCGAATTGAAACTGAACGATCGGGGCTCGAGCTGCGGAACGGAAATTCCGCAATCGGGGCAAGCGAGCCGCTCGGAATACAGCCGCTCGTCCGCGCCGACGACGGCCACCGTCACCAACCCTTCGGCCAGCTTCAGCGCCGTCGCGACGGATTCTTCGAGCCGGTGCTGGATGCCGGGTTTCACCAGCAGCCGATCCACCACGATCTCAATTGTATGGTTCCGGCGCCTGTCGAGCGGGACCGGCTCATCGAGGTGCCGTAGTTCGCCGTCGATTCGCGCGCGCAGAAATCCCTGCCGCGCGTATTTTTCGAGCTGCTTCCGGTATTCGCCTTTTCGTCCGCGCACCACCGGCGCGAGGATCATCACGCGTTCGCCGGGCGAAAGCTCGCCGATTCGCTGCACAATCTGCCCGGGCGATTGCCGCGCAATTTCGCGGCCGCATTGCGGGCAGCGCGGCGCCCCGATCGAGCTGTAGAGCACGCGCAGGTAATCGTAGATCTCGGTGATTGTGCCGACGGTCGAGCGCGGAGACCGCCCGGTCGTTTTCTGCTCGATCGCGATCGAGGGAGACAATCCCTCGATCGAATCCACGTCCGGCCGCTCGACTTGATCGAGAAACTGGCGCGCGTAAGCGGAAAGCGATTCCACGTACCGCCGCTGCCCCTCGGCGTAAATCGTGTCGAACGCCAGCGACGATTTGCCCGACCCGGAGAGTCCGGTGATGACCGTCAGCGTGTTGCGCGGAATCTCCAGGCTGATGTTCTTCAGGTTGTGTTGCCGCGCGCGGCGAATGACGATGCGGTCGAGAGGCATGGAGCCAGAGCGGACCCAAGTTACCCAGCCTCACTACAGCTGGGCACAATGAGTCCAGCGTAATCTTTGAACATAACAACCCGACCGCAGGAGGGTCAAGACAGGGGCTGGGGCGAAATTGTGCGCACGCCCGGCTGCGTGCAAGCGCGTGAATGTATACAATGGAGGGACTGCGCCGCTTGGGGCGTGGTCCAATCGGTAGGACGCTGCACTGTTAATGCAGACGGTGGAGGTTCGAATCCTCCCGCCCCAGCCAACCCTTATCCCCTCTCCCTCGCCAATTTACGCACAGGCACAGCCATGAACGGCCGCTGCTATGTCGAACGTCGAGCTTGAGAGGAGGTCCGGGGGTCGCAGCCCTGCGGTGCCGCGACCCCCGGTTTGTGAGGGGGCCTGAGGGGGCGGAGAAGGGAGGTGCCAAAACTACGTTGCGTTGTCGAGATTCGCGGAACCTTCCCCGCCGAGCAATCTACACGCGCCCTGGAGTACTGTCAATAGAATTAACTACTGAGTAAACATTTGTTCCAAAGAGTTACCGCCATTTCGTCCGACGGCCCGTCTCCTCTCACCCGAATTCCTTATAACAAACCCACAAATAAAGACTTATTCTATTCCGCCGAGCTTGCAATTCTCCCTCGCTGACGCAGGAATGCATACACCAAACCGCAAACGTCCAGGTTACAGAACCATGCATCCGCTTCGCCGTGTCATTCCGCCGCGCCTACTTCAGGTCGCGCCAGTTTTGACCCTGTTTGAGTTCGACGACCAAGGGCACGGTGAGCGGATGCGCCTGCTCCATGGCCTCGCACACGAGCGCGCGCAGCCTATCAATCTCCTCCAGCGGAGCCTCGAAGAGCAGTTCGTCGTGTACCTGCAAAATCATCTTCGCGCGCAAGCCTCCCGCGCGCAGCCGGCGATGGGTTTCGATCATGGCGAGCTTCATTAGGTCGGCGGCCGTTCCCTGGACGGGCGTATTCAGCGCGGTGCGCTCGGCAAGGCCGCGCAGAGCGGCCTGCGTCGCGTTGATTTCCGGGATCGGGCGGATGCGGCCAAAAAGGGTGCGCGTGAAACCCGTCCGGCGCACTTGGTCTAGCTGGCGGTCGAGCCACTCTTTCACGCCTCGGTACCGATCGAAATAGCGGGCAATGAACTGCGCCGCGTCTTTCTGCTCGATCTGCAGCTGCCGGGCCAAGCCGAAAGCGGAAAGCCCATACAGAATCCCAAAATTGATGACTTTCGCCACGCGGCGATGCTCGGGCGTCTGCGCCAGCGGGCCGACACCGAAAATTTCCTCCGCCGTCCGCGCGTGAATATCCTCGCCATGCCGGAACGCTTCGACGAGCACTGGATCGCCGGACAGGTGCGCCATCACGCGCAATTCGATCTGGGAATAATCGGCTGAAACGAGCAGCCAGCCTTCCGGCGCCACGAAACCCGCTCGAATCTGCCGTCCCAGTTCCGTCCGCACGGGAATATTTTGCAGATTGGGACTTGAGCAGCTCAGCCGGCCGGTGGACGTGCCCGTCTGGCTGAAACGCGGATGGATGCGGCCGGTTCCCGGATGAATCAGCCGCGGCAGCGCATCGGCGTACGTGGATTTCAATTTCGCTGATTCGCGATATTCCATCACGAGCGACGGCAGCGGATGCTTGTCTGTCAATTCCTCGAGCACGTCGGCCGCGGTCGAGCGGACCGCGCCTTTCCCTCGGCGTCGCGGCAGCGGCAGGTTCAGTTTGTCGAACAGCACTTCGCCCAGTTGCTGTGTGGATTGAATGTTGAATTCGTAGCCGGCGAGTTCGTAAATGCGACGCTCGAGCCGCCGCAGATCGGCTTCGCTCGCCGCCGAAAAAGCCTCCAGCGCGCCGCGGTCCACGCCCACCCCGTGCCGCTCCATCTGCGCCAGCACCGGAGCGAGCGGCAAATCAATCTTCTCGTAAACCTCGACCAGCTTTTGTTCCTCGATCTCGGCGCGAAGCAGCGGCGCGACGCGCAGCAGGTAATCCGCTCGTTCGCCGGGAAGGCCGGCGAGCGTCGCATTCAACCGCCGCGCGACGATATCGTCCAGGCCGTGCCGCGAAGTCGTCGGGCGAAGCAAATACGAATAGAGGTCCACGGCATCGCGCACGTTCGCAAGAACGGCCGGTTCGGACGAGCCCACGAGCAACTCGACGAGCTTCGCGTTGTGCACGACCTTCGGCCGGCTCGGGTCGGCCAACCACGGCCCGAGCGCCGCCACCATTTTTCCCTCGGCATCGGCCCACGCCACGCCGGCGCTTTCCGGCTCGACCGAGATTTCGATGCGAACGGCGCGGCTGCCAAAACCCGGCTCCTCATCTTCCGGAGCAGTTTCCAGCCAAAGCGCCGCGCCGCAGCCGTCGGGAATATGCGCCAGAAATTCCGCAAGCGCCTCGGGGGAATCGAGCTGCCGGTATTCGCCCGTGTTTTTCGCGACGGGCGGAGCGAGTTCGCGCAGCAGTGTCGAAAAACCAAGCTCTTCGTAAAGTCGACGCAACGATTCCGTGTCGGGATCGCGCCGGCGCAACGATTCCAGGTCAAGCGTGACCGGCGCGTCGGTATGGATGGTCGTCAGCCGCTTCGAAAGCAGCACCTGTTCGCGCTGGCCGAGCAGCGCTTCGCGATACCGCTTGTTTTCCACCTCGGCGGCGCGATCGAGCGCGGCTTCCACCGAGCCGAACCGCACGATCAGTTCCCGCGCGCCTTTTTCCCCGATTCCCTTGGCCCCGGGAACGTTGTCGATGGTGTCGCCGGTAAGCGCCATCACGTCGCAAACGCGTTCGGGAGGCACACCCAGAATCTCTCGCACTTTTTCGGCGTCAACGACCAGATCGTCTTTGGTCGGAATCAAGATGCGCAGCGACCCTCCGACCAGTTGCAGGAAATCCTTGTCGCTCGTGACGACGTAAATTTCGAGTCCGCGCGCCGCGGCCTGCCGCGCCAGCGTTCCGATGACGTCGTCGGCCTCGTAGCCTTCGTATTCGATCTGAGCGAAACGCATCGCTTCGCAGTATCGCCGCACGTAGGGAATCTGCTGCGAAAGATCCTCGGGCATCGGCGGCCGTTGTGCCTTGTATTCGGCGAAGAGCGCATCGCGAAACGTCGGCGCGGCCACGTCGTACACGACGCCCAGATATTCCGGGTCCCACTGCTTCAGCAGCCGGCGCATCATGTTCGCGAACAGAAACGGAACTTTCGTGGGCAGCCCGGAAGCGGTCCGCAGCCGCTCCATCGGCGCGTGATAGGCGCGGAAAATATAGCCCATCGCGTCGACCAGAAATAGCCGGGATGAAGAAGTCTCGGTCATGGGAAAAGCAGGAGGGCGAGTATAGCAGACGCCCGCGCGCGGCTCTCGCGCCCGGCCGCCGAGGCGACCGCGTCATTCGCCAAACGCCATTCTTCCGGCATTCGGTCGGAACGCCCGCACAAATCCGTCGCGCGGCCAGGGATCGCGGCGCAGCCGCCAAACAGCGCTACGCCGAAACCAGCCCCATGCGCCCGCCGACTCGTCCGATCGTTTCGAGTGCCTTTTCGAGATCGGCTCGCTTGTGCGCCGCCGTGACGATCGCACGCAGTCGCGCTTTCCCTTCAGGCACGGTTGGGTAGCCGATCGCCTGCGCGAAAACGCCTTCCTCGAAAAGCGCGTTCGAAAATTCGATGGCTTTCGCCGCGTCGCCCACCATGATCGGCGTGATCGGCGTTTCACTGGCCCCGGTATCGAAGCCCAGCCGCTTCAGCCCGCGGCGGAAAAATTTCGTATTGCTCCACAATTTCTTCACCAGCCGCTCGCCGTCCGGCGATTCCAGCAATGTGAACGCCGCCTGGCAGGCGCCGATGACGGCTGGCGGATGCGACGTCGAGAACAGAAACGGCCTCGCCCGGTGGTAGAGAAATTCGATCAGGTCGCGCGAGCCGCAAACGTAGCCGCCCATCGAACCGATCGCCTTGCTCAGCGTCCCCACCTGGATATCCACGCGCCCGTGGCACCCGAAATGGTCCACCGTTCCGCGCC
>JAKASX010000007.1 GCA_021818865.1 Acidobacteriota bacterium
GTTCGGAACGCCGGCAGCACAAAAACACCGCGGTAAAACCCGCTCAGCAT
This sequence comes from Acidobacteriota bacterium, assembly GCA_021818865.1. Taxonomy (GTDB): domain Bacteria; phylum Acidobacteriota; class Terriglobia; order Acidiferrales; family UBA7541; genus JAKASX01. Next base: position 51 of record JAKASX010000007.1, read on the forward strand.
CCCCAAATCAGCCCAAAAGAAAAGAAAAACAGCCACCCAAAGCGATTTTTCAGCAGCCTGCTAGTCTTTCTGCGCCATCCGTTCCAGCACGAGCAGGGATTCGACATGGGGAGTTTGTGGGTAAAAATCGAATCCCACAAGCGCCAGAGGGCGGTACGTCGCGCCGAGCATCGCGGCGTCGCGCGTCTGGTTCGCCGGATTGCACGAAAGGTAGATGATGCGGCGCGGCCGCGCGCGCACGAGCGCCTCGACGAGCCGCGGATGCAGGCCGGCGCGCGGCGGATCGACCACCACCACATCGCTCGGCAACAGAAATTCCTCGGCGCACAATTCCGCGCGCGCCGCTCGTGGATGGTAATTCTCCGCTCGGGCCTCGCGCCGGTTGCGTTCCGCCCACGCCGCAGCGGCTTCGTTCGATTCGACCGCCAGAATTTCCTCGGCTTTGTCGCGCAGCAACAGCCCGATGGTTCCCACGCCGCTGTAAAGCTCCACGATGCGCCCGGTTTCTGGAACGTGGCGCCGAATTTCCTCCACCGCAAGCGAAAAAACCTCCACGTGGTTTTGAAAAAATCCCTCGAGCGGCCACGCCAAATCGAGTCCGGCCACGCGCTCCACCAGATGGTCCGCGCCTCGCCGGCCGAGCAGCCGCGTTTCGACCGAAGCTGGCGACAGCGGGTCGCTGTAATAAACGGCCCATCCCGCGCTGCGTTCGAGCCCCAATTCCGCGGCGGGAAAATTTTCGTCCATCACGTAAAGCCCGATAATCACTTGCCCGCTCGCGCGGCTCCCGCGAACGATCAGGCTTTTCAGCGTCGATGAGGAAATCCCACGCTTCTCGAGCCACGCCACCACTTCAAGTGCCGCTGCGTTCATCGCCGCGCTGGCGAGTTGGCATCCCTCCGGCAGCGGCAGCTTGCGCAACGAATGCCCGCGCTCGTGAAACGCCAGTTGCAGCCGGCCCTCACGCTCGGTGAAGCTGAATTCCATTTTGTTGCGGTAGCCCCAAACGGTTTCCGCGGCGGCGAAACGCTCGAGCGGCATGGAAGGAAACAGTTCCTCAAGGACGCGGCGTTTCGCCTCGATTTGCGCGTCGTAGCGCATCACCTGCCATGGCGAGCAACTCAAATAATGATCCTCGCGCGGCGCAACGCGATCGGGCGACTCGCGCAGCACTTCCACGAGCCGGCAGAGCAGAGCGCCTTTTTGCCGGCGAATCGGCAGGACGCGCGCCCGTTCGCCGGGCAAAACGCCCCACGCGAGCGCCACGCGTCCCGCCGCTTCCGGCATCGGCGCGGACCCCATTCCGTCCGGCGTCAGCCGGTCGAATTCGAGTTCAAGCGATTCAGCCATCGAATTCCAAAGAGCCTAGCATGCCGCTTCCCGCAACGCCTGCCGCGGGCGCCGCAATGCCGCCATCGCCCTTCCGCCGTCCAAATTCGTCTTTCCAGCCGTTGGGCAGCTTTGCCGGAATTGCCTCGCCGTTTCCTTGCAAGGTATCCTGATGGCCAAGGTTCGCCGGGTGACGTCGCCCGAACGGGACCATTGACGCTCTGGCCGCTCCATGGGGGAGAAGGCATGGTTCTCGAACGATTTGAAGTGCCTGGCTTGGCTCATTATTCCTACATGGTCGCTTCGCGCAGCCGCGCAGTGGTCGTTGACCCTAAACGCGACGTCGACACCTATCTCGCCTTCGCCGCCCAGCGCGACTGGAAAATCACTCATATTCTCGAAACGCACATCCACGCCGATTACGCTTCGGGCGCACGCGAACTCGCCGCAGCCACCGGAGCCGAGCTCTGGCTGAGCGCCCACGACGCCGGCGAAGACTACGTTTACCAGTTTCCGCACCGCGCCATGCGCGACGGCGACCGGCTGGAATGGAACGATGTCGCGATCGTCGCCTTGCACACTCCCGGCCACACGCCCGAGCACCTCTCTTTTCTGATTCACGAGCCCGCGCAAAGCCCGCACCCGGTGGCGATGCTTTCGGGCGATTTTCTCTTCGTCGGCTCGCTCGGCCGGCCCGATCTGCTCGGCGAGCAATCGAAGCGGCGTCTGGCCGAATTGCTCTACGAAAGCCTGCATCGCCGCATCGGCCACCTGCCGGACGCTCTCGAAGTGCGCCCCGCGCATGGCGCCGGCTCGTTCTGCGGCAGCGGCATGAGCGACCGGGCGCAATCCACGCTGGGCGACGAGCGCGCGAGCAATGTTTTCTTCCGCGACCGCGAACGCGAGGCCTTCGTCAGCCGCATCCTTGGCCACGTTCCTCCGTTTCCCGACTATTATCGCCGGATGAAGCGCGTCAACGCCGAGGGTCCGCGCCTGCTCGGCGAGTTACCTGGCGCGCGCGCGATCGGCGCGGCGGAATTTCGCGATTCAATCGAGCGCGAAAACGCGGTGGTTATCGATTGTCGTTCTCCAGAGAGCTTCGGCCGCGGCCACGTTCCCGGCGCGCTGAATATCGGCCTGGGCGGGGGATTTTCCACTTGGGCCGCGTGGATCGTCCCTTACGATCGTCCTCTGCTGCTCGTCGGCGACCGCGAAACGAATCTCGACGATGCGCGCCGTGGCCTCGCTCGCGTGGGTCTCGACGACGCACGCGGCTTTCTCGGAGGCGGGTTCGAGGCGTGGGCGGAACGCGGCTGGCCGCAGGCGCAAGTGGAACAGGTTTCCGTCGCCGAACTCGATTCGCGCCGCCGCGCCGGCGCCGCGATCGTCGACGTGCGCGGCGACAAGGAATGGTCTTCCGGCCATATCCCCGGTTCGCTGCACATCATGGGCGGCGATTTGCCGAAACGACTCGACGAGTTGCCGCGCGACGCCCGCGTGCATCTGGTTTGCGCCAGCGGGTATCGCTCCAGCGTGGCTGCGAGCGTCCTGCGCCGCGCCGGTTTCGCCGACGTTGCCAACCTGGCGGACGGATTGAAGGCGTGGCGCGAGCGCGGTTTGCCGCTCGAAACGGGAGACTAAGCCTCAACGATGTTTCGCGTGATCACAATCAGCCGGGAGCATGGCAGCGGCGGAGCGGAAATCGCCCGCCGGATGGCCGAGCGCCTGGATTGGAAATTGGTGGACGATCCGCTGGTGGAGGAAATCGCGCGCCGGGCGAAAGTTCCTTCCGACGTTGCGCGCCGCTACGACGAATGCGTCAATCCGTGGTTTCATCGCCTGGTTCAGGCGGTCTGGCGGGGAGGTTTCGAGGGCTCGGCCACGCGGGTTGAAGCCGGTGCGTTCGACGCCGATCAGATGATGCGCCTCTGGACCGAAGTGATTCGCGAAGCCGCCGAAATCGGTCACGCCGTCATCGTCGGCCGCGGCGCTCAGTGCATTCTGCGCGGCCGCCGCGACGCCTTCCACGTTTCCGTCCACGCTCCACTCGCCTGGCGCGCGGAAAATCTGCGCAAAGTGCTCGGCGTGAAGAGCGAGCCGGAAACCGTCGCCGAGGAAACCGACCGCCGGCGCGCCGCCTTCATCCATCGCTATTTCGGCGAAAACTGGAAGGATTTCCGCCTCTATCACCTGATGATTGATTCTTCGATCGGCCTCGACCGCGCCGCCGACGCCATCCTCGCCGCTGCCGGTCTCACTCCGCTACATTCCTGAATCCGCCGCGCGTTTCGCGCGGGCGATTTCGCTCGACGCGGCCCGAAGACCGCATTCTTGAGTCGTTGGACGTGCCAGGAAAAGTTACGCGGCGAATCGCGCGGTTGCCAGCACGCGCTTCAGGCCCAGCAGCGCCGCGCCCAGCGCGCCCACGTGCTCGCAATATTCGGGAACGCGGATCGGAATCTTCAGCCGGCGCTCGAGCGCCCGCACCGCGCCCTGCTGCCGCGCCACGCCGCCGATGAAAACCAGTTCTCCGGCCGGCCCCACGCGCTTCAGCAGCAGCGCCGATCGGTCGGCGAGGGAATCGTAGATTCCCGCCAGGATATTGGGCACCGAAACGCCGGCTGAAACGTGATTGATGATTTCGCTTTCCGCCAGCACCGCGCAGATGCTGCTGATCGGGTGGGGATGGTTGGCTTCGAGCGCCAGATCGCCCACGCTTTCCAGGTCCACTTGCAAATAGCGCGCCGCGCGCACGATGAAGCTGCCCGATCCCGCCGCGCACTTGTCGTTCGTCTTGAACTGCCGCACGCGCCCGGCGTCGCCAAGCCCGATCGCCCGCGTCGATTGGCTGCCGATATCCATCACCGCGACGCTGTGCGGAAACAGGAAAAACGCGCCGCGCGCGTCGCTGGTGATCTCGGTGATCTGGATGTCGCGGAAGCCGATGCTGTAGCGGCCCAGTCCGGTGGCGGCGATGTAGTCGATCGCGCGGCGCGCGAGGCCAGCGGCTTCGCAGGCCTGCTCAAGCGCCGTTCGCGCCGCTTTTTCCATTTCCACGCCGGTGCGCACCGTGCCGCGGCCCAGGATGCAGACGCGCGCCGAAAAATCCTCGGGCGCGAGCAGGCCCGCGGCCACGCCCGGCTCGCCGAACCAGCCGACCAGCACCGCCTTCGTATGGCTCGATCCGACGTCCACTCCCGCCACCAGCGCGGCGGGCGCTTGCGAACGTTCCGTTTCAGCCACGTGGTGTGGCATTCGACGGCCTCCAGATTCCGGATTCGAAGCTCTCGCCCATCTTCTCGATGGCAAACAGCGCCGCGCCCAGCGCACCGGCGAAATGCGCGTCCGAATTCACTTGCAGCTTCGTGCCGAGCACTTCCTCGAGCGCCTTCACCATCCCCGTGTTGCGCGACACGCCGCCGGTCATCGTGATTCCCGGATCGATCGGAACGCGCCGCGCCAGCGAAACGGTGCGCCGGGCGATCGCCAGGTGCACTCCTCCCAGAACGTCTTCCGGCTTCTTGCCCTGCGCCAGATAGGACAGTATGTCCGATTCCACGAACACCGTGCAGACGGTGGTGATTTTCACCGGATGCCGCGCCCGCAGCGAAAGCGGTCCGATTTCGTCGAGCCCGATGCCCAGCACCTCGGCCGCGTTGGCCAGGAAACGCCCGGTGCCGGCGGCGCATTTGTCGTTCATCACGAAATCGAGCACCTCGCCGTGCTCTCCCACGCTGATCGCCTTCGAATCCTGCCCGCCCATGTCGATCACGGTGCGCGTCGAGGGAAACAGGAAGTGGGCGCCGCGCGCGTGGCAGCTGATTTCGGTCATCTGCGTATTGCCGAACGTGATTTTGTAGCGGCCGTAGCCGGTTCCCACCACGAAGCCCACGCTTTCCGGCTCGACGCCCGATTCGCGGCACGCCTCGAGAAAGCCGTTTTCCGCCGCGCGCTGCACGTTCGCGCCGGTATCCACCAGCGCGCGTCCCAGCATGCGAACTCCGCCGTCTTCGCCGACGATCACCGCTTTCGTCTGCGTCGAGCCGACGTCCACTCCCGCCGCTACTCTCATCTCCGCCTCATTGCAGAATTTTCAATCGGTCCGCCGCCGCGGGCGCGATTTCACCGCCCGGCGCGTGCCGGATGGCCGCGGCGCCGCGGTGCAGCGTTCCGGTGGACCGGGCATGCTCGAGCGCCTCGAAGAAAGCGTCCATGCGATTCTTGATCTGCGCTTCGGAAAAATACCGCGGATCTTCCAGATCCGATTCCACGTAGAGCGTTGGCACGCCCAGTTGCTGCGTGAAATAGCCGCGCATGTCGCCCTGTCCGGCGGAAAACAGCCGGCAGCTCTTCACGAAATGAATTACGACGCCGTCGGCGTCCCACTCCTCGATGTAGCGCCGGATCTGATCGTAGCGCTGCAAATAATTCCGGTTCGTCACGTTGTGCGCCAGCATGTGCATCGCCAGCGACTCGAACGGATGGTCTGGATCGTGGCGGAAACCGAATTCCCATAGCCCGCCGACGGTCGAATAGGTCGAAGCGACCGCCGTCGCTTTCCACGCCGCGAACATGTCGCGAAACGTCCGGAAAAAGGGATACGGCGGAGGACCCTCCATCACCACGCGAAACCGCTCCTGGTCGTAAATCCCCTCGCCGCGCGCCGCTTTCTCTTCCAGTTCCCGCAGCGCCAGCTCGAAAAACGCGACGCCCTCCGGGCTGCCTCGATAAACGTAAAGCGGTCCCATCAGCGTGATCGCGTCGAAATAGGCGTCGAAGGGCGTCGGCGTGCGCCGCGCCAGATGCTTGATCCGCGACCACGCCTCCTCCACTCGCGCGGAGCAGCGCATCGCCTCGCGAAAACGGTCGTAATCGAACCGCCGCCCGGTCAGTTCCTCCAGCTGCTTCACGATTTCCTTCAGCTGGCAGACGATGTACGCCACGTCCTCGGCTCGCGGTTCGGCCGTTCGCAGGAACGGCACGTCGAGCATCGCCAGCGGCGCGTTCTGAAATTCCGCGGCGTGCTCGAACCATTTCACGTACGTGTTGCACCCGACGAAATTGCACAAAACCAGCTTCGGCACCGGCAGTTCCGTTCCCGCCGGCGTGATTCCCTTGATCATCGCTCCGATGTCCGCCTTCACGTAGGCGCAATTGTCGGCGGCGTAGCCCATTTCCTCGGCTGCCAGGATCGGATCGAGCGATTGATGGCGAATCGCCAGTTGCAGAGCGTTCACTTCCGGATAGAGCGGAACGGCGCCGAAGGCTTCGAGCAACTCGACGCAATTTCCGGAAATCATCAGCGAAACCGCCGGTGGCCCTCCGTGCGCGGATTCTTCGAGCCGTTGGTACCAGCGCAGCATCAGGTCGCGCTGTTGCCGGTGGATGTCGCTCCGGTATTCCGATGCCTGAGTTTCGCCCATAATTCCTCAATCGAACAGCAGCGATTCGACGAACGTTTCGACCTCCGTCCGCAGCCGGTCGAACGTGAACGCCTTTTCCTCGAATTCCAGGAGCAAGTGCGGAATCGCCGCCGCTTCCAGCTCCCGCTTGAACAGCACGTAGTCGAAATAAGCCGGCTCGCAGAATTTCGCGATCAGAAACAGCACCGCCTGCGCGCCCAGCCGCCGCGTTTTCTCCACCAGCAGCTTGTGCCGCCGGTTGCGGAAATCGTGCCGCACCGAAGAATAGACCGAATGATTCAAATAGCAGGAGGCCAGCGCTTCGAGCGGATCGCCGCCGGTCGGAACGTCGCCGGTGAACCACCGCAGGCCGAGCAGGAAATCGTCGTCCAGAACGTAGCAGCCGGCGTCCTCGACGAGCCGAATCAGGTCGAGCGGCGGCTGTTCGCAAAACGCGCCTTCGATCACGATCCGAACGCTGTCGCGCGGCTTCGCTTCCCGGTCGGCCAGCGACCCGAGGCCTTCCCTCAGCAGTTCGTTGTGCGTCTCCACCGGCAAAAAATTGCCGGCGCGCTGCAGCAGATAAATGTCGCTCGTGCGCACCTGGTGCGGATTCGCCGCGCGCAGCCCGTAGAGGTCGCGCAGCAGCCTCCGGTTCTCGTTGTACACGGCGATCGAAGCGCGCAGCGCGTCTTCCTCGATCTTGCGTCCGCCGAGCCGTTCGAGCGCGTCGGCCAGGCGCCGGTATTCACCCTTCAGAAATTCCGTGCTCGCCGCCGAAGCCGGATTCTGCGGCAGGTGGAGGAACTCCACGTATTTCGCGGGAACGTTGCGCTCGAAAACGAACGCCAGATTCCGCGCCGAATCGCAGATGCCGGAAAAGAGCATCCCGTCGAGCGGATCGAGGTGGCCCGTGAGGCCCATTTCGAGCGTCGTTTTGACGATCGAGCAGATGAACGAGCCGAAGCGCGCGTCGGCGTATTGCAAATCCAGGCGGTCGCCCGCTCCGTTCAGGCCTACCGGCAGCATTCCCGCCGCGTGGACGAGTTCCACCGGCGCGTAGACGGGGAAATAGCCGATCGCGCGCGCGCCCGGATGCTCCTGCTTCCACCGGCGCACTTCGCCCAGGCTCAAATCGTCCACGATTTCGCGGCAGCGCTCGATCAGGGCTTCAGCGGCGGCAGGCATGGTTTCGTTGAGGCTGCTCATCCGGCCATCGTCAATCCGCCGCTGATGCTGATCACCTGCCCGGTGATGTAGCTGGCGGCTTCGGATGCCAAGAATGCGACCATCGGCGCGATGTCTTCGGGCTTGCCCAGGCGCTTCAGCGGAATGGCTCCCGTCACCGCTCCGATCACCTTGCGCCCGAAATCCCGCGATTGAATTTCCGCGAGCAGCGGCGTATCCACCAGACCGGGACACACCACGTTCACGCGCACGTTGTCCCGCGCGTGCTCGCGCGCCAGCGTCTTCGAAAACGCCACCACGGCCGCCTTCGCGCCCGAGTATACCGCTTCTCCCATCGAACCGACCCGCGCCGAATCCGAGCTGATGTTCACAATCGCGCCGTGCTTGCGTTCGGCCATGTGCGGCAAGACGGCGTAGCAGGTGTGGATCACGCCCTGATAATTCACGCCGATCACCCGCTGCCACTCTTCCGGCTTCGATTGCAGAAACGGCGTCAGGTTGTCCCAGCCGGCATTGTTCACCAGGATGTCGATGCCGCCCAGTTGCGCGATTGCCGCGTCGCGCAGCGCCACGGCGTCTTCGAGCTGCGTCACGTCCGTCCGCGCGCTCTTCACCACGCGGCCGGTTTCGCGGCTCACCGTTTCCGCCGTTCGCGCCGCTTCATCCGCCAGGAAATCCCCAATCATAACGTCCGCGCCAGCCCGCGCCAGCGCCTCCACGATTCCCCGGCCGATTCCGCGCGCACCGCCCGTGACGACGGCTTTTTTTCCGGCAAGGCTCAGTTCGCTCATTGCGCCTGACCCCCTCCGGCCGCCGGCCGCGCGGTTTGCGGACCGAGCCCGAAAAGCTCGCTGGCGTTGTCGTGAAGCAGTTTCCGCTTCACTTCGTCTTTCAAGCCGAGCTGTTCGATCTGCGCCAGGCTCTCTTTCCATCCCAGCCCGTTCGTTCCCCACAGGCAGCGGTCGCGGCCCAGCCGGCTGCTGAGGAATTGCAGGATTTGCGGCGAAAGGTATTTCGGCATCCACGCGTCGATGCCAAACCAGATGTTGTCCCACTTGTAGCAGACTGAAAGCAACTCATCCACCCACGGCCAGCCCGTGTGCGCTCCCACGAGCTTCAGCTTCGGGAAATCGCACGCGACGCGGTCGAGCAGCATCGGGTGGCCGCCCTCGCTCGGCATCGCTTCGAGCACGTGACCCACCTGCAGCGAAACGGGCACGCCGAGCCCCTCGCACAGCGCGTAGAGCGGATACATCTTGCGGTCGTCGAGGGGAATATCGAAGCCGTAGATGTGGACGTAGACACCCTTGAATCCGTGCCGGGTCACCGCCGTCTCGATCTCCTCCAGGCTCTCGCGGATGCGGAAGGGATTGTAGCCTGCGAGGCCCGAAAAGCGCTCTGGATAGCGCTCGGTGTACTGGAGCACCTCTTCGAGCTTCGTGTCCATGTACATCCATTTGCGCCAGTACGACCACATTTTGCACTGGGTAATGAATACGCGCTCCACTCCGGCTTCATCCATCAGCTTCAGCATCTCTTCGATGGAGTGGTAACGCGGCAGGCCGCCGATGGATCGCTCCATCCGGCAGATGAGTTCGCCTTTTTTGGCTTCGTCCCACCGGTGCATGAACTCCTCGGTGGCGACGTAATACATGAAATCGATCGCGCCGATCGCGTTGGACGTAGGCGTCTCCTTCGGGAAGCGTAGGATCGCACTCCAAGCGAGGCAGGGACTTAGGTCACAGGAACAGCTGGCGAGGGAGCATCGCCCCTGCCGACCCAATTCCAGCCGAACTTCTGTTCTTTCCTGTGCAAAATTGTATCACCCGCCAATTCGGGCCACAATGAATGTGATGTAGGAACGGTCGAGAGGTGGGACATGAAATGGACGAAAGCGGAGCGTGAATTTCTCGAAACGGCTCGCGTGGCGCGGCTGGCGACCGTCGCGCCGGATGGATTGCCGCACAACGTGCCCATCTGCCCATTGATGGAGCGAGGCAGGCTCTTTTTCGGCACTGACCGGAACACCGCCAAGGTCCGTCACATTCAGGCGCATCCCGGCGTGGCGGTTGCCTTCGACGATTACACGGAGGATTGGCGGCATCTGCGCGGGGTATTGATTGAAGGCGAAGCGAGGGTGTTGGAAGAGCGCGCCTTTCGCTCCGTTCGCGCCCGGCTCTATCGCAAATTTCCGCAGTACCAGGCGATCGCACCGCTCACCGACCGCGACGCGGTTGCCGTGGAAATCACGCCGCGCCGCAAGGTGAGCTGGGGATTCTGACGAAGAGTTTTCCTTCGCGCGAACCCGGGCCCGCGGCCCGCGCGGGAATCGCTAGGCGCGGTTTTCCGGAGGGCGAACCGTCCTCCCGCGTGGGCGTCAGGCGAATCCGCTGTCGCCAAACGCCTCGATCATGCGTTTTTCCGCCGCCCGGATCTGCGATTCCATCAGCTGCGCGGCCAGCGATGGCCGTCGCCGCCGCACGGCGTCGACGATCATCAGGTGCTCGGCTGTTGCTTCCTCGGGATCGAGCCCGCAATCGAGGCCCAGATAGAGCGGCCGCTGAATGTGGCCGATCACGCTGGTGACGGCCGCTTCGAGGCGCGGGTTCTGCGCCGCAAGAGCCAGTTGGCGGTGAAAAGCGGTGTTCGTGCGCAGATAGCTTCCGTACGTGTGGCGCTCGCCCGGCTCGTAGCGGAGTTCAGCGACGGCGAGCAGCCGCGCCACCTGGCTCGGTCCCGAGCGTTCCGCCGCTAGCGCCGCCGATCGCCCCTCGACGATTCGCCGCAGTTCGCAAAGCTCGCGAATATCCGCCAGGGTGAAGTGGGCAACGACGAAGGTTTTCGATTTTTGCGGCCGAACCAGCTCTTCTTGCGCCAGCCGATTGCACACCTTGTGAAACACCGCCGGCGCAACGCACAGTTCCTTCACCAGGCAGCGTTCGTTCAACGGGGCGCCTGGCGGCAGCCCGCACGTCAGAATGCGCCGCTTCAGCTCTCCGTAGGCGCGTTGCATGGGCGTGCGAACGTACGCGCTTCCTGCTGTTTCGTTCCCCGCCAGGGGAAGGGTGGCTCGCTGTTGCATGTGACTCCTGCGAAAGTGTTTTCGCTGGTATAGCCTAAGTCGCGCCACGCGTCAACGCTTTCCTGCATCCTGCCGCCGGCGCTCTTGCGGGCAAGCCGTGGGTCGTTTCCGGCCGCGCCCTCGCCCATTTTCAGATTAGAAGATGAGGATGGGCAGTCCGTCCCAGTCCCAGTCGTCCTTCGGACGGTATTTCGGTCCTCTTCCGCAGCCTTCCGGCGCGCCCAATCGCTCGGTCAAGCTCCATTCCTGATCGCAGCCCAGACCCTCGATGTCCGGTTTCTGGTCGGGCCGCGGCGGCTTCATTCCGGCGTAGGCGGGATTCAAGGCGAGCGTGGACGACCCGACCATCCGCGCCACTTGCTTGAAAGCCTGGCGCGCGGCCGCGTCGTTCGACTGTTTGGCCGGCTCGTTCCACACATGCAAGTTCACAACGCCTTCGACGATCACTGGCGTCCAGGGCAACGGGCGGAATTCGAGCGGAGACGTGGAATCGGGATGGATGTAGGTGAAAGCGACGATTTCGGGAACCATCTTCGGCTGCACCACCGGCTGCGGCGTTCCCGTAAAAAAATGCTTCCCGTGCGATTCGTGCATCAGACGGAGCGGCGTGATGAAATCCGGAAACGGAAATGCCAGTTCGCTGTGCGACAGGTCCGCGTTCACCTTGAGCCCTGAGAAAACCGCGTTTTGGTGCGGATCGATCGCTTCGAATCCCGGCCGCGGCCCAGTCATCACCCCCGAAAGTCGGTATTTGGTGCTGCGTTCGAGCGGAATCTCCTGCATCCAGTCGCCCGCCAGATAGGCGCGATCCGGCCCCGCGTCGGGCAGATATACGCGCACCTCGCTCTGCCCGAAATCGAGGATGCAAAGACCGTGGAACAACACGTTTAAGCGTTGAAACGGCGACGCCGAGCGATCGATCTGCCAACCGGAAGCGGCGCGGGCCAGCGATGCGAAAAATGCCATCGCCGGCCCGGCCGCGAGTACGCGCAGAATCTCCCGCCTGGTGAACCCGCTCATCCGCGGCGACGCCTCATTTCTTCCCCGCTCCTCGTAGCGGAGAGTAGTCACGGCGTCGCCGTGGCGTCAATACAGAAATATCGACGAGCAGGAAACCGGGGGCTTTGTTTTGCAACAAGGAGCTTTGGGGTGCTCCCCGTTCTTCGTTCGTTCGAAGAGTGTATGTTCCTGGTCCGGAGTGAGGCCTGGAACTCCCGTTTTCTTATCCACGAGTGGCATGCCCGCATTGTAGTATGCGGAATTTGCATGGAGATTCGAGAAACCGGTCAGCTGCTTCAGTACAGCAAATCGCTTTCGAAACATCGCCGGATCGGGTGCGCCAGGTTCCATGGCCCAGATGTGAAGATTGATGTAGCCTCCCTGGACGTCGGGAGTCCAGGGAAACTCGGCGACCGGCGGTGCCGAAAATACTCTTTGAATGGACGGCAGGCTCTGGAGTCTCTGATAGGTGAACACCACAACCTCGGGTATGGCGTGCGGTTGCACGTATGGTTGGGGCGTGCCCGTGAAGAACGGCGCGCTGCCAATCTGGTGCGCGAGGCGTAGGAAGGAGTATCCGTTCGGGTAGGGCAGAAAGAAACGGAAATGCGAGTATTCCGTATGCAAGCTGCCGCCAGGGAACACCGGATTCTCGGTAGGCTGCAATTTCGCTTCCGGCGGACCTGCGGCCGGTTGGCCCGGCGACTGAGAAACGTTAAGGGCGAGACGCTCACCCTTCGCAATCGCTTGTTCTTTCAGCCAGGTCCCGGCCAAGTAATCATGTCCTTGATGCGAAATGGGCGGGTAGAGCGTGACACCTTTTCCGCGCACGTCCACCACGAACATCCCATGAATCACAACGTTCAGCGTGTAGGAATTTTGTGAACCCGGTCGCGAATCCAGGAATTCTCCCCATGCGCCCGGTCGGAGGCCGGCCAATGCTGCGCCCGCCCCCAGGCCATAGAGAAATTCACGCCTACCCAGCTTTTTCATCAGCATTCCTCCCGAATATGAAATTTCCCCTGTTTCGATCTGCCCCTCACCGGACGTAGACGCTGAACGCGGCCCAATAATAAGGGTGAGCCGTAGCCGGAGCTTGACGAACCACTCGCGCCGCCCGTTCGAGCGCTACTGCCACGCCGTCGCCCGCCAGCAGCCGTTTGTAAAATTTTTCCATGAGCCGGGTGGTCACCGCCGAATTTACGTTCCATCGGCTCGCCACCACATCCGGCACGCCCGCCAACAGAAACGCACCCACCAGACCTTCGGGGTCCACCAGCGCCGCGCCTTCGCCCGATGCGGTCGAGCAGGCCGAAAGCACCACCAACCGGCATTCGCGCAATTCGCGCGAATTGATTTGAGCGGCCGCCAGCACCTCGGCGCCGCGAGCGCGCTCCCTTCCCGAATTCCACTCCTGCGTGTCATTTCCCGCCGCGAGGAGCAATCCCCTCCGGCTGCCTTCCGCCAGCGCGTGGCCCGCGAAATGCAAGATCTGAGCGTCCGGCAAAGCGCGCAGCACCGCTTCAGCCGAAGCCGCGCGTCCTGTCAGCAGGGTCGCCTGGCGGAAATCCGCCGCCACGGCCCGCGCTTCGCTGTCCGCTTCGGGCAGCGGCGGAAGAAGCGACGCCCACGCGCCTTCGATCGCCGGCGCGCCAATCGCGAGCATGTGATCGGCGCCTGTGAATCTCGCTTTCGGTCCGCGCACGTTTTGATAGCCGAGCCCCGGCGACAAAAGAATCGCGAATCGGCTGCCGAGGTATTTCCCGTGCGGACCGACCAGCGCCGCAAACGGTATCTCTCCGATTGCACGGTCCGTTTCAAACGCGATCGCGCGTCCCGGGCTGAGCCTTTCCGCCACCGGCGCGATCAACCAACCGTAGAGCTTCCGCCCATCGCTTCGCAGCAAATCAAGATTGGATTTCGGATCGGCGCATTCGCGGCCGAATCGCCGCGCCACCCGGTTGAACTCGCGTTTCGGCACGGCAACCCAGCGCGCCGAAATTCCGCGGTCGTCCAACGTCCAGATTTCGACTCCATCGCGAAACTGCGCGTAGCTGACGACCGTTTCTTTCCGCAAGCCGGCTTGCCGGCTGCGAATCCACCGCGAGAGATTCGCGCGCAGCCGTGCGAAATCCGCCGCATCGGACGAAATTCGCGGAGACGGCGGCATCGGCAGCAATCGCTCGGCGGAATCGCCGGCATTTTCCTGCGCGCGCACCGGACCCGAGCGGTACCACTCCCACAGCCCTAGCGCAGCCACGGGATCTTGCCGCCCCTCCAGTTCCGTGCGAACCAGGCCGCGATACACGCCGGCGTACCACTCGGTCCACGAAACGCGGTCGGCGCCGCTGCGCAGCGAAAAAAGCCCGCGTTCGGCAATCGCCGCCGCATCCAGCAGCGAATCCTCCGCCTTCGCCACGCTGCCTTCGGCCAGGTACGCTTCGCCGAGCGCCCGAAAATAATTCGGCGCGAACGCGCTGCCGGTCGCCCGTTCCACCATCGGCCGCATCCGCAGCAATCGCTTCAGAGCCAGTTCCGGCTCGCCAGTTTGCACCTCGAAATCGGCCAGGTTGATCTGGCAGACCCCTTCGTAAGTGATGAAACTCGGATCGGGAGGCAGACTGGCGAAAATATTCGACGCCCGCTGAAACTGCTTCCGCGCGGTCGTCCGGTCGCCAGCCAGATTCGCCAGCGTGGCCAGGCGAAAGCGGGCAATCGCTTCCCACGAGCGATTCGGCGTCTTGCGAATCATTCCGACGCCTTCCTTCGCCAGAGCTTCGGCCACCAGCCAATCGCCGGCGTCTTCGGCGTCGAAGGTCATATCGGAAAAAAACTGATACGCGCGAATAGGCGGAAATTCGCCGCGCCAATATTCCTCGAGGCCCGCCCGATCGTCGCGCCAGGCGTCGCGGTAATCGTCCACGTCAGAGGCGAATCCGGCCTGAAATCCGATCGCGCGCAGGTAAAGCGCTCCATAGCCGCTTTCGCACGCGACGTTCACCGCCCGGTCGGTCTCCTGGCGAAAGGCGGTCAAATGCCAAAGGATGTTGTCGCAAACCGCTTCGTCCAGCAGCAACTGCCCTTCGATCCACGGAAAGGCGCGACCGCCAACTTCGTCGAGACCCTGCCGCGCGGCGCCCAGGCAGGCCGTCGCTTCGTTCGATTCCAGCTCGTAGGCGTAGGCCAATTCCGTTTGCGCGCGCAGCAAGGCCGGATTCCGCGCCGCCCCGAGCAACTTCACCGCTCGCTGCGCCTGCTCCAGACCCTCGTCCGGCCGCCCTTCCTCATTCAGCCGCACCGCTCGCCCTAGCGCTTCAAGACCGGGAGCCGTCGAGCGGGTGGAGGGTGCTTCCAGAACGTCTTTGAGCCACTGGTCGTGGTGCCTTAGGGAGAGTTCATTCGCCAGACGTTCGAGCGCGCTCCGTTTGGCCTGTTGCTGCGGCGCAAGCGCGCCGCCGTGGGAATAAAAATCGGGCAACCAATTCTTGACGGCGACGTCCAGCAGTTCTTCATCGGCCGAATTCATCGAGTCGCGCCGGTCCTGCGGCTGTTTCATGCGCACGGCCAGCCACGCCGCCGCGGCCCGGGGACTCGCTGGCGGCAATTCGGCTTTCGGCGATGCGCTGAGCTGTTTTTTCAGCCGGTCCAGATGGAGCCGCGCGACCTTCGTCGCCCATTCGCTCGAAGGATCAAGCTTTAAATACCGCTGCCAGTCGTCCATCGCGAGGGGCAGCGAACCGATGCGCTCGTAGACGAGCGCTCGATTGAATAGCGCCACTTCGCTTTTCGGCTCAAGCTCGAGCGCCTGGGAGAGATGCTGCGCCGCGGCCATGAAATCCTCGTCGCGTTCTTCCGTCAGCCCCAGCTCGTATTCCGCCGTCGCCAGATCGGTCAGGATGCTCGGTGAATCCGGCTGGAATCGCAGCGCCTGCTCGAGGGTCGTCCGCGCCTGGCTGAAATGGCCCGCGACGAGTTGCGCGCGCCCATCGAGCGCGAGCCACGCGGCGCTTGACGGATGCGCCGCCAGTTGCCGGACGATCAGCACCTCGGCCCGCAGCAGCGGCAGCGGCCGCGTCGCGCTTTCTCCGCGCTCGGTCGCCATCGGCGCGTACGCGGCGCCGGGAATCCGGAGTTGCAAAACGCGATTGGCGCTGTACGCCTGCGCCAGCAGTTGCCGCGCCGAATGCTCCGGCGCGCCCTGCCGTCCAATCACCAAAAATGCGATCAAAACTGCTGCCGCGACCGCAACCGCCGCGCTCCACGCCCAAATCCAGCGCCGCCGCGTGGCCGCGGGCTGCTTGCTCGCCGGCGCTGGCGTTTGGCCCATCGCCAATCGCGCCGCCAGCGGCTGTTGCACTTCTTTCCGCGCGCTGGGCAGTTGGCTCAGCAATCGTTTTTCTTCTTCGCTCCACTCGTCGGAAAAATCCTCCGTTGCCTCGCGCAGCAGCGGTCCGCAGTACGAGCATCGCGCGGCGTGATCCATCCACGCCGCGGCCTGATCCGCGTCCACGAGGCCCGCGGCCACCCGCGGCCATTCCGATTCCGGCGGGCATTCCGGAGTTCTCATGCGCTCCTCGCTGATGCCCAGCCGCAATCCATCCAGTTGCGCCTGCGCCGCGCGAAGTTCCGCCACGCGCCGGCCGCATTCGGGGCAGCCGGCTGCATGTTGCGCCGCATTTTCGAGTTCGGCATCGCTATGTCCGCCTTCACCGGCTTCCACCAGCCGATTCAGCAGATCGGGGCCGAGGTGTTGCAGTGGCTCGCTCAAAGACCCTTGCCATTCCTTCCCTTGTATTTTTGAACGCCCTTTACCCGCCAAACCCTTTTCCGCGCAAGCCCGGTTAATCCTCCAATCGGTTCCTGCCCGGCGCGGTCGCCGCCGAGCCGCTTTCGGCCAAACTTTCGCGCAGCATCCGCGTCAAGCGGAA
Source organism: Acidobacteriota bacterium (assembly GCA_021818865.1). GTDB lineage: Bacteria > Acidobacteriota > Terriglobia > Acidiferrales > UBA7541 > JAKASX01. The sequence goes on from JAKASX010000007.1 coordinate 16,979, forward strand.
AATCGTGCTTTCCACTCCTTTCACCGTCAGGTCCATTCCGGGAAGATCGGCAATCGTGCTGGCGCTCATTCCCGCTCGGTAATACAGGCGGAAAATGCGCCGGTCCCGCTCGCCCGTCGGGCCAAGGCTCAGCTGTTCCAGTCGCCGCTCGATTTCGCCGAGCAACGTGGCCCGCTCGATCTGCCGGCCCGCGGCCGGGTCGGCCGGATCGCTTTGGAATGGGCTGGAAAGCGACAGGGTTCCTTCGTCGCTGCCGCGCTTGGCCGCGTGAGTCCGTTTGAAATAGTCGTGAACCACCCGTGCGGTGACGACTTTCAGGTATCCGAAGAAGGCTTCCGGGTGGCGGGGCTCGAATTCCCGCAGCAGCCGCCTGCGGTCGGCGCAGATTTTGACAAACGTCTCCTGCACCAGATCCTCGAGGACCAGCGGCGAGGTTTCTCCCCAACGCCGCGCTGTGCGCAGTGCAACGCCGGCAATCGTCGGCTGAAACCGACGAACGAATTCTTCCCAAGCTCCGGGGTCGGCCGAATCAACGCATGCCCGCACCAGTTCGGTGGCTGCCAGGTTTGTATAGTAGGGCATGTAAATCGTGGGGATTCTACACCCGCACGCGCCTTCGCGGAATCGCTGTCTAGAACCATTTGCGCCGGGGTTTCCCTGCCTCGCGCATCGGCGTCGTGCGGCCGGGCAATTCCGCGCGAAAAGGGATTCCGCCTCGTTGCGCGTTCGTTCCTTGTAACGGAGAGACCATCCCCATCGGTCAGGTGATCTCTCTGGAACACCCGGGGATGCCGAGTCAGAGGGAGGCGCGGGAAACCCGTTCGGTGGCTCGCGCGGGATCACAATCGCCTCCCTCCTCAGTGCCTGGCAACGAGGAGCGACGGGAGAAAACGGAGTTTATCCGCCAGAAGCCGGTCCTACGCCTCCGGCAACAGGCTCACCTACTCCGCCCAACTCCGCGATCCCGTCGCGCCTCGCCAAGTCGCCCACGCACAAAAATTCGCGGTGTGGCGCGTCGCGCGTGTCCCAATTTCGCCGGGTGCCGCAACCCGACCTAATTATCCGTAATTCTCACCAGCACCACGCCGTGCCCCGGCACCCTCGCCGTGTAGCTGCTGTGGAACGTTCCAAGGTCCTTGCGTTCCCACAAGTCGCGCACCTGCTCGGTCGAGCCGACGCCGATCTGGCCGAAATAGACAGTAATCGGTTCGGGCGAATACCCAGGTTGAAGAGCGCCACCACGCGCGAGCGATCCGCCATCACTTTCATCCAGATTTGCAGCGGACCCTCCTGCCAGATGCGGTAGCCTTCGTTGCCGGCCGGATCCTGGTCCACGGCGATCACGTCGGGATTGGTGAGAATCGCCAGCGTTTGGGGCGTCATTTCCGTCAAATCGTTTCCGGCGATGAGCGGCGCGGAGAGCAGGCACCACAAACTCATGTGCGTTTTTTCCTCGTTCGGCCGCATGCCGCCGTTTCCGATTTCGAGCATGTCCGGATCGTTCCAATGTCCCGGTCCGGCGAAGCGTGGGAACGAATCGGACGGAGCCAGCGAGTGCTGAATCATCTGGGGCTTCTCAGGAGACCGGGCGTGACAGGCCTTGGCGGGGCCGTTGGCCCGGGCGCGACGAGTGACGCAAAAGGAGGGTTCGGATTGGCCGCGGCAGGGTGTCACAGCCTGTCGAGCAAAAAATCCGGTAGGTGGTTTTGTTTCAGCAAGATAATTTTTCCAGGGTGTCATTTTTTGGGCCTCTTTTGCGTTGGCAACGAGGCCTGAATTCGGAGCGGCGGCACTCCTCGGGCGAGTGAAACGGATTCCGCTCGATCCGAGCCTTGGCATGTGGTGCTTCCTCCTTCGCGCGGGTAAAGGGCCGCTTTTTTCTGCACGCGACGCCATTTTCGCGTGATGCGACTCGGAGCGCGAGGGGTGGTTCTACGTAAGGAGGCGAGGGGAATTGCGGCGGGCCGGCGCGGGCGCGGCTTGCGCGATGGGCAGGCCTACGTGAAGGGTTGCGGCTCGGTCGGCTCATGGGTTGGGGCGCTCGTGGAGGCGAGCCTTATCGTCTCGCCCCTCGTGGGGGTATCATGCCGATGAGCATGGGCCGTCAAAAGCCAAACCTGCCAAACCGCAGAAACCCGCACATAGAGGACGTGATGATGAAATCGCTGTTCGGCGTCGTGCTGGTCTCCATGTTCGGTTCCGCTTTTTCTGCTTCGTATGCCGTCGCCAGGGATCGTCGGCAATCTCCCAGGGTTCCGGCGCAGACAGCGGCTCCAGCCCTGCCACATCGTTCCCGCCAACATGGACCACGGCTAACGGTTGCCGCAATTCCTTCCGTGCCAACCGGGGCCGTGGCGGAAATTCATACCCAACACCTGGCTCTCGGGGACCAGGCGTTTGTGTTTTTAAAACGGACGCTTCATGTCCGCGGAGTCTCGATCACCGACGAGTTCGGCACGACCGATCAGTATTGGGAACTGCGTGAACCTTCCGGCGCCGTCATCTATCGGCCGCCCGCGATTACACCGCGAATTCGGGGTGGTTCATTCGAGGAGACCGAATCGGTGGCTGCACACGTCCTGAAAACGAGATTTGGCCGTGCCCTAGTCGTCGAGATAGACTCCGAGCCATCGGTTCCCGACTCGGGCGGCTGGGTCCAGATATTCGGAATCATCAACGGGAAACTGGCACCCTTTGGGCCGCCTATCACGAGCGGCAATTTTATCGGCGAAGGCGTGGACTCCTACACGGTCTCGCGGATGTTCCGCGGAGAGGCGCCCCGCACGATTGAGCGCGACGTTCTCAACTTCCGCCTCCGGACCGGGAACTTCGACATCATCTATCCCGTCCAGATCGATTGGGAGACGGGCAGCCTCCGTCCGGCTTGGCGCTGCCTTGCCGGCGCGCCGAACGGACGTGGCTTGGTGGAAGTGGGCTGCCGGTACAAGCTCTACCGCGTCGAACCCACCCGCAGCGCCGCCCTTACCTTTGTGCGCCTATTCCCGGAACCGAACGAACAGATGGGCGTGCCTGCGAACGTCGTCATCAAGCCGAAGTCCCTCATCGAGTTCCTCGATGCTTCCGTTCTGGTTGAGTGGACCCAGGACACGAACGCTATCAACTTCGGGGTGGGCGGGGGTTCGGGCGCGGCGGGAGTTTGGCTGCACGTAAAAATTGACGGCCGAGACGGTTGGATTCATTCCGAGGAAGATTTCGAAGCTGTCGGCCTGCCGCAAGCCGGCTGACGCGCCGATCGGGAGGCTGTTTCGTTGCAAGGTGGCTTTGACGAAAACGCGATGTGGCGCAGACCTACCCTCTTGAGGGCCTTGGTCCGCGGTGACAGTATCGCTAGCGAATGTTCCTTCGCCGCCACGAGCGCTCCAAGGATGCGAAGGGGGCAGCGGGAACGCCTTCGCCGACATCGGCCTGACCAATCCCGAGGAGCGTCTTGCGAAGGCCGATCTTGCGATTTGCATCGGCGAGGCCATCCGTTCGCGGCGGCTTACCCAAACTCAGGCTGCCCGCACGCTCAAAATCGATCAGCCGAAAATTTCTCGCCTGTTGCGAGGCCAGCTTTCCGGCTTTTCGACGGAAAGTCTCATGCACTTTCTGACTCTGCTCGGCCGCGACGTTGAGATTCGGGTGAAAGCCGCGCCGCGCTCACGCCGCCAAGGACGTCTCCGCGTCCTCGTAGCCGCATAATCTTCCTGCGGCGGCCCGCGCCGGTGTAACATCCCGATCAGCATGGGCCGTCAAAAACCAGGCCGCCAAAATCGTAGCCGCGCGCCGAATGTGCACCGCGCCGCCGCGCCCTCGGTGGTGCCGAAATGATTCGATTCGGACTCAGGCTGACGGCTGTCGCGGGCGTGCTGCTGGCCTTTCTGGCCGCATCCGCCGAACCCGCTCAGAAGGCGGTAGCAATATGGTGGCGCGCGCCATCGTTTGCGTCGGGCTGGGGGCTGACAGTTGGCTCGGGCGCTGAGTACCGAGCAAGCTGTTCGTGGGGAAAACCGACCTCGCTTGGTCTTGCAATCGTAGGTGAGGAGAAGATCGGGCGACGCGAGGGATGGTGGCTCGAAGCCTGGGCCCGTACGCCAGGACAGCGGAACGGGTTCGCGACAAAAAGCCTCTTCTACCTCGCCGGTGACCGCGCCGTTTTTGTACGAGGCGTCGTCAAGCTGCCGGGGCATCGCCCGGCCGAACTGCCTAGATCGTGGCTGTTCACCTGGAGCAGGGGAGAACTGGCCCTCGCATCGGGCTTCATCGAGCCTTACATGAGCCTCTCGCTCTCGTTCCCTAAGCAATCCATGCTTCAGGCAGTGCCTGTGAGCGAGTTCCCCGCCGAGCTGCCCCGAGCCAGCAAGACCCGCCTGCAGACGGTGAACACTCCGGCCGGCAGATTTATCTCCCAGGGCTGGCGCTTCGGTTCAGTTTCCGAGCCGTGGCGCCTGGACGGTCGCCCGATCAACGTCTGGCTCTCGCGCGGCGCAGGCCCCTTTGGGCTGGTCGGAGCCCGCATGCGAGACTCGTCTGCCGCGTGGTGCGATCTCCTCTTGGTGCGAATATTGAACACGGCCAAGGACACTATCGGGGACCGTGCTGCACACATACCGTCGTGGAGGCTCACAGACTGGGTGTCCCAGAAAGCCGGCCCCCTCGCCCACGCTTGCTTGCCGCAGCTCGGCTTGCCATCGCTGCCCGGCGCGCTCGTCAGGTGAGATTGGTGCGCGGTTCTGGGCGAAGTCGGTAAGGGCCCCCACGGCCATAGGGGCGCGACGAAAGAGTCCTGCCACAGGTTCGTGGCGAGGCGCTGCACTCTCGTCTAGCGCGGGATTTCCCCCGCGGCGTCTGTGGGGCGGCAAAGCGTAATCTCAGGGTGAACACCGGTTTCGGCTTTGTAGCGGCGGGCGAGATCGCTCCCGAAATTTTCCGCGGCGTCGGCGCGGACCAGATTCACCGTCGAGCCGCCGAAGCCTCCGCCGGTCATCCGCGCGCCGTAAGCGCCCGGCAATTCCCGCGCGAGGCGAACCATCAGATTGAGTTCCGCGCAGCTCACTTCGTAATCGCGATCGAGGCTTTCATGCGACTGGCGCATCAACTCGCCAAATGCTTCGTAATCGGAGCGTTCGAGCGCCTGCGCGGCGGCATGGACGCGCGCGATTTCCTGCGTAACGTGGCGCGCGCGGCGGCGAATCGGCTCGGGCCAATGGGCGGCCATTTCCGCAATCTCTTCCCAGGAAACGTCGCGCAGGGCGCGCACCGCGGGCCGCGTTTCGGCGATGCGGCGCACGGCTTCTTCGCATTCCTCGCGCCGGCGGTTGTATTCCGAAGCGGCGAGTTCATGCCGCGCCATCGTGTTCGCTACCACCACGCGCACGCGCGCGGAATCGAGGGGGAGCGGACTCACGGCGAGCGTGCGGCAATCGATCAAAAGCGCGTGTTCGCGCTTGCCGAAACACGCCGTGAGTTGATCCATGATTCCGCAGCGCATGCCGACGAATTCGTTTTCGGCGCGCTGGCACGCGCGGGCGATTTCGACGCGCTCGATCGTGGCACCGGCGAGTCCCGTGAACGCAAAGGCTGTGGAAACTTCGAGCGCGGCCGAGGAACTGAGGCCGCCGCCGGGCGCGACGTCGCTCGCAATCAAAAGATCTGCGCCCGCGACGCGAACGCCGAGTTCCTTGAGCGCCCACGCGACGCCGGCGACGTATTGGCTCCAATGGCCGCTGCCGGGCCGCGCGGCATCGAGCTTGATTTCCGCCGTTTCGCCGAATTCGCGGGAATGGACGCGAACCCGGCCGTCAGTGCGCCGCGCAGCGAGCACGGTGCAATCGCGATCGATTGCCAGCGGGAGCACGCAGCCATCGTTGTAATCCACGTGCTCGCCGATCAGGTTCGCACGGCCGGGGGCGCGAAACGCGCGCGGCTCTGCGCCGAATTTCCGGCGGAACTGCTCGCGCAGCGAGGGCAGATCGCTCATCCCGGGCCACCGCGCGAAGCCGCGCGGCGATCGGCGCGCCACGCGCCGAAAATCATCGCCGCGCCGAAAATCACCAGAACGAATCCCCACCACAAATCCAGATTCACGCGCGTCGGCTCGACGCTGCCGCGCGGAGCGAACGCCGCGCCGTACGCGGCGAGCGCCACTCCCATCGCCGCGAAAAGAAGACCGATCGGCCAACGAATATCGAGCGTGCGCGTGGGCGACGGGGAAGCCATGTCAATTCCCTCCGTACGGTGCGGCTGGCGTTTCCGCCGCGGCAAACTTTTTGCGAAAGGCCTCGAAGCGCGCGGGAATCATCGGAACATCCAGTTCAGGACGATCGTCAGCGCCAGCACGCCGAGCGCGAGCGTCACCGGCCTTCGCCACCACGATAGATGACCGTAGCGTGGCCGCTCGGTGAGGGAAGAGACCAAGCCAACGAGTTCGGCTTCCGGGCGCGGCGTGGTGAACAGGCTCACGCCGACCGTGATGACGAAACACGCGCCAAACGCATAGATTGCGCGCGAAAAATTCGCCGCCATCACGCTCGAATAGTGAAACAGCAGACCGTGCGCCGTCATCGCCCAGTGGCCCGCGGCTGCTGTCGTTCCACTGACAAGTCCCCAGAACGCGCCATTGGCCGTGGTGCGCTTCCAGAACATGCCCAGCAGGAACGTGGCGAGCAGCGGCGCATTCACGAACGAAAAAATCAGCTGCAGGTAGTTCATGATGTTGTGGAATTGCAGCGCCGCGTAGGCCGCGCCGATGCTCAGCAGGATGCCGAAAAACGTGGCCGCGCGGCCCATTTTGAGGTAGTGCTGATCGGGGGCTTCGCGCCGCAGGAGCGCCTGATAGATGTCGTAGGTCCAGACGGTGTTGAACGCGGTGACGTTGCCCGCCATGCCCGACATGAAACTCGCCAGGAGCGCCGTGACGCCCACGCCGAGCAGTCCCGCCGGATAATAGCGGCCGAGCAGAAGCGGCAACGCCAGGTTGTAATTCGTTTTCCCGTTGACCAGAAACGCGGAATGCGGAATCACCGCCCAGGCGGCGATGCCGGGAATAATCACCAGAAACGGAATGAATACTTTGGGAATCGCGCCGACGAGCGGCGTTTTCTGCGCCGCAGTCATGTCCTGCGCCGCCATGGCCCGCTGCACCACCAGAAAATCGGTGCACCAATAGCCGAACGAGAGCACGAATCCCAGCCCCATCACCACGCCGAACCATTCGACGCCCATCGGGTTCGCCGATGCATGGCCCAGCGTGGTCCAGACGTGCAAATATCCGCTCGGCAATCGCCGTTCGAGCCCCTGCCATCCGCCCGCTTCCACCATGCTCATCACCGCGAGCGGCAGAATGCCCAGAACGATCAAGAAAAATTGCAGGACTTCGTTGTAGATCGAGCTGGTGAGGCCGCCCAGCCACGTGTAAACGAGGACCACGGCGGCGGAAAGCAGAACCGTAGCGTTGAACGACCACCCGAGCATCAACTGGAAAACGATCGCCATTGCGTACAAATTGATTCCGCTCGCCAGGATGGTCATCACCGCGAACGTGCCGGCGTTGAAAAGCCGCGTTTTCTCGTCGAATCGCAGCCGCAGATATTCCGGCACCGAGCGCGCCCGACTGCCGTAATAAAACGGCATCATGAAGAGCCCGACGAAGACCATCGCGGGAATCGCGCCGATCCAATAGAAATGGCAGGTGAGCATGCCGTATTCGGCGCCGCTGGCGGCCATCCCCAGCACTTCGAGCGCGCCAAGATTCGCGGAAATGAAGGCAAGACCGGTGACCCAGGCGGGAATGCGGCGGCCGGAAAGGAAGAAATCGAGGCTGGTGCGCGTCGAGCGCTTCAGGGCGAAGCCGACGCCGAGCACGAAAGCGAAATAGAGTCCGATGACGACGTAATCAATTGGGGCCAGGTGCATCGTCGCGGCCATTGGCGATACCTCGTTTTTCCGCCGTTTCCGACGCGCCGTTTATAGCCGACCGCCGGAAGAAATGCCAGCGCGATCGCGATTTTGTTTCGGGCTTGGGTCAGGCGGCGGCACGCACGCGGGCATACCGCGACTGGTGACGACTGCCAGGTTCCGTTGCTACGGCTTTTGGTGAGGGCCCCCGTTAGTAGGGGGCGTAATAGCCGGCGCGGGTGAGGACTTTGTATTTCTTCGGCGTAGTTTCCAGTTTGATTTTCCGGTACGTGCCGTCGCGTCTGGCGTCGGTGGGGTAGTAGCCGATCACGTACTGGCTGCGCAATTCCTCGGCCAGTTCCCTAAAGGCGCGGTCCAGTTGGCTGCCGCTCCGCGCCGGAATCAGCCGGCCGCCGGTTTCTTTGGTGAGTTTCTCCGCCACGCCGCGGCCGAAATAGCCGAGATAGCCGTATTCGCTGGGCTCGGCGGCCAGCACCACGTGTACCACCGTATCGGTCTTTTGCGCCGCCTCAATCGCCTGATCGAGCGTGTAGTGGCTGCCGTAATCCTGCGCGTCGGTCAGCGCGATGATCGCCTTGCGCCCGGCTTCCTGCGAGAGCTTGTCCTCGCACGTCAGATAGACCGCGTCGTAGAAATGCGTGCCGTTCGGGCCTGAGGGGACCGTTCCCGGCGTACCCATGTCCGGCGCCGGACCGCCGGCGTTGATTCGCGTGTGTTCGATCGCCTCGTCGAGGACATGGCGGTCGTTCGTGAAATCGGCCAGCATATTCACGCCGAAATCGAACCCGACCACCATCGCCAGATCCCGCGGCGTGAGGATCTTCCGCAGAAATTCCTCGGCCGCGTCCTGCTCGCCCGGGAGCAGGTCCATTTGGCTTCCGCTGGTATCGATCAGGAGCGCGATGGTCAGCGGCAGGTTTTTCGAGAGGTTGAAATAAGCGATTTTCTGCTCGACGCCGTTCTCGTAGACCTTGAAATTGTCTTTCGTCAGGTTGGTGACGAGTTCGCCGTTCTTTTCGCGGACAGTCGCGTAGAGGTGGACCAAACCGACCTGCACCCGCAGTTGACCCGGCGCCTGTGGTATGAGCACCGGCTTTTGCGGCTTGGTCTTTTGCGGGGGTATGGTCGCAGGCTGAATCGGGCCGGCCTGCTGGGCGCGCAAGGATCCCGGCGCGAGACCGACCAGGGCGGCTGCAAAGAGGAAACTCAGAACAAACCGCAGGTTGCGAACTTTCAAGGTTGCGATGGCAAGCTCCCCTTCCCGCCGATTCGTACGATGCGCCGCCAAGCTGGCGCGATGCCTCCGACGGCTCCCGCCGACGGTGCCGCGGTCTGCGAGCATAGGGAACCCTGCCGTTGCTATCCATCCATAGCGGGAGTCCAATGCTTCCACGGCCTTCTTATATGAAACCCCACGCCGACAAACCGGGCAAGCGGCTTCCCGGGCGCGACAGACGCTTTACGACGCGCTTTTTTCCTGGCAAAGCTCTTCCATCAGTCCCTGTCGGTGCTTGATTGCCATCGCGTCGATCCGGCTGAGGCTCACCGCGTAGCCCGCGAGCGCCAGCGCCGCGAGCACGAGAAACGCCCACGCCACCACGGCTGGCCTTCGCGCCACATCCCCGATGATAAAAACGGTGACGGACGTCCCGATCAGCAATCCTTGCGTCATGAATCCCGCCAGCATTGCCATCCCCGGCGGGCCATTTCGGCGGCGAAATGTTCCGAACTCCATCCGGTTGGGAAACGAGAGCGAAATCACGTTACCGATGGCCAAGCTCGTCAGCAGCGCGTAAGCCGCCGCCAAAAACGTGACGCCGACCATCGGCCAACTTGGAGGACCCGCGGCCCAGCGCACGCACAGCCACAGCAGGAGAACGTCCAGCAACGTTGCCGTCGCCTGGCACAGATTTTTTCCCAGCACGACCTGACGGAATTTGACCGGCGCCATCAGCAGAAACCGCACGCCCGTGCCGTCGTAGCCGAGGTTGTTAAAAAACCAGTTCATCTCCATCAGGAACAGGTAGGCCAAGGCGATCGGAAACGCGAACGCGCGATGTTTCGCGAGAAAACCTTGCTGTCCCCGGTCCGTCAAGAAGAGAAGCACGAGAAAGGCGGGCAGCAGCAGTTGGAGAAGCACCTGCCAGTTCCGCAGCGTGTATCGCGTTTCCCGCTCGAAAACCGCGGCCACCACCGTAGAGCGCCACGGCAGCCGCGCCAAGCCGTGAAGTTTCGTTGCCGCGACACCGCGGCCGGCCGTCGCCGAAAGGCTCGGCGCTTCGCTCAAATTTTCGCCGCGGAACTGCGCCGCAAGGCGCAGGTGCAGCAGCCAGAAAAAGGCCAGCGCGTAAACGCCCACCAGCGCGAGACCGGCGACAGCCTTCACCGCCTCGCCCGCCAATCCTCCGGCCATCGCCAGACCGACGAGGCCCGGCGGCAGCGCCCGCGCCGCGGTAAACAGCGGCCCGATCCAGCGCGCCCCTTGGCCGGGCCGAACGTTGTTCGCAAGGCGCGGCACTACGAAATTCACGGTCAGAATGAGCACCACGAACACCAGACCGAAAATCTCGCGCGATCTACGCTGCGCCAGCCATCGGTCCGTCCACGTGGAGAACGCGCGCGAGAGAGCCACGTTCATCACCGCGAAAATCAGCGAGGCCGCAAGCACCCACGGCAGTAACGCCGGCCGCGCCACGCCCGCTCCCGCCGAAAGGCAGATCAGCCAGAAAATCGAAATCACCGCAGCGGGATCGAACAATCCGTAGGCCAGGCTGAGCGCGAAAAAACTCGCGTAGCGCAGGGGAAACCGAAGCAGGTCGCTGAAATCGAATTGCGCGCCGCCCGCTCCGGAAAGCAGCGGATACAGCTGCCAGAAAATCAGCACCACCCAGAACAGAGCGCCCAACTCCGCGCCCCGGCCGCGCCCCGCGAATTGCCAGGCGACCACCCCGATGGCCCCTCCGCCGCCAAACATCAGCCCGGCCATCATCAGCCACAGCAGAACGCGCGAAACCGCGTTCAGACGCCCGCGCAGCGTTCGCAGCGAATTGCGAAACAGTTGCCAGCGCAGCAGCAGAATCAGCCCGATCTGCTCGCGAACGCGCGGAACGCCGCTCATCCCAGCCAGCTCAGTTCCTCGCCGGTTCCGCGGCTGCCGCCGACGATGTCCAGGAAAATCTGTTCGAGCGTCAGCTTGTCTCCGGCCGCCTGCGTTTCGCCCACATCCGCGGCGCGATGCGCCACCACGCCCGCACGCAATTCCTCGAGCGAACCCTGCGCCACCAGCTTGCCGCGATGAATGATCGCCACGTGGCTGCACAGCCGCTCGACGATTTCCAGCACATGCGAAGTGAGGAAAATCGTCGCGCCTCGCGCGATCATCCTTTGCAGCATCGCTTTCAGCGAGCCGGCCGCGATCGCGTCGATTCCCTCGAACGGCTCGTCCAGAAACAGCACCTTCGGCGCGTGAATCACCGCCGCGGCCATCGCCAGCTTTTTTTTCATGCCGTGCGAAAGATCGGCCACCAGCGATTTCCGGTGATCGGCCAGTTGCATGAACTCCAAGAGCTCTTCGGCCCGCTGACTCGCGGTTTGCGGGTCCAGCCCGTACATTCGCCCGGCGAAATTCAGGTATTCGGACGGCGTCAGCCGGTCGAAAAGCGCCAGGCCCTCCGGCACCACGCCGATCTGGCTTTTCACGGCGACCGCGTTCGCTTCGAAATCCAGCTGCAGGATGCGGATGCGCCCGGCCGTGGGTTCCAGCAGCCCGGTGAGCATCTTGATCATCGTGGATTTGCCCGCGCCGTTCGGCCCGAGAAAACCGAAAAATTGTCCGCTATCCACGCGCAAATCTACGCCGTCCACCGCTACGAGTTTGCCGAACCGGCGCGTCAATCCCTCGGTTTCAATCGCGGCCAGTCCGTTCGCCGGCGTCATGTTTTCCATTGCCATCGCGCCTCTGGTCGTCTGGTCTCCGCCAGTCGTTTCGTTGCCTCGCCGCTCATTCTTCGGCCGCCACGGCGGGTCGCGTCGTTGCCGCTTCCGCGCTTTCCTGCGCGGCCGGGCGAATCGCCACCAGTTGCTCGTGCGCCGGGCAGAGCGGCTGGAAATCGCAGAAGCTGCAATGCCAGCCCGGCTGCGGATCGAATTGCGCCGCGCGGATTCGCCCGGCGGTTTCGATCGCTTTCTGCCGCGCTTCGTTCAAATCGGCGACATCGCGCGTGGTTTCGAGGCGCACATTCGCGGAAAGGTACCAAAGCACCAGGCGTTCCGGCTCGAGTTCCAGCGCTTCGCGCGCGGCCAGCGCGTAAAGGCTCAATTGCAGGTCCTTGTCGACTTCCTTTTGTTTTTTCGGCGCGCCCGTCTTGTAATCCACCACCTCGACGCGCTTCGATCGCTCGGAGCCGCCCAGCCGGTTCAGCTGATCGATTCTGCCGGTAATCACGACGTTTCCTTCGATCGGCAGTTCGAACCGTTTTTCCTGATGCATCACGTCCGGCGCGTGCGCCAGGTAGCTTTCGCGAAACGTCTTGAGCTGCTCCAGGCCCGCTTTCCGGTAAAGTTCTTCCTGATACTCGTCGTCGTATTTCCCTGCCGGCCATTCGCGCGCGTAAATGGTTTCGAGTTCCTCCATCGGCATCGGCAGTCCCTTGCGAACGCCGGCGACGAATTGCTGGATCGTGGTGTGCATCAGGTTGCCGAACGTCATCGCCGCACTCGGACCGCCGCGCAATGTCCATCCCTTTTCAAACGCGAATTTCAGCGGGCACGCCAGATACGTTTCGATCGCCGTCGGCGAAAGCTCCAGCGGCTCCGGAATCGGCGGATGGTACGCGTCCGCCCACACGGCGATCCGCGACCACGCGCGTGAGTCCTGCCGCGCGGGATCGAGGAGGGCGGGCGAGGCGGGATCGGAGGGCAAACCCTCGACGGCCAGGCCTTCGCGCGCCGGCTTTATTTTTGGCGCCAGTTGTTCGACGTCGCGCGCCTGAATCTGCGGATGGGACAAAAAATCGTCGAGGAACGGCGAAGGTTTCACCTTTGGAGTGACGACCGCGGTCAGTGTAAGTCGCTCGCGCGCCCGCGTCAGCGCCACGTAAAACAGCCGCCGCTCCTCTTGAATATGAAAATCCCCCACCGGCTTCGCTTCCTTCATCAAATCCGCCGGAAATTCCAGCACCGGGCGCCGCTTGTCCGCCGGAAACGAGCGCCGCGACATCCGCATCACGAAGACGTGCCCGAATTCCAGTCCCTTGGCTCCGTGCACCGTCATTAGCTGCACCGCGTCCGGCGCTTCCTGCTCCTCCAGATGGATCGGCTCGCCCTTTTCGAAATGGAAATCGAGGTATTCGAGAAAATCGTGCAAATTCCTTGCATCCGGCTCCGCTTTCTTTTCCCATTCGCTGGCGAATTTCAAAAATCGCTTCAGATACAGCTCGTCCGCGCTCGACGGCACGAGTTGCAGATCCAGTTCCTCCACCAGCGCCTTCAGCAGCGCCGTGGCCGCCAGGTTGTGCGCCAGGCGCGCCATGCCGGCGATCATCCGTCCGAGTTCGCGCCCGCGTTCCGGCTCCGATGGCAGATCGAGCGAAGCCGCCAGTTCGTCGAGCAGATGCCGGTGATTTTTCCCCGCGCGCTCGGAAAGCCTCGCCAGATCCTCCGGCCGGAATCCCCAATACGGCGCGGCCGCCACGCGCGCAAACGAAATGTCGTCGCTGGAATTTGCAATCAGGCGCAGATACGCGATCAGGTCGCGGACCAGCGTGTTCGAAAGGATCGAAAGCTTGCGAATCACAAACGGGATTCGCCGCCGCGCCAGTTCCCGCACCAGCAGATCGCGATGATTGTGCTTCCGGTACAGCGCGGCGAACCCTCCCCACGCGCGGCCCGCTCCGTGTTCGCGGTCGATTTCCGCGGCGATCCATTGCGCTTCGGCTTCGGGCGACGTAAATTCCACCACGCGCACGCGCGGGCCTTCGCCGTTCGGCGTTTCCAGGCGCTTGCCGGGCAGGAAGCGGTCTTTGTTCTGCACGATCACTTCGCCGGCCACGCGCAGAATCCGCTGCGTGGACCGGTAATTCTCGTTCAACTGCAGAAGCGATTTCGGCTTGCCCGCCGGTGCGAGGAAAAATTGGCGGAAACGGTCGAAGCTCGCGAAGGAAGCGCCGCGGAAACGGTAAATCGCCTGATCGTCGTCGCCGACAACGAAAATATTCCGCTCGCGTCCCACCAGGTGCCGCAGCAGCTCGATCTGGGCGATGTTCGTGTCCTGGAATTCGTCCACCAATATGTAGCGGAAGCGCTCGGAAAGCTGGTCGCGCAGCGCCCGGTCCTGCCGCAGCTTGCGTTCGGCTTCGAGGATCATCGAGCCGAAGGTCAACGCGCGCCGCTCGCGCAACAGGCGGTCGCTCACCCGGTACGCCCGCGCGATTTCCCGCTGCCGCTCGTTCTCCTCTTCGCGCTCGGCAGCGTCCTCTGGTGGCAGCGAGCTTCGCTCCGCTTCCAGTTTTCGCTCGAGCGCCCGAACGTACGCGTCGTAATCGTCCGGCGTCACGAGTTCGTCCTGGCAGCGCGAAAAGAATTTCAAAAAATCATTCAGAATATGCGCGGGATCGTGCAGCTTCAGGTAGCGTTCCAGCGCGAGCAGCCGCAGATTCCGCCGGAGCAGAATCCAATGGTCCATATCCTCGATCGGGTCGAGGTCCGGTTCGGTCGGCTTCAGGATGACGTTCAGGCAGAACGAATGAAACGTTCCCAGGCAGATATCGCGCGCGCGTTCGCCGGCCGTCCGCACCACGCGGTGCTTCATTTCCGCCGCCGCTTTGTCGGTGAAGGTCAGCCCGAGGATGTTTTCGCCGGAAAGCTGGGGATTTTCTTCGAGCAGCCGGCGGATGCGCTCGGTGATGACGCGCGTTTTCCCGGTTCCCGCTCCGGCGACGACGAGCAACGGTCCCTCGTCATGCTCGACCGCTTCTTTCTGTCGAGGATTCAGTTTCAGCGTGGCGCGCGTTCGCTCAGGCATCTCCGTGTGCGCTCAAGGTTGCCACAACCCCGCGGCGAAGGAAAAGCGGAAAAGGTGCGTGGCCTGCCGCGGGGTTGCGGGCCAGTGTGGCGAAAAGCGTTTTCGTTCACCACCGGCGCGCCCATCGCGACGGTCGGCCTTGCACCACGCCGCCCAAATACCAGCGCCCTTCGGATTCGTGCGCGTCGCCGGCTTTTTGGAGCCGCTTCAGCGCCGACCGGGCTCGCTTTGCGTCCCAACCCCATTGCTCGGCCACCTGGAAATCCATCAATCCCACGCCCGCTCTGCCGCCGCCTTTTTCCAGCGCTTCCCGCGCTTTCTTTTTGTCCCTGTTCCGAGCGTGCCGGATGAGCGCGCGCAGGATTTCCTCGCCCACGGCCAAACCCGCAACGCCGGAGCCCGCGATCCAATGCCACGCATGGCCGAACGAGACTGCCACCTGCACCTCCCGGAGCGGCACACCTACGACCGTTTGTAGAACGAGTGTCCGCACAATGCAAGACCCGCTGCGCCACGGGCGGCGCTTTTCGCGGCTTTACCCCGCGTGAAATCGGGGCCTATACTGGCCGTGACAAGCGAAAAGAGCGTGGGGATGGAAGGAGCGTCATGGAAAAGACGGTCATTTTGAGTGCGGTGCGCACGCCAGTCGGCAAATTCCTCGGAGGTCTCGCGCCGCTTTCGGCGACGCAGCTCGGCGCAGTCGCCGTTCGCGCCGCGGTCGAGCGAGCCGGCATCGATCCCAAACAAGTGGATGAAATCATCATGGGCAACGTCCTCGCCGCCGGGCTCGGCCAGAATCCGGCGCGGCAGGCGGGGCTCGGCGGCGGCCTCGATCCCCGCGTGGCGGCGATGACGATCAACAAAGTCTGCGGCTCGGGCCTGAAAGCCGCCGCGCTCGCCGATCAGGCGATTCGGCTTGGCGAAGCGGCTATCGAAGTCGCGGGCGGCATGGAATCGATGTCCAACTCGCCTTATCTCCTGACGAACGCGCGCACCGGCTATCGCCTGGGTCACGGCGAGGCGATCGATTCGATGATTCACGACGGCTTGTGGGACGTTTATGAAAATTTCCATATGGGCATGACCGGCGAACTGGTCGCCGAAAAATACAAAATCTCCCGCGAGGAGCAGGATCGTTTCGCCTTCGACAGCCACCAGAAAGCGGTCGCGGCGGCGAAAGCGGGTTTCTTCCAGTCGCAGATCGTTCCCGTGGAAATCGCCGGCAAGAAAGGCGAAAAGACCGTTATCGCGAAGGACGAATCCCCGCGTGAGGACACTTCGGTCGAGGCGCTTGCCAAGCTGAAACCCGTCTTCAAAAAGGATGGCACCGTCACCGCCGGCAACGCGCCGGGCACGAACGACGGCGCCGCGGCGCTGGTTTTGACGAGCGAATCGCTGGCGTCGAAACTCGGCAAAACACCCATCGCGCGCGTTGTCGCGCAGGCGACCAGCGGCGTCGAGCCGAAATGGGTGATGATGGCGCCGGTGCAAGCGGTTGAAAAACTTCTGGCGAAGACCGGCTGGGATCGCGATCGCGACGTCGAACTGGTCGAATTGAACGAGGCGTTTTCCGTGCAGGCGCTCGCGGTGATGCGCGAATTGCGGCTCGATCCCGCGAAAGTGAACGTGAATGGCGGGGCAGTGGCGATCGGGCATCCGATTGGAGCATCGGGCGCGCGGATTCTCGTCACGCTGCTGCACGAAATGATTCGCCGCAACGCGAAACGCGGAATCGCCGCGCTTTGCCTCGGCGGCGGGAACGCCGTCGCGCTCGCCGTCGAACGCTGATCGCGCAGCGGCCTCCTCGCAAATCTCTTGGTAAACGCGGGCCGGGAAGTGTAAAGTGTTTCAAACTTCCAAAGGAACTCCCGGCCCGCTTTCAACCGATTCGGGCGAGCCGTGCGAACTCAGGAGGCACGGATGCCGAAATTCGTCATCGAGCGCGAAATCCCCGGCGCGGGCGACCTCTCGCCCGAGCAACTCCACGCCATTTCCCAGAAATCCTGCGGCGTGCTCCAAAGGCTTGGCCCGCAGATCCAATGGGTGGAAAGTTTCGTGACGCAGGACAAGCTCTATTGCGTCTACATCGCCCCGAACGCGGAAATGGTGCGCGAGCACGCGCGCCAGGGCGGTTTTCCCGCCAACCGCATTTCGGAAGTCAAGTCGGTGATCGATCCCACAACCGCGGAAGAATAACGCACGCCCGAGGCTGCGAAAGGATGCGTGATTTGCCGTGCCGGCAAGACAACGAGGCCGCGCGGAGCCTGGCGGGCAAGGCGTATCTTCCCGTAGCTTCAAAGGCGCTCTGGTCGAGGCCTAATGCGCCACGGGCGCCGCAGTCCCGCCTTGGTGGATCACCACCGCCAAGTGCGGCGGCTTATTCGGCGGCATCAGCGTGACGATCTCCACCACGGGCGTCCCGCGCGTGGGCCCTGCTCGAAATGCTTCCGCTGGACCTCCAGCGCCTTTGCGGCCCGGTCCGCTGTTCTCCCAGGTCACCCAGTTCGCGGGGATCGCGGCTTTCACGTCGGCCGAAATGCGATGAAATTGCGCGATCATTTTCGAATATGGCTGGCTTTGAAAGAGGCAAAAATAGAGGTACGTCGGACCGACGACCTCCACCGTGCACCGGTGCGCCCCGGGCAGCTTCACTTTGCCCGCGTATTCGTTCGGCCTGTGGTTACTCTGGCGCGAGAGTACCGCTCCGCGCAACGCCACGAAACCTGAGCCGCGGTGGGCCAGGATCTTCTTCACCGCCTCGCAGCCTTCGTTGCGGCAAACCGCTTGCCCGGTTGCGGCAAAGCCCAAAACCGCGCACGCTACCGCCAGGATCGTCTGGCGCATCGGATACCCTCGCGCAATTTTCATACGTGGATGGTAGGGCCGCGTTCGGAAGCGGTCAACCGAAGACGCCGCCATTCTTGCGCTCCGTTCGCCGAAGCGGATTACTAGAACGTACCATTACCTAATAAATAATTTTTTCGCTTGACCGTCTCTCCGTTTCACGAATAGAGTGCCCTGCAAGACAGCTTTTCAGATGCATCCAGACCTTCGTTATTAGGGGAGAATACATGAGGCGAATTCTGATCGCGTTTTCACTACTTTCCGCATTTCTGCTCGCGGGTTCGACGGCATGGGCCCAGAGCAGTGGCAACTCGGTCTTCGAGATGCAAAAGAGTCAGTGCGCCATCGACAGCTCGAATGGGACGCTCACGGGTGGCACGAGCAACCCCGGGCTACTGTTCTCCGACACAATACAGACCCCGAACACGGGCCAGGCGGCGCTCCTCATCACTCCGTCTCTCGTCACAGGACTTTACACCGACAACAAAATTACAAACAATTCCAGCAGTTCAACCCAGGATATCGGCGTAGACGTCACCGTGCTCGTGGACGGCAATGCGGTCGAGCCGGAAACGACCGCTTCGGGTTCGGGCAGCTATGTGATCTACGACCAGCGGTTCATTCAAGTGAGCTCCACGGTCATCAGCAGCCTCGCCTCGTGCACGACGGGCGTCACTTGTTTCCAGCTTGTTGAGAGCACGCTTTCCGCTCACTCGTTCAATTTCGTGTATCCGGACCCCGGCCAGGGCGAGCACACCGTCACGGTCAACTGGAACATTCTCAACGGCGGCAATGGTGAAGCGGCTTGCGTTGGCCCCGCCACCATCACCGTCGAGCAGGTTCAGAACTACAAGCAGGATCAGTAGTCCAGCCTCCGCGCAGGCTCCGGCGAATTCGCCGGAGCTGCCGCCGGCACAAGATCAGGGAGTCGGGCCTTCCCCGGCCTGACTCCCTTTTTTTCGCGCTCACTGCTTGACCCGTTCGCCTCGCATGTGTTTCGCTTGGCTTGTCAAAATATGTTCTGCCCGAACTGCGGGATCGAATATCGCCCGGGATTCACGCACTGCAACGATTGCGGCGTGGACCTGGTGGAGCAATTGCCCGGCGCCGAAGCCGAGTCCGGTGACGGATCGGCCGGGGAAGACGTCGAATTGCTCTGGCGCGGCACGAATGGCCGCGTCTTCAGCGAAATCGCCTCTTCGCTGGAGGATGCCGGCGTCCGCTTCAACCGCGAAGATCTCGACGCGCGTCTCACCTTCGGCAATAGCTACGGCGCTCTGGAAATCTGGGTGCCGGCGTCCGAACTCGCAGCCGCGAAAAAGGTTTTGGAGGATGCGCTCGCCCGGATCGCCGCGTCCATCGCGGGGCCGGAGGGTGAATCTGCCGAACAGGCCGACGCGGAAGACGGCGATTGGACTGAAGCCTCCGGCATCGTCGAGGATCCACATCCCGAGGACGCAACCGCCGAAGTCTGGCATGGTGAGGACGCCGAACTCGCGGGCTTTCTGAAATCCGCGCTCGCCGGCAACGGCATCGGCAGTTACCTCGCCGACGAGGAGGGCCAGCCGCTCGTTCTTCGCGTTCTGCCCGAAGACGCCCAGCGGGCTACGCCGATCGTTCGCCAGGTGGTCGAAGGCGTTCCGCCGGAATGATCTAATCTCATACGGGACGCTGCTGAGCGGCGGGCGCGTGGCCGATGCGCCGTCGACCGTTCGACCATCCTGCCCGGAACTAAAGACAAGCGCCTCAGCTTTCTGGGACCCTGAACGCACGCTCTCCGCACCCGCGCGGGAACGAGGATGGATCGAGGGCCCCGTTTTTCGGGATCCTTCGCTTCGCTCAGGATGACAAATTGAGTGCCGCTTCGCGCCGATTTCCCCTCCGGAGCAGGCGCGTGCCGTTTCGTCGTAGCGGGCGCGAACGCTTCACGCTAATATGCAAGGCTCGCGAGCAGCCATGACCAAAAAAATCGATCGCAGGCAAATCCTCAAAACGCTGGGGGCGGCTTGCGCCGCAGGGATTCTTCCCGAAAATCTGGTTGCATCCGCGCAAACCGCCGCGGCGCGACTTGCCCCGGGCGATTTCGAGATCCAGGTCGGCGCGGTGAGCGAACATACGTTTCGGCTGAGCGTGTTGCCGATCGTCGGCGGTCGTTCCGCGGCGATTCCGCGCGATGGCTCGCTGGTTCGCGAGTCGTGGCACGCGCCGATCGCGACGCTTCGCGGCGAATTTCACGCGCAAACGATTCGCGCGGGGAATCTGCGGGTGCGCGTCGAGCCTGCGCCGCTCGCTTTTCACATCGCGACGGCGAATGGCGAGCCAATTCAGAGCCTTGCGATGGATCGCGCGACCGGGGCCGTCTCTTTCGATGCGAGCCATGCGCCGATTTTCGGGCTCGGCGAAGGAGGGCCGCAATTCGACCGCCGCGGCTCATTTTTTCCGATGCGCAACGGCGAAGGCGTGCCCGATCTTGCGACGGCCGGCGCGCGCGTCCCGATTCCGTGGATCGCGAGCGCCGCGGGCTGGGCGATGTTTTTTCATCAGCCGTATGGGACGTTCGATTTCACCGGCGCGGAAGCGAGATTTCTTCCCGCGGAGCAAGGCTCCTCGCCGCTGGACCTTTTTTTCACCGCGTCGCGCGACCCGGAAACGATTCTTGCCGAATACGCGCGCCTGACCGGGCTTCCGGAAATGCCGCCGCTGTGGAGTTTCGGCTATCAGCAGTCGCATCGCACGCTCGAGAGCCGCGAGGAAATTCTGGATGAAGCGGAAACCTTTCGCCGCAAAAAGCTGCCCTGCGACGCGCTGATTTATCTGGGCACCGGGTTTTGCCCCTCCGGCTGGAACACCGCGAACGGCTCATTCGACTGGAACCCGCGCGTTTTTTCCGATCCGCCGACGATCCTCGCGAAATTCCACGAGCACCATTTCCGCGCCGTGCTTCACGTGGTGATTCTGGCCGATAAGCTTGCCGGCAGCGTTCGCGACACTTGCCGCCTGGACCGTTTCGGCGATACGCGCGCCAGTTGCTATTGGGACGAGCATCGGCGCGATTTCGCGATGGGCGTGGATGGCTGGTGGCCCGACGAAGGCGATGCGCTCGATATTCCCTCGCGCCTCGATCGCAACCGGATGTATTGGGAGGGCCCGCAGCTCGATCGGCCGAACGTGCGGCCCTACGCGCTGAACCGAAACGGCTACGCCGGCATGCAGCGCTACGCATCGTTTCTTTGGTCGGGCGACGTGGTTTCCACGTGGGAGACGCTGAAAACGCAGGTCGCGAACGGAATCAACACCGGCTTGAGCGGGATTCCGTATTGGGGCACGGATATCGGGGGATTCATTCCGACGAAAGAATTTACCGCGGAACTTTACCTGCGCTGGTTCCAGTTCGGCGCGTTTTGCCCGCTGTTCCGTTGCCACGGCCGGACGTGGAAATTGCGGCTGCCGTGGGGCTGGGACATGGGCAATCCCGGGCCGATTGAATCGAGATACGTGCCGCCGGACAGCGAATTGCACAACACGCAGGTCGAGCCGATTTGCCGGAAATACCTGAATCTGCGCTACCGTCTGCTTCCTTATTTATATAGCGCGGTGCGGGAATGCTCGCGGACTGGACTGCCGATTCTGCGCGCGCTGTGGCTGCAGTATCCGGACGATCCCGTGGCCACGGCGCGCGCCGACGAGTATTTGTGGGGACGCGACATACTGGTCGCGCCGATATTCGAAAAAGGAGCGGCGACGCGGAGCGTCTATCTGCCGCGCGGCGTGTGGCACGATTTCTGGACGGGCGAACGCATCGAAGGCGGACGCGAAATCGTGCGCCCGGTGGATCTCGAAACCATCCCTTTGTACGTTCGCGGGGGGACGATCCTGCCGCTCGGGCCGGTGAAACAATACGTGGGCGAAAAATCGGACGAGCCGTTGACCGTGGTGATTTATCCCGGCGCGGACGGCCATTTCTCTCTTTATGAAGACGACGGGGAATCGTTCGATTACCGGCGCGGGGAATGGATGGGCATGGAAATGCGTTGGAACGATGCGCATCGCCATTTCGGCCTGTCGCTGGCGGAAGGTTCGCGGATGCTCGCGCCCGCGCGGCGGAAAATCGACGTGCAACTTGGCGAGGTGAAACGCCAAATCACTTTCTCTGGCCATCCTTTGGAAATTTCCTTCTGAGCGCGGATTCCAGTTGCCCATCGAGGTCGATCTTTTTGTAGAGGCGGAATCCGGCGCCGACCACTATCGTGCTATAGCGCAACTGCCGCACAGATTCTCCTCTTGATTCGCGACCTGTTACCTTGCTACGATTCGCGCCCACACTGCACGAAAGGCAAGCCCCAATTCCGATTCTTTTTGAGAGGAGACGTGCATTGGCGCCATCCGGCCCTAAGCCATTTCCGTGGGGGAATTCGGCTGAAACCTTGGTGCTGATTTCCGTTGCGCTTACTTGCCTCGTGAGCGCCCGGCCGGCCAGAGCGCAGGTGGCCGGCAACCGGCCTGACGCCGCAACGCTCGATCGCGATGGCATCAGCCTTTTCCGCCAACAGCGATACGCGCAGGCCCTCGTCAAATTCCGTCAGGCGGCCGCGCGGGGCGACGCCACTGCCGAGAACAATCTTGGCTGGATGTACGAGCACGGCAAGGGCGTGAGACAGGATTACAACCAGTCGCTCGCGTGGTACCGCAAGGCCGCCGCGCAGGATTACGCTCGCGCTGAAAACAACCTCGGCTGGATGTACGAATACGGGGACGGCGTGAGTCAGGATTACGGCCAGGCGCTCAAATGGTACCGGAAAGCAGCCACTGAGGATTACCCGGACGCCGAAAATAACCTCGGCTGGATGTATCAGCATGGGCTGGGCGCGAGAAGGGATCAGAACCAGGCGCTCCTGTGGTATCGGAGGGCCGCGGCGCAGGGAGACGCCGCTGCCGAAAACAACCTCGGCTGGATGTATGAACACGGACGCGCTGTGCACCGGGACTACCGCCGGGCCATTGCGTGGTTCCATAAGGCCGCCGCGCAGGGCTACGCTCTGGCCGAAAACAGCCTCGGCTGGGTCTACGAGCACGGAAAGGGAGTGGGCAAGGATTACGTCCGAGCCCTGGCGTGGTACCGGAAAGCCGCGGCGCAGGGCGACGCGGGCGCGAAACACAATCTCGCCGCCCTCGAACGGCGATAGGGAACTTTCCGGCCGAGCGCAATCGCGGA
Source organism: Acidobacteriota bacterium (assembly GCA_021818865.1). Taxonomy (GTDB): domain Bacteria; phylum Acidobacteriota; class Terriglobia; order Acidiferrales; family UBA7541; genus JAKASX01. The sequence goes on from JAKASX010000007.1 coordinate 39,973, forward strand.
ACAGGCAGACCCTCGTTCGTGGTTCCGCTCGGCCTCGACGACTCGAAATCCGTCCGTCCGCGCCGGCGTTCCCGCCCTTGCTTTATCGCCCTCGCCGTGATTTTCTAATTTCTTCGCGATTCCGCGGCTCGGAGGTTCGATGAAGCTCGAAGACATCAAAACGGTGGGTGTGGCTGGCGCGGGAACGATGGGCAACGGCATCGCGCACGTTTTCGCGCGCGCGGGCTACGCCGTGATTTTGCGCGACGTGGAACAGCGATTCCTCGATCGTGCGCTCGAAACGATTTCCAAGAATCTCGATCGCGAAATCAAGCGCGGCAAGCTGGCCGAAGCCGAAAAACCGGCCATCCTGGCGCGCCTGCGGATAACGACGAAGCTCGAAGACCTCGCCGCAGCCGAACTCGTCGTGGAAGCCGTGCCCGAGCAGGCAGATCTGAAAAAGCAAATTCTCGCGGAGCTTGAGCGAGTCCTACCGGCAACTGCTTTGCTGGCTTCAAATACGTCTTCGATTTCCATCACCGCGCTCGCCGCCACGACCGGCCGCCCCGAGCGTTTCGCCGGCATGCACTTCATGAATCCCGTGCCGATGATGACGCTGGTGGAAGTGATTCGCGGCATCGCGACGAGCGACGAAACCTTCGGCGTCATCCTGGGGCTGTGCGAGCGTCTCGGCAAAAAGCCGGTGGCCGTGAACGACGCGCCCGGGTTCGTCTCGAATCGCGTGCTGATGCCGATGATCAACGAAGCGGTTTTTGCGGTGCTCGAAGGCGTCGCCACCGTCGAAGCCGTGGATCAGGTGATGAAGCTGGGCATGAATCATCCGCTCGGCCCGCTCGAACTCGGCGATCTGATCGGTCTCGACGTTTGCCTGGATATTCTGGAAGTGCTGCATCGCGACCTGGGCGATCCGAAATATCGCCCCTGTCCGCTGCTGCGCAAACTCGTTGCCGCTGGATGGCTGGGCCGGAAAACGGGGCGCGGGTTTTACGTCTATTCCGGCGGCGTGACGACGCCGAATCCCGCGCTGGGTGGGGCGGGTGTGGGCGGATAGGACACGGGCGGGAGAATATCTTTGCTTTTTCTTCGCCTGGTGATAGGATAGGCGAGCTTGACGGATGAGGGAAGGCCGGCGGAACTTCTTGTCAGAGCGGGCCGCGTTGTGATTGGCTGAACGGGCTGGCAGAATCCTGGGTGAGGTGGCAGATGGCGGACGAAAAGAGCAAGCTGCTCGAAAACGCGATTGCGCAGATCGAAAAGCAGTACGGCAAAGGCTCGATCATGCGGCTGGGCAGCCGCGACGTGATGGTCCCGGTGAGCGTGATTCCGACGGGTTCCATTTCGCTCGACGCGGCGCTCGGGGTGGGCGGCCTGCCGCGTGGCCGCGTGGTGGAGATATTCGGTCCGGAATCGAGCGGCAAAACGACGCTGGCGCTGACAGTGGCCGCGCAGGCGCAGAAACTCGGCGGGCAGGTGGCTTTCGTGGACGCCGAGCACGCGCTCGATCCGAGCTACGCGAAGAAGCTGGGCGTGGACGTGGACAATCTGCTGGTCTCGCAGCCAGACCACGGCGAACAGGCGCTCGAAATCGCGGAAACGCTGATTCGATCGGGCGGCGTGGACGCGGTGGTGGTGGATTCGGTGGCAGCGCTGGTGCCGAAATCGGAACTCGAAGGTGAAATGGGCGAGCCGCAGATGGGCTTGCAGGCGCGCTTGATGTCGCAGGCGCTGCGGCGGCTGACCGCGATCGTTTCGAAATCGCGCACCTGCTTGATTTTCATCAACCAGATTCGCGAAAAAATCGGCGTTTTCTACGGCAATCCGGAAACGACCACCGGCGGCCGCGCGCTGAAATTTTACAGCTCGGTCCGGCTGGATATTCGCCGCGTGCAATCCATCAAGGACGGCGAGAAAGTGATCGGAGCGCGCACCCGCGCCAAGGTCGTGAAGAACAAGGTCGCCGCTCCATTCCGTCAGGCCGAATTCGACATTCTCTACGACGACGGCATCTCGTTCGAAAACGACCTGATCGATCAGGGCCTCGAACTCGGCGTCGTCGAAAAATCCGGCTCCTGGCTTTCGTTCCACGGCGAACGCATGGGCCAGGGACGCGAAAACGCGCGCGTCTTCCTGAAGGAAAATACCGACGTCCGCCAGAAACTTGCCGCGGCGGTGCGAAAAGAACTCGGCATTCCGACGATGGGAGGCGAGCCGGAAAAGGAAAAACCGCCGGTGCAAGCTTCCGCCGCCGCTGCCGGCAAGGAGAAATCGCGCTAAGCGCGATTTCTCCGCCCCGCTGAGTCGCGGTGGAGTGTCGCGCTTTTGTTCCCGCGCTGTTGGCAGGCCTCGGTTGCCTTCGCGCCCTCCGGCTTTCTCCGTGTCCTCCGTGTTAATCCTTTCGTTTTGAATGGAGTACCATTCCGGAATCCCGGCTCTTGCCAAAAAGGAAAATTCCCTGCGGGATTCGGTTGCCTGCTTCGCGAATCCTCCTCTACAATGCCCACGCGGGAGTGAGCAGCGCCTGGAAACGGACTGAGAGCCTACGTGTGTCCACGAACGTGCTGAATTCCATTTGGGGAAGACTGCGCGGAGCAGCCGCGCTGATTTTTGTGTTCCTTTTGGCCGTGCCGGCTGCCGCGCGGCAAACTGCCTCGACGCCAAGCGCGGCGAAGCGTTCCTCCACTGCCGCTTCCGCGAAATCGAAAACGCGAAAGAACACGGCGATCTCTCATCGCGTGGTTCATCCCGTGCGGCACAGAGTGGTGCGTCGCCGCGTCGTTCCGCGCCGCCGCGTTGCGGTGCATCGCGGGGTTCCGGCGCGCCGCCGAGTGGCGTCGCATCGGCGAGTGGAGCATCGCACGGTCGCTTCTCGGCGTCGCGTGGTTCAACGGCGCTACGTCCGGCCACGTTACATTCATCGCGTGCGGTACTACCGCCCGCGCCTGGATCCTTCGGCCGGTGACGTCACCGCGTTCGACGATCCCATGGTGCGACGCGCGGCGATTGCCGCGCTGGGCCCGTACTACGGCTCGGTGGTCGCGGTCGATCCGAACGACGGCCGCATCCTGGCGATTGTGAATCAGCGGCTCGCCTTCTCCTCCGGCTTCGAACCCTGCTCCACGATCAAGCCCGTCATTGCGCTCGCCGCTTTGCGCGAGGGCCTGATCAACGGGAATACGCTCGTTCGCGTGGCGCCGCGCTATTCGATCGATCTCACCGAAGCCATCGCCCATTCCAATAACGAATTTTTCGCGGAAATGGGCCGCCGGCTTGGCTACGAGACCGTGGCGCACTACGCCCATCTGCTCGGCCTCGGCGAACGCGCCGGTTGGGATATGCCCGCGGAGCATCCCGGCACGTTTCCCTCCGCGCCGCCTCCGCCGTGGCGTGGCGGCATCGGCAAAATGACGAGCTTCGGCGAAGGCATCCGCATCACTCCGCTCCAACTGGCCGCGGAAATGTCGGCGTTTGCCAACGGCGGCTCGCTCTACTATTTGCAATATCCGCAAAGCGCGCAGCAAGCGAAGGATTTCGTTCCTCGCCTGAAGCGCAGAATCGACCTCGCGCCCTACAACGATGCGATTCGCGAAGGCATGCTGGGCGCCGTGGAATTCGGCACAGCGCGGTTGAGCTACACGCCCGATGGCGAACTCGTCTACGCCAAAACCGGCACGTGCACCGACGAGACACGCGGCGGCGAACTGGGCTGGTTCGTTTCCTACGCGAGCAGCGATCTGGGCGGCAACCACCCCAAGCTCGTGCTGGTGGTTTTGCTGCGGCGCTACGGTCCCGGTGTCAGCGGCCCTCACGCCGCGAGGGTCGGCGGGCGCATCTATCGCCAGCTCTACATGCAGAATTTCTTCTCCGCGCAAAGCACCAGCGCTTCCGCCGGGTCTTCCGGCGAGGAATAGACGACCGCGCGTGGCGCAGCCGCGCCGTTTGCGTGTCTACATTAGTTTCGATGGGCTGGAGGGACGCGGGGAGGAAGCGTCACGCGTCCCGCGCCGTTCGCTCAGGTCAGGTTGCGCAGGTTCGGCGTGATGTCGCGGTGGTAGACGTCGAGCTGCGCGAGGGGTTTCGATTCGAGCGCGGTGATTTTCCGCTTCAGGTAATCCTCGTAGGTCGGCACTTCCAGCTTGTAGTAGACGCCCAGCGCGATTCGTCCGCTCGGATCCTGCGACCGGATGAGCGCCTGCGCTTTCTTCCGCGTGATTTCCGCCGGATCCTCGGGGTTGTGCACCACCGGATCGTAGTCCGTGCCGTCGAGTTTGTAGAGCCGCGGCTGTCCCTCAACCTGTTCGGCGTACCAACTCTTGCTGTGCAGGTCGTTGTAGGTGGGGCAGGTTTGCAGGACGTCGACGAGCGAGCTGCCGCGGTGCTGAATGGCCTGCGCGATCAGGTCCACCAGGTATTTCGTATCGAGCGCGTAGCCGCGAGCCACGAACGTATATCCGCACGCGAGCGCCAACAGAACCGGATTGATCGCCTCCATGATGGATTCTTCGGGCATTGACTTGGTTCGCTGGCCCTTGCCGATCGTCGGCGATGCCTGGCCTTTCGTCAGGGCGTAGACGTCGTTATTGAAGACGACGTAGGTGATGTCCAGGTTCCTGCGTCCGCCGGCGACGAAATGGCCGCCGCCGATGCCGTAGGCGTCGCCGTCGCCGCCCGCTCCGATCACCGTCAGATCGTGATTGGCCAGTTTCAGCGCCGTCACGCACGGCATCACGCGCCCGTGGAGCGTGTGAAAGGCGTACGTGTTCATGTAGTGCGCCGCCTTGGCCGAGCAGCCGATGCCGCTCACCACCGCCGCGCGATAGGGCGGAATCTGCAGCTTGGCCAGCGCCATCTGGATCGCGGACAGAATCCCGAAATCGCCGCAGCCGGGGCACCAATCGTTGTGAATGTCGGCTTTGTAGTCCTGCGCGGTGAAAGGTTTGATCTCGGTCACAGTTCCCATCGAATCCTCTCCTTGGCCTAGCGGTTGTAGCCCGGCGGCAGCGGAACCATCGGTGGAAGCATCTTGCCGTGTTTGCGGCGCAATTCGATCATGCGTTCGAATTCCGCGGGTGCGAATTCGGGTCCCACCACGCGCCCGCCGCTGATGACGATGCGTTCGGGCCCGCCCGCCACGGCGTGTTCGAGCGCCGCGACGATTTCGTCCTCGCTGAACGGCCGTCCGTCATATTTCACCACGCGGTGTTGCGGCTGGAATCCGGTTTCCTCGCGCACCAGCCGGGCGAGTTGCTCGGAATAGTTGCCGTCGAAGCAGACCACCTTGCCGGCGCGTTCGACCATGCGCCGCACCTGTTCCACCGGGAACGGCCTCATCATCCGGATCTGCAGGAAGCTGTAGCGCCGCCCTTCGGGATCGGCGTGGCGCAGCGCGTCCACGATCGCTCCCTTCGACGAGCCCCAAGCCAGCGCCAGCACCGGGGTTTCCCCGCTGCCCACCAGGCGGAATTTCTTCTCGTCGGAAATTTCGTTCGAGGCCAGCTTCAGCTTGCCCATCCGTTTTTCCATCATCAGCAGGCGGTTGGAAATGCTTTCGGTGATGTGGCCGCGCGGGTCGTGCTCGTCGGTCGTCGTCCAGAAAGCGCCGCCCGGCTGACCGGGAATCGAACGCGGGCTCACGCCGCTCGGCGTGAACGCGTGCCGGAAATATTCACCGTGGCCGTTTCCTTCGCCCTCGAACAGAGCGCCGCGGTCGATCTTCAGGCGCGAAGTGTCGAAGAGCGGCAGCGTCTGGTAGCTCGAGGAAAGATGCTTATCCACCAGCACGATCACGGGCAGCTGATAGCGGTCGGCGTAGTTGAAGGCGTCGAACGTATCGAAAAAGCTTTCTTCGATGTCGCCCGAGGCGATGACGATCCGCGGGATGTCGCCTTGTCCCGCCGACAGCGCGAAGGAAAGATCGCCCTGTTCCCAGCGCGTCGGCAGCCCGGTGGAAGGCCCGCCGCGCTGGTAATTCACCAGCACCGGCCCCGGCGCCTCCGTCATCGCCGCGAAGCCCAATCCTTCGGGCATCAGCGCGAAGCCGGGTCCCGACGTCGAGGTCGCCGCGCGCACGCCTCCGTGCGCCGCCATCACCGCCGCGTCGATGGCCGAAACTTCATCCTCGGTTTGCAGCACCACGATTGAATGTTCGCGCTGGTTTTCCTCGAGGTACACACTCTCGTCGGTCGCCGGACTGATTGGGTAATACGTTTGAATTCCGCAACCCGCCTGCAGCTTGCCCAGTCCCACCGCCTGCGTGCCCTTAATCAGCATCTGCTCGCGCGGTTCAGGCACCGGCGGAAGTTGGTAGCTGAGTTTCCCGGTGAAGTGCTCGCGCGCGTAATTGCACGCGTGGCGAGCGGCGAGCACGTTCATTTCCGCCACCCTGCCCGCTTTCGCGCCGAAACTGTCGCGAATCGCCACGGCCGCCGCTTCGAAATCGAAGCCGAGCACGCCCACCGACGCGCCCAGCACCATGCTGTTGTTCATGATGCGATAGGCGCGCGCCTGTCCCGGCTTGCCCGCTTCCTCGAGCGCCCGCTCGAGCAGTTCGGCGTAGGGCATCTCCCAGAACTGCACGTCGTCGCGCTCGATCCAGTCGAGGAATTTGCGGTATTCGCGGTCGTACAGAATCGCGCCGCCCGGCGCCATCTCGTGCACGTGGCCGGGATGCGCGGGAAATTCGTGGTACAGGTCGCCCACCAGCGTTTCCTCGTCGAGCGCGGAAAGCAGGTGCACCGCCTCGACGTGGGAAGCCAGCGGTTCGCTGGCGATCCTCAGCCGGTACGCGCTGTGTTTGCCCTTGATGTTCGAATGATATTCAATCTGGCCGAAGACGTAATAACCGGCCCTGCTCAGCGCCTTCGCGAACATTTCGGCGCTTACGTTGATTCCGCTTCCTTGGGGCCCGCCGATCATCCAGGAAAAAGACAAATCTGCCGACTTCCCTCGCACGGTTGCCTCTCCTAGCGACAATTTGTTTGTACTCTACCACAGCGTTCCGGGGCACGATACCGGGGGTGCGCGAAAGAAGCAGCGCGGCGCAGACTGTTAGAGACTTGATTCGTGGGGGCGCCGTGCCGGCGTCGCCCGCGGACTTCCGGAAACGCGAGAGGAAATTTTCCTTGCTTCTTCGCCTTCTCTTCGCCTACAGTAATTCCGCAATGCGTTTGATTGCGGAGGCGACATGGCTCTGACCAAACGGCAAAAACAGGTGCTCGATTTTCTGGTGTCGTTTCTCGACCGGCGCGGCTATTCACCGAGCTACGAGGAGATGGCCAAATCGCTCGGTCTCGCCTCGCTGGCCACCGTCCACAAACATCTCACCACGCTCGAGCGCAAGGGATTCATCCGCCGCGGCCACAATCGCAGCCGTTCGATCGAAATCCTGAATCTCCCGCGTCCGGTGCGGGAGGAGGTGATCGGGCGCCAGGCGGCCGAACTGCCGCTCGTCGGCCGCATCGCCGCGGGCCAGCCGCTCGAAGCGGTCGAAAGCCGCGAAGCGATTTCGCTGGGCGATTTCACCCGCGGCCGCGGCACCTACGTGCTGCAGGTGAAGGGGAATTCGATGCGCGACGATCACATCCTCGACGGCGATTACATCGTCGTGGAGCAGACGCAGGTCGCGAATCCCGGCGAAATCGTCGTCGCGCTGGTTCGCGGCGAGGAAGCCACGCTGAAGCGCTTCTATCGAGAAGCCGGCGGACGCATCCGCCTGCAGCCGGCCAACGCCGAAATGCAGCCCATCTTCGTTCCCGCCGACGAAGTGAAGGTGCAGGGCCGCGTGGTCGGGGTTCTGCGCAAGTATTAGGCGAGCGGCGCGGACTTCGGTCTGCTTTTGGGGCTGTCCCGAGCGGTCTCGCGAAACCGCAAAAAACCGACTTGCCTCAATTTGAGGCCGGGGTCTACAGTGTTAGAACTGTTCCGCGCCCCGTTCGCGTTCGATCGGCCGGAGCAGCAATCGAGGAAACCTCATGTGGCCAGGAAAGAAGCGGGAAATTCCGAATGAGCCGGAGGTCAAGGCCCCGCCGGCTCCCGCAAAGCCTGCACCTACGGTGCAGCCCGCGCCGCCTCCGCAGCCACGTCCCTCTCAGGAGGCCAAACCGATGACGCCCACCGAACCTTCCCGCCCGAGCGCCCCCGAACGCCGTGGCGCGCACGTTGGCCCGGGCCTGCACGTTCAAGGCGAAATCAGCGGCCAGGAAGACCTTCAGGTCGACGGCCGCGTCGAAGGCAACATCGTTCTTGGCGAGCACCGGCTGACCATCGGCGCTGCCGCCCGCGTCACCGCCGATATTTCAGCGCGCGAAGTGGTGGTCTTCGGCAACGTGAAGGGCAATCTGCGCGCGCGCGACCGCATCGAAATCAAAAAGGACGGTTCGGTCGTTGGTGACCTGGCGACCGCCAGGATCATGATCGAGGATGGCGCTTATTTCAAAGGCTCGATCGAAATCGAGCGCGGCGCTGAATCCGCCGCTTCCGCCCAAGCCCGCTAAGCCGCTACGCCCCAGCCCGCCGCCTGACGCACGGGGATTCTTCGTGAGCCAACATCTGGCGATCGTCTACAGCGAAGACCTCGAGGCGAGCGAGAGGAACGTCCAAGCCGCCGGCGGGAAAATCGTGAAACCGACTTTTTCTTTCCCGGGTGGGCGACGGTTTCACTTCACCGACCCGAGCGGAAACGAGCTGGCCGTTTGGTCGGACAAGTAGGTTCGATCACACCACCAGCGAGTTGCGGAAATCAGGACATGCCAGATTTCAGCGCGGCGATCCCATAGCCGAACGATAATGATGCGTGATTTTCATCTCGCGCCGCCGTCCAGCCAAGACAGGCGTGGCGCGCAACCACACCCGGCCTAATCACGAAAAGGATTGCGGCCGAGCGCTTTCCGCGCGAGCTGCCTGAGACGTATCGAACGTCGCGCTTTTAGAGTTTCCCGAATCGCCAGACCAGACCAGTTTCCACGCGGAAATTGTTCTGCAGGTTGTTCACGCCGTCGTTCCACTTCGTCATGAAATATTCGGCTTGGAAAACGCGAACGGCCAGGTGTTTGGTGACCGAGGCGTCCAGGCCGCCGCCGATGGTCCACGCAAAGGCGTTCTTATCGGCCTGGAAAAACCCGCTCTGGCCGTTGTTCCCGACCGGCAGCGCGTTGTTGCCCTTCACACCGCCGAACAGCGTCTGAAAATAAGGCGTCAGCGTGTTCCATTTCCGGATGGAAAGCTTGGGGCCAAAAAGGTAAGAGGCGTAGGTGATGTCCATTCCACCGGCCGAGCTGACCGTGCTGGTGTTGTAGCCGCCGACTTCGGCGACGATGCCCCACATGTTTGTCAGGTTGAAGGTGATCGAACCGGTGCCGCCGTTGGCTTGCAATCCTTCGCTATAGTCGCCCGGCCCTTTAATATTGTCGCGCATGTAAGCGTACGTGCCGGCCAGTTCGACTTTCGACGCCTTCGTTTGGGCAAAAGCGGGAAGACTCATCGCCAGGAACAAACCGAACGCCGCGAAAACTTTTCCACACCTCATCAAGCTCCCACCTCCGCAGGAATCGTGTAAACGTTGAATTACCCCAACGAGTACGAAACACTAAGATGCCCGACATCCCACCCGATATGCAAGCAAGTTTGGCGAATCCGATGTCGCAACGGCCATTATTCCCATTTTGATACGTACGTCTTTAGTTTATATTACGCTTTTTTTGCCCCTTGCCGGAAAAGCGCCGCGTCTTGCGTTCGGACCCGCACCGCGCCTGCGGTACCATTTATCGCAACTTGTGCAACGGAGGTTTCGCCCGGTGCCGGATCGCATCGCTTTCCTCGCCGATATTCATGGCAATTCCTGGGCTCTCGAAGCCGTCCTCGACCACGTTCGGTGCCAATCCGTCACGCGTATCGTGGATCTCGGCGACGTTCTCTATGGCCCGCTGAATCCGCTCGAAACCTTCCGGCAGCTTGCCGAAGCGCAAACCCCCGTCACCATTTCCGGCAACATGGACCGGCTGGTCCACGCTTCCTCCGACGCCGAAATCCGTGCGAATCCGACGCTCGCTTTCGTTCTGCGCGCTCTCGGCCCGGAACCCGTCGCCTGGCTGAAATCCTTACCTGGAACCGCGACCCTCGACGACGAACTGCTTCTGTGCCACGGCACACCGTTTTCCGACGACGAGTACCTTCTCGAAGACGTTTCCTCGGGCTACCCGGTCGTATTGCCCGAAGCGGAGATTCTCCGGCGCCTGGGTCCCGTCAGCCATCGCGTCGTCCTGTGCGCGCATTCGCACATTCCTCGCGTGGTGCATCTCTCCACCGGCCAGCTCGTAGTGAATCCCGGCAGCGTTGGCCTGGCCGCGTACGATCAAAATATTCCGCACATGCACTTCATGGAGTCCTATGCACCGCACGCCTCCTACGCGATTCTGGAGAAAAGTTCACAGGGCTGGAACGTCTCGCTTCACCGCGTCGCCTACGACTGGAACGCCGCGGCGCGGCGCGCCGGCGAGCTCGGCCGCGAGGACTGGGCCCGTGGTATCGCCACCGGCCGCATGACCTGACGCGATGTCCCCGCGATTTGCGGTTTCTGCCGGCAAGGGGACGGCAGCGCGGAAAAATTGGCTGGTGGAAGCGAGGTTTGTTATAGCATAGGGGCTTGAGCGGCTTGGGCGGTTGGCCGGCGCGGAGCGCTGCCAGCGCCTTGGGAGTTGCCTGCGACGAGCCTGCGCGGACGGGAGCTTCCGCGCCTGTGCGGCGGGCGAGCAAGATGAGTTTCCAGAAGAAAATCCGAAGGAGGCGCCTGGCGATCCAGCGCGGCTGGCGGACGTGGCGCAAAGTCGCCAGGGGCGTCGTGTCCACCGATCACGTCTTCCTGGCACACCTCATTCCGATCCGGCGCTGCAATCTTTCCTGCACGTATTGCAACGAATTCGACAAGCATTCACCGCCAGTCCCGATCGAAGATCTGAAAAACCGGCTCGACTACCTGGCGTCGTTCGGCACCAGCATCGTCACCATCTCCGGCGGCGAGCCGCTGCTGCATCCTGAACTCGACGATGTGATCCGCCACATCCGCCATCACGGCATGATCGCCGGCATGATCACCAATGGCTACCTGCTCACGCGCGAGCGGATCGAACGGCTGAACCGTGCGGGCCTCGAATACCTGCAAATCTCGATCGACAACGTGATTCCCGACGAGGTTTCGAAAAAGAGCCTGAAAGTGCTCGATCAGAAGCTCAAGCTACTGGCCGAGCACGCCGACTTTCACGTGAACATCAATTCGGTGCTTGGCAGCGAAGTGAAGAATCCCGAGGACGCGCTGACGGTGGCGCATCGCGCCGTCGCGCTGGGTTTCACGAGCACGGTGGGGATTCTGCACGATGGCCAAGGGCAATTGCAGCCGCTCGGCCTGCGCGAGCGCGAAATTTTTGAAGAGATCATGCGCCTGGGCAAGCGCAGCTTCGCCCGCGTCAACGGGTTCCAGCAGGATATCGCCCACGGCCGCGAACATCATTGGCGCTGCCGCGCCGGCGCGCGCTACCTCTACGTCTGCGAGGACGGTCTGGTGCATTACTGCTCGCAGCAGCGCGGCTATCCGGGCGTCCCGATCGCGCAATACACGCGCGAGATGCGGCGGCGGGAGTTCCTCGCGCAGAAGGGCTGCGCGCCGCATTGCACCATCTCTTGCGTGCAGCAGGTCGCCACGCTCGATAATTGGCGTTCACCGCAGCAGCGGCCCGAGGTGGCGCCCTCTTCGCGGGAGCTCGTGCAGTTGAGCGGGGTGAATCGCGACCGTTAACACGGCCGCTAAGGGTTTTTCCATTCATTCATTGTTCAGGACGCATCCAGGCGGCGAATGGGCGTAGCCGCTTGGCGGTGTGGCGGAGTAATATACGACGGCGATTGAGACCCCGTGGGGCAACAATCTCCGGGCGCTTGAGGGCGGCAAAACGGCAAGAGGGAGGAACGGATGCGCTTGAAAAGCATCGCAGGGTGGGTTTTGTGTCTCGCGATCGGATTCCTGCTGGCGGCGCTCCCCGCCGCGGCCCAGGTCAACACGGCGAACCTGACCGGGCGCGTACTCGATCCGAAGGGATTGCCCGTGCCGGGCGCCCGGGTGAGAATCCAAAGCCTGGAGACGGGAGCGGCGAAAGAGATCACCAGCAACTCCCGCGGCGAATATGATTTTCTGGCGTTGCCGCCGGGCGGCTACCGGATGACGATTCTGGCGCGCGGCTTCGCCACGCTGATCAATCCTCGCATCACGCTCACGCTCGGTCAGCGCGCCATTTACAACCCCGTCCTGAAGATCGCCGCGGAATCGGAAACGGTGACGGTCACCGGCCAGCCCGCGCTCGTCGAAACCACCCGCAGCGCCACCTCCACGACGATCACCCAGCGCCTCATCAACGACCTTCCGATCAATCGCCGCGACTACATCAACTTCAGCCTGCTCGATTCCGCGATCAAGCGCGACGATACCCCATCCATCGGCGCCGCTCCCACCAGCGGACTCGATTTCAACGGCCAGCGCGGCCGCGGCAACGACGTCACGGTCGATGGAGCCAGCGCTGTCGACGCTTCCACCGGGGGAATCCGTTCCACTGTTTCCCAGGAAGCGGTGCAGGAATTCCAGGTGATTCAGGACAGCTACATGCCGGAATACGGCAACGCGATCGGCGGCGTCATCAATATAGTCACCAAATCCGGCAGCAACCAGATGCACGGCAACGTCTTCGGCTTCCTGCGCGACAGCCGGATTCAGGCCCGCGATCCGTTTTCGGTGCAAGTGAATCCGACGACCGGTGTGGCGACGCCGGTGAAGCAGGCCTACACGCGCGTTCAGGCCGGCGCCACGCTGGGCGGGGCGCTCGAGCACAACAAGATGTTCTATTTCATCGCCTTCGAAACCCACCGCAGTGAGGAAAACGGATTTTCCAGCATCGGTTCCGGCAATTTCGGCTTGGCCAACGCGACCATCCCCTGCCTCTCCGGCCAGCAACTGTTGACCTCGCAACAGGCCGCCTTTTTCCAGGCGGCCATTCCCGCGGCCGGCGGCTGCTCGAGCCAGGCGGCGGCGCCGCTGATTCAGGCCGCCGGCCTGTACAACGCCGCGTCGCAAACCGCGCTCTATGGCGTCGGTGCAACAACGGCCATCTTGAACGCCGAAACGAACGTTCCCACCACGTTTCCGCTTCCCGTCGATTGCAACCCCGCCGTCACCGGCAGTTGCGGGCCCTCGAACGAGGTGCCGCTGCCCACCTCCTACGTCGGGCTTGCCTCACTCATCGGGAATTACCCCGCGACGGAGAAAACCGACATCGGCTCGATTCGCCTGGATCGCATCTGGAACCAGAACCAGCGCAGCTTCATTCAGGCCGCGATCACGCCCTCCTATCAGGACGGCATTCAGGTGAACGCGCAGGACCAGAATTTCGGCCAGAACGCCGGTTCGCGCACCTCCGAACAGCGCTACCTCGACCAGACGGTGATCGCCCAGCACACGATCCTCTTCTCGAGTTCGCTCCTGAACGAAACCCGTTTCCAGTACGCGCGGCGCGGCCTGCACTACGGCTATTCGCCGCTCACCGGCGGCAGCAACGTCGCCGTCAATATTCCCGGTTTCGCGTTTTTCGGGCGCGAGCCGTTCTCGACGGTGGACCGCATCGAGAAGCGCTGGGAAGGGGCTGACACCGTCACCTGGATTCACGGCAACCACTCGTTCAAATTCGGACTGGACGGCAACCTATTGCAACTCCGCTCGTCGAAACCGCAGATTTTCGAACTTAATTTCGGCGGCGTCTATAATTTCGGCGCGCTCGATGCCAGCTCGCTCGGGCTTTCGCCCCAGCTTCCGGGTTTCAGCGCGGTGCAGGCCTACGGTCTGGGCGTTCCCCAGGTATTCATTCAGGGCATCGGCACGTCCTATCAGCCGTTCGACGAGAAAGATCTCGGCGCTTTCGCGCAGGATAGCTGGCGCATCACCTCGAACCTGACCCTCAACTACGGCCTCCGCTACGACCTTGCCGTCGTGCCGCTGTTCCCCGCGGCGACCACCATGAATCAGAACGCCGAAAAAGCGTTCAATATCGTGCAGGGCCTCCCGCGCGACTACAAGGACGTTTCGCCTCGCTTCGGCCTGGCGTGGGATCCAACCGGAGACGGCAAAACGGTGGTTCGCGCCGGCTTCGGAATCTTCTACGACATGACGCCGCTGGCCATCGCCTTCGATTCGGCCACCGCCGACGGCGCCCAGTCCACCCAACTCGAGGTCGGCGGGGGCGTGCCGACGGGCCTACCGGTGACCGCGGCGACCGCGCCCCAGGCGCTCAACGCTTCTTCCATTTTTCAGGGCGTCGTCGGCGGAATTCCGACGATCACTTCCGCGGGCACCGAACTTTGCGGATCCGGGGCTCCGAGCAGCCTCGGCTACGAGTGCGCCCAGCAGCGCTTCAATCCCACCCTTGCCGGTTCCATCTTCACCGAGCAGAATTACATCACGCAGGGCTTCCCGATTCCGCTCCTGCCGTTCACTCTTCCCGTGGCCGGGAATTTCGTGAATACGTACGCGGAGCAGGGCAGCCTGGGAGTGGAGCGGCAACTCGCGCGCAACTACAAAATCAGCGTCACCTATACCTATATCCACGGTTTGCATCTCTACCGCTCGCGCAACATCAACCAGACCGATCCCGTTCTGCTGACGCAGAACTACGCGAAAGCCATCGAAGCCGGCCTCGACCCTTCGAGCCCGCTTTCGGTCGCCATCCCGCTCGCTTCGCCCAATAGCTGCATTTCCACGTCAGCCGCGAGCAGCGTCGCCGTGATTGAGCCGGGAGTTCTGGCCGCGGGATTCGGCAGCCCCAATTGCACCAGCTCGCCGCTCGGCTACATCGGGACGCCGGCCGTCTTCAATTTCTTCCGGCCTTCCGGGCCGAATCCTTCTTTCGCCGGGCAAAACGCGGTGAATTACAGCGGCCTCGTTGAGTTGGCCAAGCTCGCCGGCTTTCCCACCGGTTTCGGCGTGCCGGTGCCATGGAGCGACGTCGAGCAGCAGGAATCCTCCGGGGCCTCGCTCTACAACGGGTTGACGGTGACGGTGTCGAAGCAGTTCTCGCAGGAATTCGAATTCCAATCGAGCTGGACGTGGTCGCACGCGGAGGATAATTCCACCGACCTTTCCACCTTGCTCGATCCGCAAAACAGTAACTACCCGAATCTCGAGTGGGGCAATTCCACTTTCGATCAGCGCCATCGTTGGGTCACGAGCGCGATCTTCTCCAGCCCCTACCACGGCAAGCAGCACGGTTTCGTGAAAAGCTTGCTGGATAATTCGTACGCCGCTCCGATCATCGAGCTCGGCACCGGCAGGCCCTACAACGTGATCACCGGAACCGATTACAACCTCAACTTCAGCGCCAATACCGACCGCCCCTCGGTCGTTCCCTCCGGCACGCCCGGCTCGGTGACCGACCCTTACATTCCCAACGTGGCGTTCTCCGTGCCCACGACCTGCGCGGCGGGAATTCCGCAATCCGCCCAGTCGCCCTTCGGCCAGACGATTCCCATACGGCCCTACGGGTGCGACGGCAATCTTGGCCGCAACACGTTCTACACACCGGGCTATTTCAACGTGGACCTGCGGCTGGACAAGAAGTTCTACGTGACCGAAACGGCCAACTTCGAGGTCATCGCCGACGCCTTCAACCTGTTCAATCGGTTCAACGTGCTCGCGGTAAATCTGCTCTGCAATCCCACCGGCGGCTCGTGCAGCGCCGGCGAGCCCTCGGCAGCGTTTTCGCCGCGCGAGTTCCAGTTCGGATTGAAATTCAACTTCTGAGGATCACTCTTCGGGAGGGTTCGCGCCGTCCTCGCGCGGCGGCTGCCGCAATTCGACTTCGGTGGGCTCGAGCGCGGCGAGTTCGGGCTCGCCCGAAACGCCCAGTTCGCCCAACCGCCGCGCGGAGGGCAGCAGGCGGTCGTTGAACGAGCCGACCGCGCCGTTGTAGGCGCGGCTGGCCTTGTCGAGCCCCTCGCGCACTCCGCCCAGGTGCTCGACGAATTTTCCGATCCGATCGTAGAGTTCCTTGCCCAGCCGGGCGATCTGCCGCGTGTTTTCCTCCATCTGCTGTTGCCGCCAGCCGTGCTCGACGGCCATCAGAAGCGCAATCAGCGTGATCGGGCTCGCCGGCAGCACCTTGTCCTCGCCGCCGAGTGCGTCCTCCAGCAATTGGCGGTCGCTTTCGAGCGCGGCGCTGAAAAACGATTCGCCGGGCATGAAGAGAACCACGAATTCCGGCGCGGAGGGGAACTGGCTCCAATACGCTTTCGAGCCGAGTTGGCGCAGATGCGCACGCACCGCCCGAACGTGCTCTTCCATCGCCTGTTGCCGCTCGCGCGGATTCGTCGCTCTGGCCGCGCGCAGAAAAGCCTCCAGCGGCACCTTCGCGTCGATCGCGATGTTGCGCCCACCGGGCATCTTGACGATCAGATCCGGTCGCAGCCGCCCGGCCTCGCCGCTCAGCGTTTGCTGCTCGACGAAATCGCAATGCGACGACATGCCAGCCAGCTCCACCGCCCGCCGCAACGACAATTCTCCCCACGACCCGCGAATGTTCGGCTGTCGCAATGCGGTCGCCAGCGTTCCCGTTTCCTGGCGCAACTCGGCGAGCCGCGCGGAAAGGTCCCCATGCGCCTGTTTCAGGGCGGACTCGTTCTGCGACAGGACGCCCAGTTGCGCTTCCAATTTTCCCAGCGTTTCGGCCAGGGGATTGACCATCGCTTCGACCGCCAGTTTCCGCGTTTCCAGCTCCTGGTTCGCCTGTTCCTGCGCGCCCTCGAGCCGCACGCGGGCCAATTCCAAAAATTGCTGCGTGGTGGCGGAAAGCGCTTCGGAAGCCAGCGCGCGAAAAACCGATTTCATCTCCTCCTTGGTTTCTTCGAGCGCCTGCCGCTGCTCGGCCAGGCTCTTGTCCGCCGCTTCGAGCGCCGCTTCGGTCGCCACGCGCTGCGCCGTTTCCGATTCCAGCCGGCTCTGCTGCGTCTGGAACTGCGCGCGAAGGCCTTCGAGCTGCGCTCGCAATTCCGTGGTCGTCGCTTCCAGCCCGGCGCGGCCCGTTTCCGCCTCGCGCAGCCGCGCATCGTACCCCGTGCGCGAACGCGAGGACCCGTAGAGGTAGCCGATGATCGCGCCCACCGCGAGAGCCAGAATCGCTAGCAGGATTGCGGTCGCTCCCATCGCCCGCCTACTCCGTCGCCTTCCCTCGTGCCGGCCCTGCCGAAGGGTTCGCCGGACCCAATCCGCGCAGTTGCTCCTGCAAATCGGCGATCCGGCTTTCCAGTTCGGCGCGTCCGGCTTCGGCCGCTCCCAGTTTCTCCTCATAGGTCATGCGAGCCCGCGCCTGCCCCAGCAGAAACCCGAGCACACCCCCGATGAGCAGCGTCATTCCCGCGAAAATCATCGCCGATACGATCATTCTCGAACCCTCATAAACGGTCTTGGTCGCCGAGAGTATCACACCCGCCGCGCCTCGCCCACTTGGTGGCGGCGGGCGCAGGCTCCGCCGCAAGACGGCCGAGCGAAGACCCAGACGGCGGGGCAAAGGGAGGAGTGCGGGGCGGTTATAGAACTATTACTAACAGGTAAACCATTTCAAAACGAAACATTGCTCGCCTTGTTAACTGGGTAAAATGACCTCCTTAAGGAGGAATTCTCCCATGAGCGTCGTTGGCGTTGTCGTCGTTGTGGTGCTGGCGATTTTTGCGGCCTCCATGCTCGGAGCCTGGCTCCGCGGCGGAGGGCCGCAGACCGATATCAAGGCGGTGCGCGAGGAAATGCAGCGCATGCTGGCCACCCAGGCGCAAGGATTGGCCGGCCAGATGGGCGAGCTCTCGCAAGCGGTGACGCAACAGCTGGCCGAAGTCCGGCGCGAACTCGAGCAAGGGGTCCACAGCGCCAGCCAGATCACCGCCGACGCCCAGCGCGACGTCAGCGAGCAACTGCGGAATTCGACCACGGTGCTCGCTCGGCTCACCGAGCACCTGGGCGAAGTGCAGCAATCGGGCAAGGAACTGACGCAGGCGGCGCAGACGATGCAAGCCGTCCTGGGTGGTCCGAAATCCCGCGGCGTTTTGGGCGAAACGCAGCTCGAAACGCTGCTCGCCGACATGCTTCCGCGCAGCGGCTACGACTTCAACCACAAGTTTGCCAGTGGAGCGACGGCGACCGCGGTTCTGCACGCCGGGCGGAAGATGGTCGCGATCGACGCTGATTTCCCGCTTGATGCCTGCCACAAAATCGCGCAGCAGGGCGAATCGGCTCGTTCGGAATTCGCCCAGGCCGTCCGCGAGCGCGTGGATCATGTCGCCGGAACCTTCATCCAGCCCGACGAAGGAACACTCGATCTGGCGCTGATGTTTGTTCCGTCGGAAAGCGCGTTCATGGAAGTACTACTCACTGAAGACGAGCAGGGGCGCCTGGACGATTATTGCCGCCGGAATCGCGTTCTGCCCGTTTCGCCCAATAGCCTGCACGCCTATCTCGGCGCCGTCCTGGTGGGCCTAAAAGGCATGGAACTCGAGGACAACGCCAAGCGGATGATGGCCCGCCTGGAGACGGTGAAGAAGCAGTTCGACGAATTCCGCCAGATCTACACGGCGCTCGGCAATCAGATCGAGCAGGCAGCGCAAACGCACATCGCCGCCGGCCACTCGTTCGAACAGACCTGGGCGGCGCTGGGCACGGCAGTGCCCGAAGGCTCGCTTGACGATACGCTGATGGGCGTCACGCCCGAAGCGCTGCTTGCTATGTCGCATTCCGACAATGGCGCTTAGTCCGCGCTGTTTATCCGCTGACGTTCATTGCCGCGCCTGACCGTTTTCGGGACGCTTCCCGACGCCTCCCAGTCGGGAAGCGTCCCGAAGCTACGTCTCCTCGCGTACCTACATGTCCTCACCATTTTCGGGGTCCTTCCCGACAAAAAGCGCCGGGACTCCCGGCGGTCGTCGGCTGACGGCTTCGCCCAGGGTCAAAGGGATTTTTACTGGAGTTTGGCGTATTCGGATTTGGCTTGCAGCAAAACGGGAATGCCGGGATCGGCGTGCTGCCAGAGGGCGAGGAAATCCTGATACTGTTTGCGCGCTCCGGATTTGTCGCCGGAGAGCACGCGGGCGCGGGCGAGGCCCAGATGCGCGAGCGGCAGGATCACTTCGTTGAGCGCGATGCCGGGGTGGTCGAGGATTTTCTGGAACTGGGCCGCAGCCCCCGCTCCCCGGTGCGCCCGGAGGTACGCCAAGCCGCACACATACACCCCATACAGATTCAGGCCCAGGGTTTGCCTCGGAGTGCCGAGTTCGTAGGGAGCAGCCGCCTGCAGGTCGGAAACCGCCTCGTCTGGGTCATTGCGATCGAGCGCAATCGCCGCGCGAATCCCCGGCAGGTAATTGAACTGCACCACGGTATCCTGAGGATAGCGTTGCGCCAGATCGGCTGCGAGTTTTTGTGCCCGAGCCGCATCGCCGGCAATGGCCAACGCCAGCGCGCTGGCGGCTTCCGTATCTCGGCCATTTGACATTTTCAGCGCAGCGGCAGCTTGCTGGCGCGCCTGCGCGGCGTCTCCGACAACGGCTTCGCGCAGCGCGGCTTCCGCCTGGTAGCCGGCAGCCGTTTCTTTTTCTCCTGCCTGCTCCGCATCGGCAATTGCCCGCGCCGTCAAGCCGTTCGACCGGACCTGCCGGCCGTCATAGGCCGCTGTGTCAGACCGCAGATCAAGGAGAACGCCATTGATTCCCGGCCTGCCACTCCCCGATGCCGCCTCGCGCGCCATTTCGGCTCTGTCTCCGCGCAGAAAGGCGAGGTAGTAGCCGACGTAATCCAGCAACGGAGACCGCACCCCGCGCGCTTTGGCCTCTTGAAGGATGGCCGCCGCCTCGTCGGCGCGATCGAGGCTTAGGTAGGAGCGGCTGAGGCCGGCGAGGGCAAATCCGCCGCCGGGCATAAGCGCGACGGAGCGACGCAGCGCCTCAATCGACCCCTCGTACTGTCCCAGGTTCCTGTAATCCCCGCCCAGGTTGACAAGGGGCGTCCCGGCGCGAGGATATGTACGGGCCCACAAGCCAAAAATACGGTCTGCCCTCACGAGGTCGCCGGTCACGTCCCCAACATAGTGCGCCGAAATGTAGAGTCTCTCGCGGTCGCTCACGCGGTCCCTCAGCCCGTAGGCCTTCTTTAGATTCTCCGACCCAAGCCCGGCGTCGCCGAGGTTGAAATAGACCACCCCGAGCGCCGCGTAGGCCATGGCGAAATTCGGATCGAGGGAAATGGCGCGCTGGAGGGGGACAATCGCGGCGGATTCGTCCCCGTTGACGTTCGCCTGCCAGCCTAGCGTATAGGCCTGGAGCGCTTCGAGCGAAGACGTGGTGACGTCCTCGAGCGGCTTATTGAATTTCCGGATCGAGGCGAGCGATTCGCCGAGCTTGTGGCGAATCGAAGTGGCAACGCTCGAAAGGGCTTCAAGGACGTGATTTTTGTCGCTGGCGATTGTTTGCGTGCTGGCCAGCGTCGCACCCGTCGCGCAATTTTCCACGTTCAAAACGAGACTATATTGGCTGCCGACTTGGCCGATCGAAGGATCGAGCACGGCCGCGTCGCCATCGCGCTGACAAATCTGCCGGGCGATCTGATCGGAGACGTCCGCTCCGGCGGGCTGGCCCATAAGCCGCAGCGTCTGCGCCATCTGCTGATCGGGAACGATATTCAGGAACGGCGACTGGGCAAGCTGCGCGGCCAGGCCCTGGCGCAGCGTTCCATTGAAAACGGAATCGCCGGTGGTGTTCGTGAAATCGGCGAGAACGATCGAGTCTTTCGAAGTCAGCACGGGCTGGCGCGGCCAGAAATAGAACACGATCGCGGCGAGAACGACGGCGCCGAAAATCCCAGCGGCCCAAAAAGGGATGCCGCGCGAACGAGCGGGCGCGGCCGTCGGAACGGCGCCGGTGGTCCCAGCCGCGCCAGCGGAATTGGGCTCGACCGCAGTGCCTTCGGGCGCGGCTGGCGTCGTGCCTGTGCTGGCTGGCGAGGAAGCCGCTGCAACCACTCGACGGCTGGAGGAACCTGCCTGTGCCACCGAAGTTGCCGCGGACGGCGTGCCGGCGTTGGCGTCGGTCTCGTCTTCGGCTTCCTGATAAGCGGTTGAGCGCGTGGAATCGGTGTCGCGTTTCAGACGAAGCAGGTCCGATTCCAGACCCGCGGCGGATTGATACCTGAGCTTCCGGTCCTTTTCGAGCGCCTTGGCGATGATTTCCTCGAGCCGCGGAGGAACGTCGGGATTCAGGCGGACCGGAGCCACGGGAGCGCGATCGAGAATCGCCTGGAAAATCACACCGCTCGTATCGCCGCGAAACGGCGCAACGCCGGTGGCCATTTCGTAGAGAACCACGCCGAGCGAAAAAAGGTCCGTGCGCGCGTCCACCGTCTCGCCGCGCACCTGCTCGGGCGACATGTAGGCGACGGTGCCTACGGCGCTGCCGGGACTGGTCAGTTGCTCTTCGGCGAGGGCTGGCGCGTTCGCGCCGCGCGTCAGAGTGGCCGCGGCGTCGCTGGACTTGGCCGTCTGTTTCGCCAGGCCGAAATCCAGGATTTTCGCGTGGCCGCGCGTGGTGATGAAAATATTCGCGGGCTTGATATCGCGATGCACGATGCCCTTGGCGTGCGCCGCGTCCAGGCCGTCGGCCACCTCAATGGTCAGCGAAAGCAGCTGAGCGAGCGGCAGCGGTTTGCCGCTGATTCGATGCTTCAGCGTTTCGCCTTCGAGGCACTGCATCACCAGGAACGGTTTGCCCTCGAACTCGCCGATTTCGTGAATCGTGCAGATATTGGGATGGTCGAGCGCGGAAGCGGCTTGCGCTTCGCGTTCGAATCGCTCGAGCGAGCGCGGATCGCGCGCCAGTTCCGGGGGAAGGAATTTCAGTGCGACGAACCGGTGCAGGCGGATGTCCTCGGCCTTGTACACCACACCCATCCCGCCTCCGCCGAGCCGCTCCACGACGCGGTAGTGGGAGATGGTCTGGCCGATCAAGGATGGGTTCTCCGCCACGCCAGCGGCATATTACGTGGCGTTTTCCCGCAAGTCAACGAGAGCCCTGCTCCCGTTGCCGCCGCTTACGGGTCCAGCCGAACGACGTAGGTGACGCGGAAGCCTTGCTGGCCGCGAAGCTTGGTTGCCAGGCGCCGCGCCGCCGCTACGCTGGGGACTTCGCCGACGCGGACGCGGTAGAGCAAGCCGTTTGGCGAATCGTAATTCTGGATGAACACTGGGCCGTACTGCTCTCCGAGCCGGTGTTGCAAACGCAGCGCGTTCGAATGCACCGCAAACGCTCCCACCTGCACGGTGAATTCGCCCTGCTCGGGATTCTGGCCGGAAACCAGTTGCAAACGCACGGGCGCGACGCCCGGACCGATCATATCGAGCGCGCGCGCCGCGCCAAACGAGAGGTCGATAATCCGGTTTTTCACGAACGGACCGCGATCGATGATGCGCACCACCACCTGGCGGCCGTTCTGCAAATCAGTGACGCGCACGAGTGAATTGAAGGGCAGCGTGCGGTGCGCCGCCACCATTTTGTACATGTTGTAGATTTCACCGTCGGCCGCGCGGCGCCCGTAGAACGGCACGCCGTACCAGGAAGCGAGACCATCCTCGGTCCAGCCAGGTGGCGGCGGAGGAACGGTGGAAGGAACGGGAGGGTGATAGGCGGGTCGCCGGGCGCAGCCGGCAACGAAGCTCAGAATCACGAGCAGAATCGCCGCTTGACGCCTGCGCGCGTTTCGCCTGCCGTGCCCGTTGGCCGGCAAAGCGTCAGGCCTCTCGCCTGGAGCGGCAAATTCGCCTGCGGGGCGTAGCCCCGAGCGAGCCGTGGCGGGATGTGATGCCCAGTCGCACGCAAACCAGCAGCCGTAAAAAACTTTCGGGTATTATAGGAACCGCGGAATCTTCCGACAAGGAGACCGGTGCCACTCAGCCCGCGTTGGCGATGGAAAATTGAGCGACGGAAGGAGCAGTACCTTGGCTGGCTGCTGCCGGGCGAGCCGGAGCCGGACCGGCCGCGGCTCTGTCCATCCTGCGGGCAACTGGCCGGAGTGGGCGCGCGGCGCTGCCCGAATTGCGGCGCCAGCATGAAATTTTCGCTCGCTGCAGCGAGCCAGTCCTTTTCGCGCTTCCTTCCCGAAACTTCGCCGGCCACCTACGGAATTCTCTTCTTCTGCTGCTTGCTCTACGGCATCACGTTGCTGCTCACGATGCGTTCGGGCGCGCGGGTGGGCGGAGGGATTTTCAATTTCGGCGGAATCAGCAGCCGCGTGCTGTATATGTTCGGCGCGTCGCTGCCACTGCTCCCCTCCCCGTTCTTCTATGGGAGCGACCTGACGCAACCTTGGCGGTTGGTGACCGCGGTTTTCCTTCACGGCAGCCTGCTCCACATCGGATTCAATATGTGGGTGCTGATGGATATCGGGCCGATGGTCGAGGATCTCTACGGCTCGGCGCGCTATTTCTTTCTGTTCGTGGTGACCGGAGCTTTCGGCTATGTGGTCAGTTCGTTTTTCGGAAACTTTAGCATCGGCGCATCCGGCGCTCTGCTCGGCCTGATCGGATTGCTGCTGGCGGTCACCATGAGGCACCGAGCCAGCCCCACCGCGCAAATGATGAAAAGCCAGCTGATTCGCTGGCTGATTTATATCGCCGTCTTCGGGTTGCTGATGCCGGGCATCGACAACTACGCGCATGCGGGAGGTCTGGTGTCCGGTTTCCTGCTCGGCCGGGTGATGATGGATCGCCAGCCCGCCGATCCCGTCGAGCGCAAGCGCGCCTACGCGCTGGGCTGGCTGGCCGGCGCAGCCGTGGCACTGAGTTTCCTGATGATGGCTTCGCAGTTCCTGCGGATGCGCTGAGCCTCAAACTTCCTTGCGAATGAAATAGGGCCCGGACGGTCTTCCGAGAGAGCGCTCAATAGTCCTGCAGTCCGCTTTTGCGAGCCCCTGCGCCGCGGGCCGGGCCTGGCGGAACGCATCGACTGAAATCTGCGCCACTCAGCGGCGGAAGACGATGCGGCCGACGACGATGGTCATCATCGGCGCGCCGCGAAACGCTCTGCCATCGAAAGGCGAATTGCGCGACAAGCTTGCCGAATCGGCCGCGTGGAACGTCCACGCGTGGTCGAGCGAAAAGAGCGTCAGATCGGCCGGTTCGCCTCGCGCGAGACGCCGCGTCTTGCCCAGCACGCACGCGGGACCGGTGGTGAATAGCTCGACGACTCGCGCGAGGCCCACGCGGCCCGAATGGTAAAGCTCGCTAAGCGCGAGCGCGAGCGCCGTCTCGAAGCCTGTCATCCCAAATGACGCGCGGTCGAATTCCACTTCTTTCCGCGGCGCTTCATGCGGGGCGTGATCGGTGGCGATCGCGTCCACCGTGCCGTCGGCAAGGCCTGCGACCAGGGCTTCGCGATCCTCGCGCGAGCCGATCGGCGGATTCACCTTGAACCGGGTGTCGTAGTGAACGTCCTCGTCGGTCAGGGTGAAATGGTGCGGCGTCACTTCGCACGTGACGCCGAGGCCGCGCCGCTTCGCTTCGCGCACCATCTCGAGCGAATTTGCGGCGGAGAGATGCGCCACGTGCAGGCGCGCCTGGGTGAGTCCGGCGACCTGGATGTCGCGAGCCACGGCGATGGATTCGGTGGCCGCGGGCATGCCGCTCAGGCCCAACCGGGCCGAACTCGGTCCTTCGCGCATCACCGCGCCGGCGAAAAGCGACGGTTCCTCGCAATGGTCGATCACCGGCAAGCCGAGCGGCGCGCAATATTCCATCGCCTGGCGCAGCAGTTTGGCGCTCGCCACGGGATGCCCATCGTCGCTCACGGCCACAATTCCGGCTTCTTTCATTCCCGCAATTTCGGCGAGCTGTTCGCCGCGGCTTCCGGCGGAAACGGCGCCGATCGGCCAGATGCGCACCGCGCCGGCAGCCGCCGCGCGATCGAGAATGAAGCGCGTGACCGCGGCCGAATCGTTCACCGGGCGCGTATTCGGCATGGGGCAAACCGCAGTGAACCCGCCGCGCGCCGCCGCGCGCGTTCCCGAAGCGATCGTTTCCGACGTTTCATCGCCGGGCTCGCGCAGATGGCAGTGCAGATCGATGAACCCGGGCGCGACCACCCACGCCCCCGCGTCCACGATTTCGGCCGAAGCGGCCGTCAGGTTCGGGCCGACGGCCGCGATCCGGTCGCCATCCAAAAGGACGTCCATCCGCGCGTCGGTCCCGCTCGCCGGGTCAATCACGCGACCGTTTTTAATCAGGAGCATGGGGCAGATCCTCAAGGCCGCCGGGGCCGCCGATGAGCAGATAGAGCAACGCCATGCGGACGGCGACGCCGTTCGTCACCTGCTCGAGCACGCAGGATTGCGGACCGTCGGCGACGGCAGGGTCGATTTCCAGGCCGCGATTCATCGGGCCCGGATGGAGCACCAGCGCGCCGGGGCGCGCCAGCGCCAGCCGCGCCGGCGTGAGCTGGTAAAGACGGATGTAATCCTCGCGCGGCAGCCCGGGTTCATTCATTCGTTCCTGCTGGACGCGCAGCGCCATCACCACTTCCGCGCCACGCAGCGCCTCGTCAATCGAAAAACACCGCCGCACGCCCGGCGCCAGCGATTCCATCTCGCGCGGCACCCACATCGCTGGGCCGCAGAGCGTGATGCGGGCGCCGAATTTCGAAAGCAGATGCACGTTGGAGCGCGCCACTCGGCTGTGAACGATATCGCCCAGAATCGTGATTTCCAGGTTTTCCAGGCTGCCCCGGCGATCGCGGATGGTCAGCGCGTCCAGCAGCGCCTGCGTCGGATGCTCGTGCAAGCCGTCGCCGGCGTTCACCACCGGAATGCCCACGCGCTCGGAGACGAATTGGGCCGCGCCCGACGCCGCGTGGCGCATCACGATGCAATCGGGCTTCATCGCCTCGAGGGTCCACGCGGTGTCCGCCAGCGATTCGCCCTTTTTCAGGCTCGACGATTCCGCCTGGAAAGCCATCGTGTCCGCGCCCAGCCGCGCCGCTGCCGCGCCAAAGCTGATGCGCGTGCGCGTGGAAGGCTCGAAAAACGCCAGCACCACGCTCTTGCCTCGCAACGTGGCCAGTTTTTTCAAAGGATGGCGCTGAATCTGTTGAAACGGCCTGGCTTGATCGAGCAGAAAGGAAATCTGTTCCGCCGGCAAGGGCTCGATGCCGAGCAGATGGCGGAGACGCTCGAATGTCACGGACACCTCAGGCGACGCGGTCCACCAGCATAACGCGTTCTTCCTCGTCGACTTCCCGCAAGCGCACTTCGATAATTTCGCTGTCGCTCGTCTGCACCACGCGCCCGATGAAACTGGCTTCGATGGGGAGTTCGCGATGGCCGCGGTCGATCAGCACGCAGAGCCGCACGCGCCGCGGCCGGCCCAGGTCGAACAGGCCGTTCATCGCCGCGCGGGTCGTTCGGCCGGTGTAGAGAACGTCGTCCACCAGGACGACGTCGCGGTCGTCCACCGTGGGAATGTCGCTCGCCTGCACCACCGGCTGCGGCGCCACGGTGGAAAGATCGTCGCGATAAAGGGTGATGTCGAGCGAGCCAAAATGCACCGGCTTGCCGAGAATCGTCTGGATGTTGCGCGCCAGGCGCTCGGCCAGGGGCACCCCTCGCCGCCGGATTCCCACCAGCGTCAGGTCGTCCAACTGCGGCGTGCGTTCGACGATCTCGTGCGCCAGACGCTGGAGCGTGCGATCGATCTCGGTGGCGGACATCAGTTGGGCTTTTTCGACGACTCGCATGGCGGCCCATCCTAGCATACGGGGAACGGACGCGCATCTGCCGGCGGCCCTTTGGCCGCGCGGTTCACCACGCAGCGCGGCCGCGCTGACAACGGATTAGAGAAAACCGAATGGATTGACCCCGAATCCGCCCGGCCGTAGACTGAATCTATGTAGTATACGAGGCGACATTATATGAGAACTTTCCGCACTGCTTTCCTTTTGACCGCATTGACGCTGTTGCTCTTGGCTTTGGGAGGCGCTTACGGCGGGCGCATGGGCATGACGATCGCCCTTGGCGCCGCAATCCTGATGAACGGTATCGCCTATTTTTACTCCGACAAGATCGCCCTTAAAACCAGCGGCGCTCAGCCGGTGACCCGCGAGCAGGCGCCCCGGCTGTATGAAGTGATGGAACGCCTCTGCGCGAAGGCGAATCTGCCGATGCCCAAGCTCTATATGATTCCCACGGCCGCTCCGAACGCCTTTGCCACCGGCCGCAATCCCCATCACGCTTCCGTTGCCGTCACCCAGGGACTGCTCCAGATCATGAACGACGACGAGATGGAAGGCGTGATCGCCCACGAGCTTTCCCACGTCAAAAATTACGACATCCTGACCTCTTCGATCGCCGCGACCGTCGCCGGCGCCGTCACCTGGCTCGCCACCATGGGCCGGTGGGCAATGCTCTTCGGCGGATTCGGCGGCCGCGACGACGAAGGCATGGGCAACATTTTCGTCGCCCTGCTCATGCTGATTGTGGCTCCGATCGCCGCGATGCTGCTGCAGCTCGGGATTTCGCGCCAGCGCGAATACCAGGCCGATGCTTCCGGAGCCCGCATGGTCGGCCATCCCTACGGCCTCATCAGCGCGCTCAAGAAGCTCGAAGCCTACAACCAGCGCATCCCGATGAACGTCAGCCAGACGACGTCTTCGCTCTTCATCGTCGCGCCGCTCAACGCGCGGCGTACCATGGCCAACCTCTTCAGCACCCATCCGCCGCTCGAAAAGCGGATCGAGATGCTGCAGAACATGACGATTCTGCGCTAGGCGGTTTCTCCCGGTGGTTGCGCGGGCAGGGTTCCAGAACC
>JAKASX010000008.1 GCA_021818865.1 Acidobacteriota bacterium
ATCTTTACTTCGGCGACAAGGTATAGTACCTAAGCGTAACCAGGCGCTGCCGGCCTGGCCAGGCTAGTGGCTTGTCGTATATGCCTAAATACATGAGTGTTACGCTATTTTCCCGTAGATGGAGTCCTCACTTGGGTGAGTAACCTTTTAATAAATCGCTTTCGTGATCGAGATTTGTTCCGCCTTGGCGAACCGAGCGCAGGCTTCGGAGCGGACGCGGCGGAGGGGTTAGAATTCAAAGTGAGGGGTCATGGCCGCGAGACCGAAAAGCCGAAGCGGAAGGGCGAGCGCAGCGCGGGGGTTGCCATTCGCGGCGCGCTTGCTGGCGGCCGTTTTCGCGGTTTCCCTTTTCCCGGTTTTCGCATACGCGGGCCAATCGGCCGCGGGCGAATCCCCAAGCCAGGCGAAGACGCCGATTTTGCGCGTGACGCCAGGTGACGCGGCCACCGAGCGAGGATTCATCGCCTTCTACAACATGGAGTACGTGCCGGCGATCGCCGATTTTGAGGCGTCGCTCAACGCCCATCCAAACGATCCCTACGCGGTGAACCATCTGCTGGAAGGTGTGCTGTTTCAGGAGTTGCACCGGGAGGGGAAGCTGGACGCGCAGCTTTACCTGAGCAACGAATTCGTGCACATGCAAAAGAAAGCGCCGGACCCGGAGGCGATCGCGCGGGTGAACGAATTGACTGAGCGCGCGACGAAACTGGAAGAAGCGGAACTCGCGCGCAATCCGAACGACGTAAGAGCGCTCTACGCGCGAAGCGTGACGCGCGGGCTCCGCGCGACGGAAGAAGCGCTGGTTTCCAAGGAATGGTTTTCGGCTCTGCGCAGCGGGCTGGGGGCTTACAACGATTCAAAGCGCATTCTCGAACTTGATCCGAAATTCAGCGACGCGAAGCTGGTGGTGGGAATTTACAACTACGTGGTGGGCAGCCTTTCCTGGCCAGTGAAAGTGGCGATGCTGCTGGTGGCGATTCACGGGAGCAGAACGAAAGGGCTGGAATTGATGAAACAAGCGGCCGACGGAGGCGGCGAGGCGAGCGTAGACGCGAAGACGGCGCTGGCGCTTTTTCTGGCGCGGGAACATCGCTACGGTCAGGCGCTCGTGCAGACCCGCTGGCTTTATGCCACGTTTCCGCACAATTTCCTTTACGGGCTTTCCGAAGCCGGATTGCTGAAGAGCGCGGACGAGATTCCGCAGGCGATGGAAGTCTATCGAAAACTGATTGCGCTCGGAAAAGTGGGCGAATTCGGCAGCCAGGACGTCGGGCCGGCGGGGTGGGGCCTGGGCTTGCTATTGCGCTCGAAACAGGATTGGCGCGGCGCGGCGGAGGCTTTCGACACCGCGGCAACGCTGCCGCATACGTCGCCGGAACTGGTGGCACAGGCGCAACTGGCCGCGGGACAGATGTACGACCGCGCCGGCGACCGGGACCTGGCGGTTTCGCGGTACGAACGCGTGGTGGACGACTCGCAGGATCCGAAGTTGGTGAAACAGGCCAAGCACTGGCTAAACGAGCCGTACAACGGTGCGTAGTGAGCCTTTTCGCGGCGCGAACGGCGGTCAGCGCGCAGATTCTTTGAGCGCCGAGGCGAGCCGAACGGCCAGGTGAGACAGGTGATTGAGCGAGGGGACGTGGGTGCGCCGGACGTCGAGCGGCGTCACGGTCGCTTCGCCCAAGCGCAGCGCAGCGTAGTCGCTATCCGGCTCGACCGATTCCAGCACTTGGACTTCCTGCAGCCAGAAAATGGGGCCGCGCGGGCCGGTTTCCTCGCGCAAGACGTTGCGGGTGATTTTCTCCGATTGGCGCGTGAAGCGAATCCCTCCGTTCCACGATTCGGGAACGTTGACGTTGAGCAGTAGATTTTCCGGCAGCCCTTCCTCGAGAACCAAGCGGGCGAGTTCGCGGGCCAGCCGCGCGGACGGAGCCCAATCGCAGGCCGCGTTGCGCGTGGCGATCGAAACGGCGAAGGCAGGCACGCGGTTGACGGTGGCTTCGATCGCGGCGCCGACCGTTCCCGAATAA
The DNA here is from genome assembly GCA_021818865.1 of Acidobacteriota bacterium. Lineage (GTDB taxonomy): Bacteria > Acidobacteriota > Terriglobia > Acidiferrales > UBA7541 > JAKASX01. Next base: position 2,031 of record JAKASX010000008.1, read on the forward strand.
TGGATGTTCTGGCCGATGTTCGCGCCCAGATTGATGCCGGAAACCACCAGGTCGGGCTTGCGATCGAGCAGCCGGTGCAGCGCGACGATCACCGCGTCGGCGGGCGTGCCGGCAACGGACCAGCGGCGATCACCCAGCGATTCGCATTCGACCGGGCGCCGCACGCTGATCGAATGCGAGGCGCCGCTGCGCTCGCCCGAGGGAGCGACGACGGTCAATTCGCCGACCGATGCGAGCGCGTCGGCGAGCGCGGCGAGTCCCGCCGCGTGAATGCCGTCGTCGTTGGTGAGCAGGATGTGGGGCATCTTTAAATTTCTTGCGAGTGCGGATGCGTTTGGCTTCCTGGCTTACTCGAAAGAGATGGTCGGGACGACTGGATTTGAACCAGCGACCTCACGCACCCCAAGCGTGCGCGCTACCAGGCTGCGCCACGTCCCGACGCGGAAACACGCGCAAAATCAAGCCTATCATTCGCTTTCGAGAAGCGTCAAGATGGCGCGGAGCTCTTCTTCCAGGTCCACCAGCATCTTGCGCGCCGCCGACGAGCCGGTCGGCAACACCGGCCCCGTGCCGGGCTCGGGCTGCACTTCCCCCGTGCCGCGAGATTCGAGGGCGCGGCGCGCTCCGGCGATCGTGAATCCCTGTTCGTAGAGCAGCCGTTTGATTTCGAAAACCATGTCCACGTCTTCGCGGCGATAGAGCCGGTGACCCTTCGGGCTCTTGTGCGGAGCGAGCATGGGGAATTCGGTTTCCCAGTAGCGCAGCACGAAAGCTTTCGTTCCGGTCAGGCGGCAGACCTCGCCGATGCGAAAGACCCTCGGCTGGTCCGCGGAAGCGGCTTCCGGCGATTCGCTGGGCTGCTGCTCGGGCTCGCCCGTTGGGAAGAGATCCTGAGTCATGATTCGACCACTATCGCACGGCCGGACCGGGCGCTGTCAATCGGCGCGCGCGCGGCCGGGTTTGCCGCGGCGGCCGGCGGAGCGTTCCCGGAGGCGAATGATGAAGCGAATGGGCGAGCCGGTGAAATCGAAGGCTTCGCGGAGCTGGTTCTGCAGGTAGCGTTCGAAGCTGAAATGGATTCGGTGCGTTCCGCGAGTGAACAGTACGAAGGTCGGCGGATCGGCCGACGCCTGCGTCAGGTAGAGGATTTCGGGTGCTTGCGCGGCCGGTGCGCTCGATCGGCCGAGATCGGCCTGCGCGAGCCAGCGATTGAGTTCGGCAGTGGGAATGCGACGATGGCGCGCCTGGGCGACGCGATCAATGAGCGCGTAGAGGCGGCCGACGCCCTGGCCGGTAAGCGCGGAGAGGAAAACGATCGGTGCGTAGGCGACGAATCCGAGCCGCTTGTGGAGGATCTCTTCGTAATCGCGGCGCACTTTTCCCGGGTCGAATTTCTCGTCCTTTTTCTCTTTTTCATGCTGGGCGCGCGCGTGCTCGAGCGCCAGGTCCCATTTATTCATTACCACGATCAGCGAGCGGCCGGCCTCGTTGGCGTAGCCGGCGATCGAGGCGTCCTGCGCGGTGACGCCGACCGAGGCGTCGGCGAGGAGCAGCGCGATATCGGCGCGCTCGAGATGGCGGCGGGCCATCACCACGCTGAGCTTTTCCGCGGCGAGTTTTGTGCGCGCCTTGCGGCGAATCCCGGCGGTATCCACGAAGAAATAGGAACGGCCGTCGCGCTGGACGACAGTGTCGACGGCGTCGCGCGTGGTGCCGGCCTCGGCAGTGACGATCGAGCGCTCGGCTCCGACGAGGCGATTGAGCAAGGTGGATTTGCCGACGTTTGGCCGGCCGATGATGGCGATGCGCGGGCCGGGCATTTCCGCTTCCGGCGCGGATTCGGGAAATTCGCGCGTGATGTGGTCGAGCAGATCGTCCACGCCGATGCCATGCTCGGCGGAAATCGGGAAAACCGGCGCGCCCCATTCGTAAAAAGCGGAAGCGGCGGAAGCTTGCGCGCCCGAATCCACTTTGTTCGCCGCCACGACGATCGGCTTGTTGAAGACGCGAAGCCGGCGCGCCAGTTCGGCATCGGTGGGAGTGGGGCCGGTGCGGCTGTCGGCGACCAGGATGATGAAATCGGCTTCGCGGAGCGCGATTTCGGCCTGGCGGAAAATTTCGCCGGGAATGCCGGCTCGTTCGTCCGGCAAAAGGCCGCCCGTATCCACCACGGCGAACGCGCGGCCGTTCCATTCGGCGTTGCCGTAGATGCGATCGCGTGTGATTCCCGGCTCGTCGGTGACGATCGAACGGCGGCGTCCGACCAGACGGTTGAACAGCGTGGATTTGCCGACGTTTGGCCGGCCGACGATGGCGACGAGTGGCATGCGTTTGTCCATGGAATCGGTACGCGACGCCCACGGCCGCGAAACCGGCGCGGGCAGGCGTTCTATGCTATTTTAGCCGCAAGCCGGCAACTGCGCCTGCCGGTCCGCCCATGCCTTCATCGGACTCCTCGAACGACGTCGCCACGCTCACGCTGCGGGAGATTTTCGGCCCTGGCGGCCTGCTCGAGCGCTGCCACGAAGGATACGAATTTCGGCCGTCGCAACTGGAGATGGCCGAGCGCGTGGAGCAGGCGTTTCAGAAGAAGCGCCATCTGATCGTCGAAGCCGGCACGGGCACCGGCAAGACGCTGGCGTACCTGGTGCCGGCGATCCGGAGCGGGAAAAGCGTGGTGATTTCGACGGCGACGAAATCGCTGCAGGAGCAGCTTTTTCAAAAGGATATTCCGTTTTTGCAGCGCTATTTCGCGCCGGCTCTCAAGGTCGCGGTGATGAAGGGGCGCGGGAATTTTCTGTGCCGGCAGAAGTTGCATCAGATGGGCCAGCATGCGCTCCTGAAGGGCCTGGACGAAGTGGATTGGCTGGAGCGCATCCGGCGCTGGGAGCGGGAAACGGAATCGGGCGACCGGGCCGAGCTGGATTTTTTGCCGGACGATTCGGATTTGTGGCCGCGGCTCGACGCGCGGAGCGAAACGTGCACCGGCCAGAAATGCCCCGATTTCAGCCGCTGCTTCATCACGTGGATGCACCAGCGAGCGCACGAAGCGGACCTGGTGATCGTGAACCATCACCTGTTTTTCGCCGATCTGGCGATTCGCCAGGAGGATTTCGGCTCGATCCTGCCCGAATACGGCGCGGTGATTTTCGACGAAGCGCACGAGATCGAGGACGTTTCGAGCGAATATTTCGGTCGGCAGATTTCGAATTACCGTTTCGAGGATCTGGCGCGCGACACCGAGCAGGCAATTCGCTTGAGCGCGGCGGGATCGCCCGAACTGCTGCGCGGTCTGGGCCGCGTGCGGGAAAACGCCAGGGAATTTTTCGCCGGTTTTTCCGAGCGGGAGGGGCGATTCGCCTTTGAGGCGGCCGAGCGCGCGCGCTTTCTGGAAAGCCATCGGGAAGCGTACAGCGGGCTCACGGGGGCGCTGCGGCGACTGGAAACGGAGCTTGCGGCGGTGAAAGGGCGTCCGGAAGAGTTGCTGGCGATGGCGCGGCGAACGGCGGAACTGCGCGGAGAACTGGCGTTTTTGGTGGAAACCGACCAGCGGGGATTCGTCTATTGGTACGAGAGGCGCGGCAAGGGCATTTTTCTGGCGGCAACGCCGATCGACGTGAGCGCCATTCTCCGCGAAAGGCTGTTCGAGACGTTCGAAACGGTGGTTCTGACCTCGGCGACGCTGGCGGTCGGAGGGCAATTCGACTACGTGAAGCAGCGTCTGGGCGTGGCCGTGGCCGAGGAAAGAGTGTTGGCGCAGGAATTCGATTACCAGAGCCAGGCGCTGCTGTATGTGCCGCCGAACCTGCCCGACGTGAGGGATCCGGGGTTTTTGGACCGCGCGTGCGATGAAATCGAGCGGGTGCTGGCGATCACGCGCGGGCGGGCGTTTTGCTTGTTTACCAGCTACGCGCAGATGCGCGAAGCGTACGAGCGGCTTTCCTCGCGGCTCGAGTACCCGCTGCTGTTGCAAGGGCGCGGGCCGCGTTCGGCGCTGCTCGACCGTTTCCGTTCGACGCCGGGAGCGGTGCTTTTCGCGACGTCGAGCTTCTGGCAGGGCGTGGACGTGCCTGGCGACCAGCTTTCCTGCGTGATCGTGGACCGGCTGCCGTTCGCGGTGCCGAGCGATCCGGTGGTCGCGGCGCGGATGCGCTCGCTGGCCGAGGACGGGCGGAACGCGTTTGTGGAATACCAGGTGCCGGAGGCGGTGCTTTCGCTGAAACAGGGCTTTGGACGGCTGGTGAGATCGCGCAGCGACCGCGGCGTGCTGGTGATCCTGGACAACCGGATTCAGCGCAAGGCCTATGGTAGAATTTTCTTGGAATCGCTGCCCGACTACCGGACCACGCACGAACTGACAGAAGTGGAAGCTTTCATGAAGGGCGGCGCGTCGAAACGGGTGGGAAAAGGCGCGGCCAGATCCGCCGAAATCAGCGATGTTTGAAATTTACGTCGAAGGAAGCTTTTCCGCCGGACATGCCCTGCGCGGCTACAAGGGCAAGTGCGAAAATCTGCACGGCCACAACTACAAGGTCCGGCTGACGCTGTCCGGTCACGGCCTGGACGATGCCGGCTTGCTGTGCGATTTCGTGGTGCTGAAACAGGCGATGCGCGAGGTAATGGCATCGCTCGACCACAAGTATTTGAACGACGAGGCGCCTTTCGACAAGATCAACCCATCGGCGGAAAATCTGGCGAAGTATTTTTACGATCAGGCCTCGGAACGCCTGCCCGAGAATGGCGCCGGGCTGCGGCTTTCGAGCGTGACCGTTTGGGAAACGGATACGACCGCGGCGACCTACCGCCCGGACGGGTTCGCGGCGCGCTCCGATTCTTCGCGATGAATCGAGCCCTGCTCATCATCGGCGTGCCCGCCGTCATCGTGGCGGGCGTATACGCCGGGCTGCTGTGGGGCACCGGAGCGGGAGTGCTTGTGGCGGGTGGGATGACGTGCGCGATGATCGCGGCGTTGGTATTCGACCGCCGACGCCGGCAAACGGCCCCGCGGAGCGCAAGCCGGAACTGATTCGGAAAACATCCATGGTCATCACCGAGATTTTCCGCTCGATTCAGGGCGAAAGCAGCCACGCGGGGCGTCCCTGCATCTTCGTGCGGCTCACCGGCTGCAACCTGCGTTGCCGCTGGTGCGACACGACGTATGCCTTTCACGGCGGCAGGCGCACCACGGTGGAAGAGGTGATGAGCGAGGTTCGCGAGCTTGCCGGGAGAAACGGATTTGGCGTTCGCCTGGTCGAAATTACCGGAGGCGAGCCGTTGCTGCAGCCCGACGCGGTGAAGCTGGCCGAGCGGCTGGTGGAAGAAGGTTTCGAGGTGCTCATCGAGACGAGCGGGGAACGTTTCGTGGGCAACCTGCCGGCCGCGGTGGTGAAAATCGTGGACGTGAAATGCCCGGATTCGGGCGAAGGCGGAACGTTCAACCTGGCGAACCTCGGCGCGATGGACCGCAAGGACGAATGCAAATTCGTGATCGCGAGCCGGCGCGATTACGAATTCGCCCGCGATTTTCTGCGCGAGCATAGGCTGGAACAACGCGTGGGCCAGGTGCTTTTTTCGCCGGTGCAGGCGGACCCGGAAGGTGCGTGGGAGGGCCTGGAACCGAGGTTGCTGGCGGAATGGATTCTGGAGGACCGTCTGCCGGTGCGGTTCGGGTACCAGATGCACAAACTGATCTGGGACCCGGCAGCCCGAGGGGTTTAGGCCGAATCAAAGCAAGAAAGGGCGATGAGTCGCGACCTGGACAAAGCGGTGGTGCTGCTGAGCGGTGGCATGGATTCCTGCGTGACGGCGGCGATCGCGCAGCGCCGGCACCGGCTCGCGCTCGTTCACGTGAGCTACGGGCAGCGAACCGAGCGGCGCGAGCGGCAGGCCTTCAACGACATCGCGGATTTCTACGGCGTGCGGGAACGCCTGGTGGCGCGGCTGGATCATTTCCGGCAGATCGGCGGCTCGGCGCTGACGGACGCTTCGATTGCGGTGCCGGAATCGGGTTTGAGCGACGAAATTCCGGTCACCTACGTTCCCTTCCGCAACGCCCATTTCCTGGCGATCGCGGTGAGCTGGGCCGAGGTGATCGGCGCGAAGCGCGTCTTTATTGGCGCGGTCGCCGAGGATAGCTCGGGCTACCCGGATTGTCGGCCGGAGTATTATCGTGCTTTCGCCGAACTCGTCAGGCAAGGAACGCGGCCGGAAAGCGGGATCGAGATCGAGACGCCGGTGATCGAGATGAGCAAGGCCGAGATCGTGAAAGCGGGGATCGCGAGCGGGGCGCCGCTCGACCGCACCTGGTCCTGCTACCAATTGGAAGACGAAGCTTGCGGAGTGTGCGATAGCTGCCGGCTGCGCTTGCGGGCGTTCGCCCAGGCGGGCGTCACCGATCCCGTTCGCTATCGCACGCCGGCGGTTTCGGTTCACGGGATTCAAACGATTTGAGGGAGGCATTCGCCATGAGGCACTGGAAACTCGCGCTGACAGCAGCGGTGCTGGCCGGAACGATGGCCGTCGCGGCTGCGGCGCAATCGATGGGCCGCATCAACGGCACGGTGAAGGACGAGAACGGAAATCCCTGGCCCGGCGTCACGGTGGTGATTCAGAGTCCGGACACGGGAGCCAAGTTCACCTTGAAGACCGACAGCAAGGGCAAATATATGCAAATGGGCATCATGCCCGGGGTCTATACGATCACATTCGAAACGACGAAGTTCCCCGCGCAGGTGTACAAAGTTCGCGTGGAAGGCGGCTCGGAACTCACGCAGGACATCAATTTCAAGGAACTGCTCGCAAAGAACCCCGGCTATCTCGAAGCGATGAAGAAGGAAGCGGCGGCCAAGAAGCAGTTCGCCCAGTTGAAGCAGTATTTCGAGACCGGGCGCAAGGCCATGGATCAAGTTCACACGCTGCAGAGCCAGATGGCGACGCAACCGGCGGCGCAGCAAACCCAGACGCAACAGCAGATTCAGCAACTGAGCCAGACCGCGATTACTTCGCTCACGCAGGCCGTGCAGGTGGCTGGACCGACCAACAGCAACTTGCCGGTGATCCTGGGCAACCTGGCGCTGGCGTATCAGGACGCGGGACAACACGACAAGGCGGCCGATACGTTCGTCAAGGCCTCTCAGCTCGAGCCCACCAACCCGAATTACCTGCTCGGCGCGGCGACCAACCTCGCCTACGGCGGGAAAATCCAGGAAGCCAGCGCCGACTGCGAGAAGATCGCGGCGGTTTCCGCAACGACGGTCGGCACGTGCTGGCGGAACATCGGCGTGGTGCTCTACAACACCAACCAATTGCAGGCCGCGGTCACCCCGTTGCAGAAGGCGACGCAGGTCAACCCCAACGACGCCGACGCCTGGTTTCTGCTGGGCAACGCCTTGATGAACACGATGCAGAGCAAGATGGTGAACGGGAAACTGACGGCCGTCGTGGTGCCCGGCACGGTGGAAGCGTTCCAGAAGTATCTGGAACTCGCGCCGAACGGGCCCGAGGCCGACCAGGCCAGGCAGTCGCTGATGGCGCTCCAACAGCTCGGTGCCGGCGTGGATACGAAGTTCATCGCGCCGGGTGACAAGAAAAAGAAGCACCGCTAAGCCCGGGCGCAAAACGATTCGAGGATGCAGGCCGCGCGTTTTCCGCGCGGGAGCGAGAGCCGCGGCCTGGCGCGCAAGGCCGCGCAGCGTATCGGCGCATCCGCCGCGGTGAGCGCGGGTTTCCGCGCTGGGACCCACAGGAACGTCTCGCTAGAAATGGGTGAGCGTGCCGTTGATTCGGGTTCGCCGCAGCGCCCAGGCGAATACCACCAGCGAAAGCGGAAGCAGCACGAGCGCGAAGGCGCCGAGCGCGGCGATTTGCGGCCATAACCGTCCGATGCCAACGCCGCCGAGCAGCGCCTGCCGCATGCCTTCGAGCGAATAGGTAAGCGGGATCAGCCGAGCCAGCAGCCGCAGCGGCGCCGGCAGGATTCTGACCGGATACATCATTCCCCCGAGAAGCGCCGAAAGCCCCAGGAAAATCCATTTGGCCGGGTTCCCCCGCTTGAAAATCATCTGATAGCTGGCGGAAATGATGCCCAGCCCGGTGAACGCGAGAATCGAGAACAGCAAAATCAGCAGGGCCCCCGGCCAATCGGCGGTCGCAAGCGGCAGGTGAAACAGGATCACTCCCCAAACCAGGTAAACGGCGGTGCGCAGCGACGTGAGGACGAAAGGATAGAGCGCCGAGCCGGTCAGAATCACCGGCAGCGACGCCTCGGTAACGAGCAGGGCCTCGAGCGTACGGTTGCGGCGGGCGTCGTCGATGCTGCTATCGAAAGCGTTGAGTCCCGCCGAGAGGTAATCGAAGAAGGCCAGGCCGATCAACGCGAACGCGAAATAGCTGGTGCCTGCCGGAAGGCTTTTTTGCAGCTTGTCGCTCGCGACGAACTGGGAAAGGAAGTAGAAGGAAGCGACGCCGAAGAGGGCGTTGACGGCGTCGAGCAGGAAGGCGACGCGATAGGTGCGCGCCGTGAGCATATCCCGGCGAAAGAGATAAGCCATTTGCCTGGCGACCTTCCGCCATTCGAGCGGAGGCTTGCTCATTGCGGTGCTCCCCCAGGGCCGGTCCGCGCGAGCAGATTTTCGATCGCCTGCTGCACGGTCGGGGCGCCCGTCGAACGGCGAAGCGCTTCAGGCGCATCGCACGTCAGCAACTCGCCGGCGTGGAGCAGCGCGACCCGGTCGGCGAGTTCCTCGACTTCGCTCAGAATGTGGGATGCGAAGAGAACCGTCGTTCCCTGGCGCTTGACCAGATTCTTCAGCACGGCGCGAAATTCCGCTGAGGCAACCGGGTCGAGACTCCGCGTTGGCTCGTCGAGCAGCACCACCGGCGGCCGATGCAGGATGGCGCGGGCGAGGCCGAGCCGATTGATCGTTCCCGAAGACAGCGTGCGCGTCTGGCGCTCGAGCGCGGGGCCGAGCCCCAGATGCTCGGTCAATTCGGCGATGCGTTGCCGGGTTGTCTGCGGCGAAAGACCGCTCATCGCGCCGAAGAATCCCAGATTTTCGCGGCCGGTGAGCCGGCTGTAGAAGCCGAAGTCGGCGCCGCTGTGATAGCCGATGTGACGCCGCACCTGGGCCGGTTCGCGTTCGACGTCGAATCCGGCGATCAACGCGCGGCCGCTGGTCGGGACGAGCAAGGTGGAAAGAATCCGGAGTAGAGTGGATTTCCCGGCGCCGTTTTCACCGACGAGGGCGAGCACGGTTCCTTCCTCCACCTGAAACGAGATCTTTCCGAGAGCCCTCACCGTGGCTGGGGCGACCACCTGCAGCAGGGTGCGCCAGCCGGAATAGGCCGGAGGGAACTGTTTCGTAAGCTCGTCGGCGAGAATCGTGGACACGGGTAATCCTTGCGCGCCGGCTATTATGTCCGGCGAGCTGCGGCCTCGGCAAACCCGCAGGGGTGGGAAGACCCATTCTGGGAAAGCCCAAAACCGTTTTTCAGGGTGGGCTGGATTGGGCTGAGAGTGGGGGTGCGAGGGTGCGCCTGATGATTTCGGCGTTAAGAGACGGGAAAAGCAAGGGTTTTGGTACCTTTGGTACTGCCGGAACGCGCACACCCGCTATCTTCCGTTGTCTCGCTTTGTTACAATCGCGCCGAGTCGGGATTCGGAAAAGCCGGTCGGTATTGGGGGAGTGAGCGTTGGCCATTTCCTTCAGCACGCGCGTCGTGGTGCCTCCGCACGTCTTGTTGCAGCAGGTGGGCGGGGAATCGGTGCTGCTGAACGTGCAAAAGGAATGTTATTTCGGGCTCGATCCGGTGGGAACGCGCATGTGGGAGGCGCTGACGAAGGGCAATACGGTCGAGGCCGCGTATGAGGAACTCCTCCGGACGTACGACGTGGATGCCGAGCGGCTGCGACGGGATTTGGAAGGGCTGATCGAAAAGCTGATCGAGAACGGCTTGCTAGAGACCGAGGGATGAGCAGCTGGGATAAATTTCGGCGGCTTCCGCGCAAGGAAAAGACTGTGTTTCTGGCGGCGTTTCTGCTGCTGCTAGCGGTGCGTGCGGGGTTGGCGGCGCTAGGATTGCGGCGCGTGGAGAGCCTGGTGAGCCGCGGCGCGAGGGCGCACAAGCGGCCAGAGCCGGAACAGGCGATTTTTCTGGCGCGGCGGACGGCCCGGCTGGTGGCCGTGGCGGCGCGTTACGCGGGTGGGTCGTGCCTGGCGCGATCCGTCGTGCTGTGCCTGCTGCTCGAGCGGCGCGGCGTACCGGCTCGGCTGCGGATCGGGGTTCGGAAGCAGGGAGATGAATTTCAGGCGCATGCGTGGGTGGAAGCGGCGGGAATCACATTGAATGAAGCGCCTGACATCGGATTGCGCTACGCCGCGTTCGAGAGGGATTTTGCCCTGGCGCGAGGGAACCACCGATGAGCGGTTTCGCCGGCATCGTGAATCTGGACGGCGCGCCGGTGGATGGCGCGCTGCTCGCCCGTTTCGAAGAGCTGCTCCGCGAGCGCGGACCGGACGGTCAAGGGATCTGGGCGGAAGGAAATGTAGGTCTGGTGCACACGCTTTTTTGCACGACGGACGAAGCGCGGGGCGAGCGACAGCCGATGAGCCTTGACGGCCGGGTGTGGATCGTTGCCGATGCGCGGCTGGATGGACGCAGGGATTTGATCGCCGAACTGCGCGGGCGGGGATGCGCCTGTGCGGCGAGTTCCACGGAACCGGAATTGATTTTGCACGCCTACTCGGTTTGGGGCGAAGGGTGCGTGGAACATCTGCTGGGCGATTTCGCGTTTGCCGTCTGGGACCGGCACGAGCGGAAGCTCTTTTGCGCGCGGGACCATTTCGGCGTGCGGCCGTTCTTCTACGCGCACGTTGACAGAGCTTTCGTTTTCAGCAACTCGATGGACGCGCCGCGGCTCCATCCGGACGTTCCAGACGATTTGGACGAATGCGCGATCGCCGATTTTCTGGTTCTCGGTAGCAATTTCGACTTGGAGAGCACGGCGCGGGCCGCGATTCGCCGCTTGGCGCCGGCGCACGCGCTCATCGTCGCCGATGGGGAAGTGCGGAGGCGGCGATACTGGACTTTGCCGGTTGATCCTCCGACGGTGTTTCGGCGCTCGCGGGATTACGTCGAACGGTTTTTGGAGCTTTTCGAGCAGGCGGTCGCGGACCGTTTGCGCACCGACCGCGCAGCGGTGTTGATGAGCGGCGGCATGGATTCGTGTTCGGTGGGGGCAATGGCAAAGCGCGCGGCGAGCAGGCGGAGCGCGGGCTGCTCGATCACTGCGCATACGCAGACGTACCACCATCTGATTCCTTTTGAGGAGGGGCGCTTCGCCAGCCTGGCCGCGAGGGAGATCGGAATCGCGTGGAGCGAGTTTCCTCTCGACGACAAGCAATTGCTCGGGTATTGGAACCGATCCGAATTCCGACGCCCGGAGCCGGCGCTCGTTCCCCTGTTCGACTGGACGCTCGCGGACGTACTGGGCAAGCCACTCCCGGCGCGAGTGGTTCTAACCGGACAGGGCAGCGATGGGATTTTTTCGAGCTTGCGAATGCGCCATTGCCGCGATCGCATCCGCGAGGGACAGTGGCTGCGGTTGGCGAAGGAAGTCTCCGGGCACTTGTTTTGCGAAGGGCGCATGCGGCGGCTTCGCATCCTTCCCGGCATGCGGGCGCGTTTTGGCGGCGGGGTTCCCGCCAGACCTTTCCCGGACTGGTTGAATCCGAATCTGGATCGCCGGTTGAACCTGCGCGAGAGGTACGAGCAATACGAAGTGCGACCGGTTTCGAGCGCGGTGCCAGAACGGGCGGTTCGGCCGGAGGCGTATGGGTTGATGAGTTCTCCGATGTGGGCTGGGTTATTCGATGAGTACGATCCCGATAACGCCGGAGGCCGCTTCGAGGCGCGACATCCGTTTTTCGATTTGCGGCTGGCACGATACGCGCTCAGCTTGCCTGCCATGCCTTGGTGCTCAGACAAAGAACTGTTGCGGCGTTCGATGTGCGGTGTGTTGCCGGACGCGATCAGGCTCGGGAGGAAGCGGCCGATTCGAAGCGACCTGATGATGGCGTTCTATCGCAGCAGCGGAAAGCCCTGGCTGGAGCGTTTCGAACCTGTAGAACATCTCGATCAGTTCGTGGATGTAAAACGGGCGATCGAACGGGCAAAGGCACCCCCTCCGTGGGAGGTGTTCGTGCACCTTCGCCCAATTTGCCTGAATTATTGGTTGAACTGGGAGTCCAAATACGCGTATAAGATACCGAAGGAGGAGTGTCGTGCCCAATCCTGTTAAGGTGCCTTACCAGAAGCCTGAGTTGCGTGTCTATGGTACGCTGCGTGAATTGACGCTCACAGGCAGCGGCAATGCTTTGGACTGCACGCCCAACAATAACAGCAATCCCCAACACTCCAGCGTCTGCGGGTAAGTTCGCGGAGTGAAGCACAGGCCCGCTTGTTCCGGTATAAGCTGCAGGGACTGCTCCTAGAGTCCGACCGGGCGCTGCCCACGCTAACGGCGCTGGGCGCGGCCGGCAAGCCGGACGTGGAGTTCCGAACAGGTTTCCTCCCTGGGGAGTTGGATGTGGAGGGGCTACGGAGAGGCGAACCTGCCTACGTTAGCCCCTTTTGCGATTCCAACGGCCAGGCACTCTCCCGGATGTGGCGTTGTCCGACCAGCGGTCTCTATTATTTCGACTTCATCGAAGGCTTTGCGTTCGCGGTCGATTCCGACGGGAAAACGATCTGGGCGTACTGGCCGGAAACCATAACTCTCCAGGACATCACGGCTTTTCTGCTGGGGCGGATGCTCGCGTTCGTTTTGCATTTGCGCGGGTACGTATGCCTGCATGCCAGCGCCGTTGCCGTTGAAGGCGGAGCGGTGCTCTTCGCCGGTTTTCCTGGCATGGGAAAATCCACCACGGCGGCGGCTTTCGCGGAGCGAGGCTATCCCATTTTATCCGACGACGTCTCGGCGATTCGGCGAGAACCGAACGGCACGATAGCGGTCATGCCTGGCGTTCCTCGCGTATGCCTGTTGCCTGATTCGCTCGAGTTTCTCTTCGGTGCGGTTTCATCGGAACGGTTCCCTCTTTTGGAACCCGCCGGGAGCAAGCGGTTGGTGCGGCTGGACGGGTCGCCGGGCAAATTTCAGACTGATCCCAGGCCGCTGGAGGCGATCTACCTTCTCGAACCACGCAGCGACGATGCCTCGGCACCGCGGATCGAGGCTGTTGCCGGGGCCGACCGCCTGATTCGGCTGCTGTACAACGGCTTCATGAACCTGGCGCTCGACAAGGAACAGGCGGCGCGCGAGTTTCAGATGCTGGGCGAAATCGCTCGCAGTATTCGTATACGGCAGCTCGTGCCATCGAGCGATCCGAGGAAATTAGACCGGCTTTGCGAACTCGTGGTGAACGACGTCCGTGCGTCGAACGTTTCGATCGCCGGCCCCTCCGCTGAAACCCTGGGCTGTCTGGAACGGTAGTCCCGACATTTCTCGCAGTCCTCTTCGATCCCGAGCAATAATCTGAGCGTGGGAGCTGTCTCACAACTGCCCCGCGAGCCGGGGCATGCGGATTTGCAGCCCGAGCATCGGTTAGTGGTGGCCTGCGCGGGGCTGCGCCTATCGACGGACCAGCGCGAAGAAGTCGTTTCGCTGCTGGGATCTCCTCTCAATTGGCCGCTGGTGGTGGAAACGTCGCGAGCGCAGCGCGTTGTGGCGTTGTGCTACGAGGCGCTTCAGCAACTTGGGCCGGGCGCCGTGCCGGGGGAAGTGATGGCGGCGTTTCGCGCCGATGCCATGGCGATTGCCGGGCGGAATCTGCAATTGGCGGCCAAACTTACCGAAATCACCGACGTTGCCGAACGCTCGGGTATCGCGCTGTTACCCTACAAGGGCCCAGTGCTCGCCGAAATGGCCTACGGAAATCTGGCCCTGCGCGAGTTCGTGGACCTGGATTTTATTTTGCCGCATCGCGATCTGGCCTCAGCGTGGAAATTGCTCGAGAGCCTCGGTTACCTTCCGCGGAACCCGTCTCTGGCCGCTCGGGGCGCACCGATTCCCGGTGAATACGTTTTTCAGCAGGAGAAAAGCGGCGTTCAGGTGGAATTGCACACGGAACTCACGCTGCGGCATTTTCCTTCACCACCCGATCTCGCACCGCTCCTTGCCGCACGCGAGCAAGTGACGGTAGCCGGCCGGCGCGTTTTGACATTTTCTAGGGAAGACACGCTGACGTTGCTCGCGGTGCATGGCGCGAAGGATTTCTGGGCGGAACTGCTCTGGGTTTGCGATATCGCGTGGCTGATCGAAACGCCTGGATTTGACTGGACGGCCGCACTCGGCCGCGCCGACCAAATGGCTTGCCGGCGGATGGTCAACGTGGCGCTGCTGCTGGCGAGCGAACTTCTGAAAGCAACCATCCCGAAACCTGCGATAGCGGCCACGCAATCCGACGCCGCGGCGCAGGCGCAGGCGCGCCGGCTTGCCTCGCGAATTTTTGCTCCACACCCGCTTTCCCGTTCCGGACAGATTCGCTACCGCATGCGGATGGTGGAGGGGTTGCTGCCCGGAATCCGCTACGCGGCGCGCCTGGCAACGACGCCCGCCGCCGACGATTGGAACGCGCTGCAGTTGCCGAGCCGATTCAGCTTTGCCTATGCGCTGTTGAGGCCGTTGCGGCTGCTGCGACGTTAGGGAAGGCCGTCTAGAGGGCGACACACTTCGAATCCGGCGATGCCGGACTTTGGCGCAGCATTGGTCACGCGAGTGATGTTCGGGTTAGTCGAGGATGGATCGCAGAATCCGGCCGAGCGCCTCGACCGAATGCTGTTCGGCTAATTCTTTGCGCTTTTGCCGTAAGGGGCTGTCAGCGGGTTCGGCGAGCGCCGTTTCCACGGCGCGCTCCAATTCTTTGGCGGTTTCGCCGAGAAACAGGAGGTCCTCGTATTCCCACAGGTGGATGAGCGGAGTCGCCACAACCGGGGTTCCCAGCGCGAAATAATCCCACAATTTCATGGGCGGCCCGTTGTAGAGGACGGTGTTCGAGCAGTCGTAAGGCATGAGGCCAACGTCGAACGACGCCACGCACTCGGCAAATTCCCTGGGAGCCTGCCAAGGCAAGGAATGGGCGTTGGACAGCGTTGCGACCGGTGAGATGCGCGATTGCTTGGTTCTCGCCTGAAAAGAGGCGAAATTCCAGTCCGGACGCCTTTCCAGCAATTCGCGAAGGAGGGGAATATTCAGGAAGTCGCTGGCAAAAGCGCCCGCGTAACCGAGCCGAGGGCGCGGAACCCCGGACAAAACGGCGGCGGGATTTTCCGGACTTGCGCGAAGGTTGCGAAACGGGCGGAGGTCAATTCCGTGTGGAACCTGGCGAATCTTATCGCCCCACACGGCACGCATTCTGTGACAGAGGGTTCGAGAAAACGCCAGGGTCAAATCGGATTGCGCCACGTGGAGCGGGGACAAGTTCTCCACGTAGTCCATCGCGACGTGCACCGGCCTGCAGCCCCGCTGCCTGACGGCCTCGCACATGGGAGCAAGAAATTTCCCCAGATTGGCGTATAGAAAGACAGGTTTCTCCATCCCGAGCGACCGGGCGTGGTCGAAAATTTGCCGCACGACCATATCGCTCTGAATCCGAGGCAACGCGGGCAGCCGATTCAGCCGGTGGGAGTAGACCCAAGGCTTGAAAGTGAACAGGTTCGGCTCGATTTGGCGAAGACGAACGTCCGGCTTTTTGAGCGCGGAAGCGGCGGAGTCGCAATGCAGGACCTTGACGCCGACCCGGGCGAGAGCCAAGGCCACGCGTTCGATAGCGTTCGCCGTTTCCCAGTCGTAGCCGAAGACGATGGCGTCCTTCACAGCTTCTAGCCTCTCCGCGCCTCGCTGCAACAGCCAATTACAAGGACGAGCGCCCCCAAAGGCAGCCTGGAGCCACTCGTTCCCGGGCACAAACGGGCAATATCGGTACCGCGTTCATTGCTGCCGCTCCGCTGTGGGCGCCGGAGACACCGTCGCAGGCGTAGTAGGCAGCGGCGCCCAATCGTTGCCGAATTTGGCTCCTCGATCTGCCCATTTCTTCCATAGCTTCTGGTCTTTCAGAAACGGCATGAAGGCCGCACCCATCACCGGCCGCGCGTGCATTCCCGCCCAGGCGCGGCGCGTACCGTACTGATCGGCGAAGGGAACGCGGGCCGGGGTTTCGTCCAAAAACGCATAGATACGATCGATGATGCGCTGAAATTGGGAGTGGCTCGTTGCCAGCGTCGCCGTCCAGATTTCGAAATCGGTTTTCGTTTGTGTTACCGTGCTGCGATCCGGCAGGCCGTATTTATTGAGCTTCGTCATGTAAAACGCCATTTCCTTCCGCCTCACCGACGCCGGGAAAATGCGCAGGCCGAGCACCTGGTCCCAGACCAGGTTGTAGAGCATGCTCCAGTTTCCAGGCTGGTCGAACGCCATGCGGTAGTGGTCCCCGTCGTTATCCACCTTCATCCATTTGCGCGCCCAGCGTTTGGCCAGGGACTCGTATTCTTTGGCTTGCGCGTTCATGCCGCGCATGCGGCACAGCATCGCGTAGGCACCCATGGCGATGATCGCTTTCAGGGAAAGATTCGCGTTGTGAGCCATGAAACCCAAGAAATCGTTGGTGCTGAGCTGACGGCCGGGATCGAAACCGCTCTTGCTCAGGTACTTCACCCAACTCGTCAATAGGGGCCAGTAGCGAGCGGCAAAATCGGCGTTTCCCTCCGCCTTGGCGATCGCGGCGGAGAGGATGATCATGTTGCCGCTCTCCTCCACCATCATGTTTTCGCCGCCGGTTTTGTAGTGGCCGCGCGCGATCGGATAGGTTCCCAGATCGTGCGGCGCCCAGGGAAATTTCCAGCGCGGAGACTGGGCGGAATTGAGGTCGGGCGCGAGCGAAGCGGCTTCGAGTTGCGGAGAGAACGTCAAAAAGAGCGGGGACGCGGGGAAAATCACGTCCACGGTGGCGATATCGCCGTTGCTGGTTTCCTCTTTCGTATACACCATGGGCATGCCGTTTCGATCGGCGGAAATGCCCATGGCCGCGAGCGCCTGGCGGTAAGCCAAAGAGACGATTGCGTCGTATGGACGGCCGCCGATCTCGCGCGCATCGGCCAGCACCTCGGAGTCGAATTCGGCGCTCTGCCGCATCAGTAAAGGGTAGTAAGCGTCGGCCCACTCGAACATGGCGGAGGGCGTCTGGAAAATACGCCGCCAATACGGACGCTGATGCTCGCCGAAATAATCAATCGCGTAGATTTCGTCGTACGCCACCAACACGTGGCGGCTCACGGGACTCGCGCTCACCTTTCCCATGTCGAAACGGAAGGCTTCCACCGGCTCGCCATCGCTCACGGCGCGCGGTTTTCGAGCGGAATCGTCGGCCGGCAAATTTCCGGACATCAGGAAATCGTGAATGCAGCGGGCGTTCGATGCGATGGCCGCGGCGCTCTGGCTCGTGTCCGCGGCCGTATAGATATATCCCCAATCGATCCCCACCGGATCGCCGGCCAGATCGAAATACTTCTGCGTGGTGGAACCGATTTTCAGAGCCGTGAGCGCGCCGAACGTATCGCGGCTCCAGGTGACTTGCTGACGGTTGCGATTCACGGCGACGGCCGCGCTGGTGCTGTAATAGATCTGCACGTCGTGCGCCCGGCCATCGGCGGAGCGCACCGTCCAGGTGATGTAGGTGACCGGGAGGGTCATCGTTTCGAGCGACGCCGGGAGCCTGGGAGTCGTGAAAGTCAGGGTGAGATCGATCTCCGCGTTGGAAAAGCGATAGAGCGTGGTGGTGGGGCGCACGGTTACGCTGATCTGGCGCAAGGCCGGCAGAGCGGAGGGATCGTCGCCCATCAGGCGATAGGTTTTGCCGTCGACTCGGACCAGGCTCACCAGATTCTGTACGCGGCCATCCCAATACCGTGTGTGATGTTTCGCCAGATCATTGTTTTCCGACCAGATGCTCATGTACGGATCGAAGGTAACGAGCGGCACAGCCGGTGGGCGAAAGGCGCGTGCGGCCGGCGCGTTTTGCGCGCGTGCGGCCGGGCCCAGTGCCATCGCCGCCGCGAAAAGAATTGCCGGCAAAACACGGAAGTATTTTCTCATCGGATGTCCCTGCGGCCTTTTCCCTTTCCAAATCGCTTGCATTCTACCGCACGGACGCGTCTTGCGTACGAACGGCGGTCCGCTGCGGGTCGCAGGCCGCTTCGGGCGGTCTCGATGAGGGAAGGTATTTTCTTCCTGCTGCCTTGTGGAATAGAGTGAACCGGGAAAAGGACTGCCGCAATGCAGACGGCGAGTTTCTCAGGATAAAGGATGGCTGGAAGATGAAGCGCAAACGGGTGGGTTACGCGGTGGTGGGGCTGGGCCGAATTTCGCAAAGAGCCATTCTGCCGGCGTTTCGCCACAGCAAGCGCGCGAAGCTGGTTGCCGTGGTGAGCGGCGACGCCGAAAAAGCCCAGCGCCTGGCCGCCGAATTTGGTGCCCGCGCGTGGCATACGTATGACGATTACGACCGCTGCTTGGCGAACCCCGACGTGGAAGCGGTTTTCGTCGCGACAGATAACGCCAGCCACGCCCCGTTTTCGGTGCGCGCGGCCCGGGCTGGACGGCATGTGCTGTGCGAGAAGCCGATGGCCACAACGGTCGGCGAGTGCCGGCAAATGATCCGGACCTGCCGCGAACACAACGTTCGGCTGATGATCGCCTATCGCAAATATTTCGAGCCGGCGAGCCAGGCGCTCAAAAATCTCGTCGCAAGCGGCAAGCTGGGCCAACTGAAAATTATCCATTCCGCGTTTACCTTCACGCTGGCACCCGGCAAACGAGGCGCCGCGTGGCATCTGGATTCGCGAGCATCGGGCGGAGGGGCGCTGGTGGATGTCGGCATCTATTGCGTGAACGCGGTTCGCTGGCTGACAGGCGCGGAGCCGGTCGAAGCGAACGCGTATAGCTGGAGCGAGGATCGCAAGCATTTCCGCGACGTCGAAGAGAGCATCGGTTTCCAGTTGAAATTTCCCGATTCGCTTTTCGTACAAGCCAGCGCGAGTTTCGGCGCCGCTCGCGCCACGTTTCTCAACGTGATTGGCGAGAAAGGCTGGGCCGCGCTCGATCCCGCCTTCACCTACGACGAAGAGCGGAGATTATTCGGCAAAATCGAGGGCCGATGGTTCGAGAAGCGATTCAAGGTGATAGACGAATTCGCTTTGGAACTCGATGCGTTTGCCGATTGCATCCGCCGCGGCCGCGAACCGGAACCGAACGGGCGGGAAGGTTTACGCGACGTGATCGTGATGCAGGCGATCTATCAGGCTGCCCGCGAAGGAAAGTGGTTGTCGATCGGTATTTCGCGCCACGCCGGGTAGCGGTCCGCCGTGACCTGCCGCTTCGCCTCCCGCGATCACCTCTTGAAGGCCTGCCCACGGGACCGCCTCAAATTCTCCCGGCACGCTGGGAAAGAACCGCGACCCTGGCGCGGTGCACGCGGCTGGCACGCTTGCTCTGAGAAGCCTTTTTCTCTTGATTCACTCGCAACGCAACCGTAGGATCAACGGAAGCCACCCGTGGTTAGGGGCGGATGATGGACTTTCTGGAGCTTGAGAGACAGGGCTTGGCATATGTGAATGGCGTCGCCAGCCGCGCAGACCTACTGGAAGTGGCGCGCTCGATTGGCCGGCCAGTGCCCAGCCCGAGCGGCGACCTCGTCAGGGAACTGAGCCCGACGACGAGGGAGGGCTCTCGAAGGGGAACGCTTAGCCACGCACACGCGACTGGGCCGTTCCCCCTCCACACTGACACGGCTTTTTGGCCGCGGCCCTCGCGATACGTTGTACTTCGGGCGAGCGGGGACACGCGACGCTACACGACCGTTTTGGCGTTCAGGGAGGTGTTTCGGGGGGAGGATCCCAGTCTGGTTCGCCTTGCCAATGAGTCGATTTGGCTCGTTCGGACCCCCTCCGCACGCTTCTACTGCTCAATGAGGTTCCGCGCGGGGGACAGAGGGGGCTGGCGGTACGACGGCCAGTGCATGAGCCCCGCCAACGGAGCGGCCGTCAAGCTACAGGAACTCCTCCCTCACATCATGTCAAGCAAGAGGGCCGAGTATATCAGGTGGACTGGCCACCTAGCGGCTGTCCTTTGCAACTGGGAAGTGCTACATGGCCGAGGCGCCGGGCCACTCGACGAAGGGGACCGGGTGCTCGAAAGGGTTTACGTGGAGTGATGCTGTGAGCTGGGAACGTGATCCATTATGGGCAAAGGCAAGACTCTATTGCGAGCGGGCATTCGCCCAGCCCCGCGACGACCCCCAATTCGGGCTTTGGTGTTCGCTTGCGCTGGAGCTTCTCGCCCGCGCCGCCTTGGCATCAATCAGCCCAACGTTGTTGGCCGAGCCGGACCCCAGCCAGAATAACTTGCTGTACGCTCTCAATCGGGGTTCAGAGAAGCCACCACGCTCGATCACAAATCAGCAGGTGTTCATTTTGTGCAGGAGGCTCTTCGACGAATTCTCCGAGGCTGACCGGAAGGCGGCCGTCGCCCTCGCAAGCCGGCGAAACGACGAACTGCACAGTGGCAGCAGCGCATTCGATGAATATCCACCCGCTCACTGGTTGACCGACTTTTACCGAATCTGTTGCGTCCTGACCAGAGCGATGGGGGAGTCCCTCGAAAATTTGTTCGGTGCAGATGAGGCGGGAGTTGCAGAGCGGGTTCTAAGGGAGACACAAGCCGAAGTGAGGCAAGGTGTGGCGAAAAGGATCGGCATACACCGTGGGACCTTCGAGGCGAAATCCGAGGCGGAACGGAGGGCCGCGTCCGAGAGTGCCGAGCGAGAGGGATCCCGCTTGGCCCACGAGCGACGCCACCGGGTCAAATGCCCGGCGTGCGGGAGCGTCGCGACTGTCCAGGGTGAGCTATTCGGCCCGGAACGCGTGGCCCACGAAGGGGACGTCATCAAGGTCCAGCAGGCAGTGTCTCCTCGCACCTTCAGGTGTCTAGCGTGCGGGCTCTCGCTGGAAAGCTACGCGGAGCTCGAGGCAGCCCGCCTCGGAGGGTCGTATACGCGTACGACTACGTTCTCGCCAGAAGACTACTACGGGCTCGTGGACCCGGCGAGCATAGACCAAGAAAAAATCATACAGGACTACCTTGAAGGTCTCGCGGCGGACGCCGCGTATGACAACGAGTAGGATGGCCCGAGCCGTGCCGACGCCCCGCTGGGTTAGTGGGCCCGCCTGGATTCGAACCAGGGACCGACGGATTATGAGTCCGCTGCTCTAACCGCTGAGCTACGGGCCCGCAGCGCTGCTTTCATCCTACACCCGATGGGAACGACGGCGGATAGGCGTTGAAATCCGCGCCGCTGCTTCTCCAGCCCGCAGGGGCTGGAGAAGGCGGCACGGGATTCGTTTTGAAGCGACGAGTTGACTACTGCGTGGACGCCTGCGCGATGAACCGGTTCATGTTGGCACTGATTACGGGCAGCACTTTGGGATTTAGGTAGAGCATGTGGCCGCAATGGTAGTAATCCCAGGTGATGCGTTTCTGGGCGCCGGGCGGTAGCTGCACGTGGCGGAACGAATATTCGGTGGCGAAGAACGGCGTGGCCATATCGAAATACCCGTTATTGACCATCACGTTCAAACCGGGGTCGTTCGTCATGGCGCGAGCGAGCGCCGGCGCCACGTTGAGGAACATTTCGCCTTCGCCGAGCAGATCCTGGGTCGGCGGACTGTATTTCCAGTCCCAGTGCTCGTTCACCTTGAAATTCAGTTGGTGATAGGGGCGGTCGCTCTGATAGTTGAGCCGGGTTTCCAGGTAATTGTCGAAGCTTGCCGAGAGTGCGCCCATGATGGCGCTGCTCGTCGCACCTTCGTTGCCACTGCCGTTCAAGGGAAGCAACGGCTGAAGTTGGGGAATCGTGTAACGGGAATCGTAGCGGCCAGTGCTTTCATACTGGTCGCCCATCAGGTAGCGGCTGAAAACGGGCAGCGAGATGCGCAGGTCCGCCTTTTCCCAAAGAGAAGCAGGCAAGCCGGTGAGCGCGGAAAGTTGCGTGGCCACGGAATCGAGTTCGGTCGTGCTGAGCGCCGAGCCTTGAAACAGCGCATTCGCGTAGGTGCTGGACGCGAACGCTTCGGCCTTCTTGACGAGGTCGGGCAGGCTGGCGGGCTGCGGATTCAGACGATGGTGATACCAGGCCGCGGCGGCGTAGGAGGGAAGGTAGAAGATGTACGGCATATCATCGCCGGGAGCGAACGTGACGGTGGGGAAGGTCAGAACGGTGGAACAAAGAATCACACCGTTCAGGTACACGCCATGCTGAATCAGCCTGTCGGCGAGCACGGCCGAGCGCGTGGTGCCGTAGCTTTCTCCCAACAGGAATTTCGGCGAATTCCAGCGGTGATATTTCGAAAGATAGTCCCGGATGAACTGGGTGAAGGAGCTGGCGTCTTCATTCACGCCATAAAACATTTTCGGCGTGCCGGCAGGAGAGATGATATGGCTGTAGCCGGTTCCCATGGCGTCCACGAACACGAGATCGGAGCTGGCCAGCAGCGTATCGGGATTCTGCTCGATCTTGTACGGCGGGCGAACGCCGGCGCTGCTGCCCGGCTGCGGCCAAACGATCCTGCGCGGGCCAAATCCACCGAAATCCACCAGCACGGAAGCGCCGCCGGGACCGCCGTTATAGAGAAAGGTGATCGGACGCGTGGAAAGATCGCCCTCGTTGTCTTTCGTATAGGCGATGTAAAACATCGAGCCGGTCGGCTTCTGCTTGTCGTTGCGAAGAATGATCGTGCCGGCGGTTGCGGTGTAGGCGACCTTCTGGCCGTCAATCGTGACCGAGTGCTGAGTCGAAACGGCTCGCTCCTTGGCGGACGCTTCTTTCGGCTTGGTCTCCGGTTTCGACGGGGCCTTGGCCTGACCCATGCCGGCCATAGGCATACACAGGGCCAGAACCAGGCCCAAAAACGTTGCGCGCATGAAAATCCCTCCCTCTTTCCTTGGCGTGGAGTGGTTTCCGCCCTGCCCCAGGCTCTGCCACGATACCTCCCCGGACAGGTTTCAGGCAATTTTCCAGGGGCGCGGGAAAAGGGCTTTTCAGTTGCGTTCAGGCGATTTACAGCACCGAGCGGATCAGTCCCCCATCCACTTGCAGTGTGGCTCCGGTGATGTAGCTGGCGGCGTCGGAAAAGAGGAAGACGGCTGCGCGAGCCAGTTCCTGCGGCTCGCCGTAGCGGCCCAGCGGAATCGTGGCCAGCTGGCGCCGGCGCTGCTCCTCCACCGGAATGCCGAGCCGGCGGCTGTTCGCTTCGTCGATCTGCGCGACGCGCTCGGTGGCGATGCGGCCGGGCACGAGCTGATTGACGCGGATTTTTTTCGGCGCCAACTCGTTTGCCAGCGATTTCGCCAGCGCACCCACCGAGGCCCGGAGCACGTTTGAAAGCCCAAGATTCGGAATCGGCTGCTTCACCGACGACGACGTGGGAATCACGATGCTACCGCCGCCGCGCCCCGCCATCGAAGGCGATGCCAGTCGGACCATTCGCACCACGCTCAGAATCAGCAGCTCGAACGCCGTCTGCCAGGCCGCATCATCGAAGCTCCAAGCGTCGCCGGGCGGCGGCCCTCCCACGTTCGGATAGAGCAGATCGACTCCTTCAAATGCCTTCGCTGTTTCCCGGTACCAATTCGCCAGCGATTCGGCGGAACGGGCATCGGCAGGCGTCGCCAGCGTTTCCGCGCCGGTTTCCTGGCGGATTCGTTCGGCTGCCGCGGCGACTGTCCCGGCGTCCACGTCGGACAGGGAAACGCGGCAGCCCTCGGCCGCCAGTTCCCGCGCCACGGCGTAGCCCAGGCCGCGCCCGGCGCCCGAAACCATCGCTACTTTCCCCTTCAAATGGAAATCCACGAGTCCTCCTTCCCTCCCCGCAGCCAGTTCTGCAATAGATCGAGCGCATGCAGCGTTTGGGCGTCCGGCTTCAACCCCGGCGGGCGAATCGTTGCGTCGGCGATTGCTCCGCGGCGGCGCAGCACCTCTTTGCGCAAGGCGATGCCGATGCCTTCCTGAAATTCGAATCGCATCAGCGGGACGTAGCGATAGAAGACGTCCGCCGCCGCGTCGATCTGACCCTCTTCGTAGAGCTTCACCACGCGCACCAGGATTTCCGGATACGCGAAGCCCGTCATCGTTCCTGCCGCTCCCGCTAACAGTTCTTCGAGCAGGAACACACCGCCGAGGCCGCCCAAAATTCGCAGGCCCGGACCCGTTTCCGCCAGGATCCGCGCGGTTTTCCACGGCGTGGGCGGATCTTCGAGCTTGATCGCGCAAGCGGATGGGACTTCGCGGGCGATGCGGGCCAGAATCGCCGGTTCCATGGTGAAACCGGAAACCGGTGGAAAATCCTGGACGACGATGGGCAAATCCACGGCTTCAGCGAGACCTTTGTAGAACCCGACCAGAGCGTCGCCGCTCGGGCGAGCCAGCCGTGGCGGGCTCACCATGACCGCTGCAGCGCCGGCAGCTTTGGCGGCGCGGGCATAACCGATGGTGGTTCGCAGTCCGTTCGATGTCGCCCCCGCAACCACAGGCACGCGGCCATTAGCCTGGCGCACCACGCTTTCGAGCACCAGCCCCCGTTCGCGATCGTCGAGCCGGGCGACCTCGGAAGTGACGCCGAGGGTGGTCAAGCCGTTGACGCCGGCAGCCAAATAGAGGTCCACGACGCGGCCCAGGCTCGTGAGGTCGAGTTCGCCCGAGGAGTCGAAGGGGGTGGGCAGTACTGAGAAGACGCCGCGGAAAGCGCCAGCGGCGCCAGCGGAAATTGAAGACGAGGATTGCATTTAGCCGCTCCTCCCACTAGAATCCGCGATTGTATACAAAAAAGGAGCGCCGTGAAAGCTCGCTGCTCTCGCCCGTGCCCGCTCAACCGGCATCTTTCGCGCTCGCGCGTGCGGCTTTTCCGCGTGGAGCGGGGCGCATGACGCCGAAATTCAAAGCGGCTGCCGCCCGCAGGACTTCTCGCGTGGCGGCCGATCATCGCGAACGCAGTTTCGACGTGGCGTACCGGAAACTGCGCGAGCTGATCGTTCGCGGGCGGCTCTCGCCGGGCAGCCGCGTGGTCGAGGCTGATATCGCGCGCCGGCTGGAAATCAGCCGGACGCCGGTGCGCAGCGCGCTGCACCGGTTGCAGCAGGAAGGCTACGTGGTGGCGTATCGCACCACGCGCCAGGCGCGGCTGGCCGTCGCTCCGCTCACGAAGGAAGATTCGCGCGAGCTGTATTGGATCGTGGGTCACATCGAGGGTTTGGCCGGCCGGTTGCTCGCGCAGCAGGATGAGGCTTCCCGCGCTCACGTCGTCGAGCGGCTGCTTGCCAGCAACGCCGAACTTTCGAAGCTGGCCGAGGGCGGGAGCGGCGATCCGAGCCGGATTTTCGATCTCGACATGGGATTCCATCAGGTGCTGGTGGATTCGGCGGCGGGTCCGCGGCTTTCCGCCATCCACGCGGCGATCAAACCGCAAACCGAGCGCTACTGGCGCCTTTACGCCAGCGCGATCACCGATCAGCTGGGGAAATCGGTCGAGGAGCACGCCCACATCATCGAAGCGATCGAGCGCGGCGACGCCGACGCCGCCGAGCGCGCCATTCAACTGAACTGGCAACTGGGCGCCGAACGGCTCGCGCGGGTGATCGAAAGCCTGGGCGAGCGGGGAAGCTGGTGAAGGGCGCAGGGGCGGGCCTTTCGGCCGCGCCGTATTTCCACGCCGGAATCCCTTGCGCAATGGGCTGCTCTGGGAGCATAAGGGAGTGGCCAGCGAGCCGGAAGAAGGCGCATCCGCTGGCGGACGCGCGCGCCGGACGTTTGTTCCGGAATCGAAGCGATTTTTTCTCCAGTCGGGGTGGCTCATGGGTGTGATGAGAACGATTCTGCTGAAGGGTTCGGAAAGTCGCTGGATGCGCGAGCGGGCGATGAACTACCGGTTCGTGCGCCGGGCGCTGCGGCGCTTCATGCCGGGCGAGAAACTGGAAGACGCGATCGAGGCGGCTCGCGCGATGCGGGATCAGGGCCTGAATTCGATTTTCACGCGGCTCGGCGAGAACCTTACGGACCGGTCGCAGGCCCACGAAGTGGTGGAGCACTATCGGGACGTGCTGCACCGCATCAACGCCTTGAATCTGCCCAGCGTGATTTCCGTGAAACTGACGCAACTGGGGCTGGATTTCGACCGCGAGTTCTGCTTCGAGAACCTTTGCCAACTGCTTGAAGCGGGTGGGGACGAAATCGTCTGGGTCGATATGGAATCGAGTTCCTACGTGGATGCGACGCTCGACATCTACCGTCGCGCCCGCGCGCTGCGGGCGAACGTCGGCGTCTGCCTGCAATCGTATCTGTACCGCACCGCGAAAGATCTCGATTCGCTGATTTCGCTGGGCCCCGCGATCCGCCTGGTGAAAGGCGCTTACAAGGAACCGCCGGAAATCGCCTATCCGAAGAAGAGCGACGTGGACGCCAACTATTTCCAACTGGCTTCCACCATGCTGAGCCCGGAAGCGCAGAAGGCGGGCATGCGCGCCGTCATCGGCACGCACGATCGCGAACTCATCCACCGGATTCAGGATGTTGCCCGGCAGCGGAACCTGGCGAAGACCTCGTTTGAGTTCCACATGCTCTACGGCATCCAGCGCGCCGAGCAGCAACGCCTGGCCGCCGACGGCTGGCGCGCGGGCGTGCTGATCTCCTACGGCAAGGATTGGTTTCCGTGGTACATGCGCCGTCTGGCGGAACGGCCGGCCAATCTGTTCTTCGTGTTCCGCAACCTGATTGGGTAGAGACGAATCGGAAACTTCACCCGGGTGGAAGGCTGGGATTTCCCGGCGGCCCCGCGCCGTGCAGGGCGGTGCAAAATCCGGATCGGAATTCATCCGGGAAGCTTCCGGAGCGGATGAGCCGGCTGGCTTGGTGAGTGGGAACGAGCGAGTGGCGTTGGCGTGGCCGGCGCTTTTTGCGCCGCCAGCCGGGAAAAGCGAGGATCGCGCTCATGGCGAAACAACGCGAATCGGCCTCCGCCGCCAGGCCGGAGCCGGGCCAGGGATTCGTTCGCGGGCTCGGCCTGTTCGATTCGGTCATGGTGGTGGTAGGCATCATGATCGGCTCGGGCATTTTCATCGTTTCGGCCGACATGGCGCAGAAAATCGGCAGTCCGGGCGGTTTGCTGCTGGCGTGGGTGATCACCGGGGCCCTGACGATCGCCGCGGCGTTGAGCTACGGGGAACTGGCTTCGATGATTCCCCGTGCCGGAGGAATGTACACCTACCTCAGCGAAGCTTATACGCCGCTTTGGGGCTTCCTCTACGGCTGGACGCTCTTCGGCGTGATTCAGACGGGGACGATCGCCGCGGTGGCCGTCGCGTTTTCCCTGTTTACCGGCATTCTGTGGCCTTCGATCGGTCAGACCCACTACCTGATCGCGCCGATCCACATCAGCTCCGGCTACGCCTTTTCGCTTTCCACCGTGCAGCTATTGGCGATCGTCGTGATCGTGCTGCTCACCTGGACGAATTGCCGCGGCCTCGAATACGGCAAGATCGTGCAGAACCTCTTCACCGCGGCGAAAACGGTCGCGCTCGTCGGCCTGATCGTCGTCGGTTTGTTTTTCGGCTGGAACGCCGAAGCGGTGCACGAGAATTTCACGCACATGTGGCGAGTCAGCGGGCAGGTGCCGCTGGCCACGGGCCTCGATGCGATGACGGTCTTCGGGCTGTTCGTCGCGCTCTCCATCGCGCAATCCGGCTCGCTTTTCGCCGCCGATTCCTGGCACGACATCACGTTCGCCGCTGACGAGGTGCGCGATCCGCAACGAACGCTGCCGCGGGCGCTCGCGATCGGCACCGTGCTGGTAATCGCGCTGTATCTGCTGGCCAATGTCGCCTATCTTGTCGTCCTACCTCTCCATGCGCTGCAGCACGCTCCGGATGGCCGCGTGGCCACGGCGATGCTTCAGGCGATTTTCCCGAGCTTCGGCCCGGCGCTGATGGCGATTCTGATCATGATTTCCACCTTCGGCTGCATCAATGGGCTCGTGCTCGCCGGAGGCCGTGCCTATTACGCGATGTCGCGGGATCGCCTGTTTTTCAAATCCGCCGGCCGTCTGAACAAGGCTCGCGTGCCGGGCTGGGCGCTCGTCGCTCAGGGCGTGTGGGCGATCGTTCTCGTATTGCCGCGCACGTACAATCCGGCGACGCACACCTATGGCAACCTCTACAGCAATTTGCTCGATTACATCATCTCCTCGGCGCTCATTTTCTACGTGCTCACCATCGCGGGAATTTTCCGACTGCGCAAGAAGCGGCCGGACGCCGAGCGGCCGTTTCGCGTGCCCGGCTACCCGGTGGTTCCCGCCCTCTACATCGTCGGAGCGACAATCGTGCTGGTGTTGCTCTTCGTCTATCGACCGGCGACGACGTGGCCAGGACTCGTGATCACGATTCTCGGCTTGCCGGTCTATTTACTGCTACGGCGGAAAATGGGTGCGGAGCCGGTTTCGCAGAAATAACCGCGGCCGACAATGGTTTTGCGCGATCTCTTAAACGGGCCGCGCTTGGGGTGGCCTCGTTCTCGGCCCATTCGTTCGACTCAGAGGAGACCTGCCGATGCAGTTTTCCCGCATGATCACCGCTGTGGATCTGCACGCCTGCGGCGAACCCGGCCGCGTCATCACCGGTGGCGTGAGAGACGTTCCGGGCCGCAGTATGTTCGAGAAAATGCGCTATCTGGCCGAACATCAGGACGGCCTGCGCAAACTCATGCTGCGCGAACCGCGCGGCTATCCCGCTGCGAATTGCAATTTGCTGCTGCCGCCGACGCGGCCGGAAGCGCAGGCAGGCTACGTGATCATGGAACAGGTGGAATATCCACCGATGTCGGGCACGAACACGATTTGCGTGGCCACGGCGCTGCTCGAAATGGGAATCGTTCCGGCGCGGGAACCGATGACGCGCCTGGTTCTGGAAAGCCCAGCCGGCCTGATTGAAATCGAAGCGGAGGTTTCCGGCGGGCGCGTGACGAAAGTGACGTTTCGCAATGTACCGGCCTTCGCCGCGCACCTGGACGCGCCGATCGAAGTGCACGGCCTGGGCACCGTGCGCGTGGACGTCGCCTGGAGTGGAATGTTTTACGTGATTGCCGAAGCCGGACCGCTCGGCTTGCGGCTTCAGCCTGACGAAGCGCGCGACATCGTTCGCGTGGGCGAAATGATCAAAGCCGCCGCGCGCGAGCAATTGCCCGTAACGCATCCCGAAAATCCGGCGATTCAGGGCGTCACGATCGCCGAGCTCACCGGCTCGCCCAGTCGTTCCGGCGTTTCCGGACGCAACGCGGTGGTGGTTTCCACCGGCGAACTCGATTGGGAGCGGCCCGAATCCTGGACGGGAGCGCTCGACCGCTCGCCGTGCGGCACCGGCACTTGCGCGCGCATGGCCGCGCTCCACGCCAAGGGGAAGCTTGGGCTGAACGAGGATTTCGTTCACGAGGGCATTCTCGGCACCACGTTCACCGGCCGGCTGATCGAGGAAACGCGCGTGGGCCCGTATCGCGCCGTTGTGCCGACGCTCTCCGGTCGCGCGTGGATCACAGGCCTCGCGCAATACGTCGTCGAAGCCGACGATCCCTTTCCCGAAGGCTTTACCGTCAGTGACATCTGGGGCCGCGTCTCGGATCGCACGCCCTCGCCGTAGCGCTGCATGGAGGGCGTTCTTGTGCCCCCCGAGCTTCCACCGCGGCCGCGAGGATCAATAAGCGGTGAATGAAGAGATGAAGACAACCTGCTACTTTCGCGATCAGGTGCTACGCAAAAGGCCCTATATTCGGGTAGAGTGGTGCGAGAGGATCATCCGCCGCCCGTTAGCCAGGTTTGTGCAGGCAGATGGTCGAATTCGGTACTGGGGTGTGGTGCCTGAACTTGGCGGGCTCTGCGGGTGGTGACGCTGCCTGACGGAGAGACGATTCCCAACGCGTTTCCCGACAGGAATTTTGAGATTCCGGGCGCGCAGGAGGGCAAGCAATGAAGCTGCACTACGACCGCGAAACCGATTCGCTCCACATTGACCTTAACGCCCGTCCCAGCGCAGATTTACGCGAGGTTCAGGAAGGGATCGTCATCGATTTCGACGCTGAAGGCCGCCCTGTTGGCATCGACATTCAACACGCTTCCGAATTTCTCGATCTGACGACGGTCGAAACGGAATCACTGCCAGCAGGCAAGTTGAAGATAGCCTGAGTTTCGCTTGCGCTGGTCGACTCCCTGCGCCCGACACCCTGGTCCCTGCAACATCAGATCCAAGGCGTGCTACTACTCAGGCGCTGCGAAGCCCCGCGTCCATCGCCTCGAAAAAGGCATCGATTTCGGATGGTTGTGTGAAGATGTGCGTCGAGACGCGGACGTGATCGGCACCGCCGGAAACGCGAATCTTTCGCTTGTCGCATTCCTGGAAAATCCGGCTCACCGTGGCTTCGGGCGCTCCAAACGTCACCATGCCGGCGTAGAACGGATCGGCGCTGGCGTTGAGCATTGGGAAGCGGCCGTAGGCGGCCACGCGGTCCCGCACGCGGCTGGCAAGTTGATGAATGCGGCGATAGATGCGGTCGGGGCCGATCGTGCGGTAGAAATCGATGGCCGACTTGAGGCCAACCATGATCGAGAGATTCGACGTGCCGAGATTCGAGAAACGATAAGCCTTGAGGGAATAATCCTTCCAGCTCCCCGAAGCGATGTTCACGTAGATCTGCGGCTGCAATTCCTCCCGTACGTAAAGGAATCCTGTTCCTTTCGGAGCGAGTAGCCATTTGTGCGGGCTGCTGCCGTAGAAATCGCAGCCGATATCCTGGATGTCGAGCGGAACCTGGCCGATGGCGTGGGCGCCGTCAACATGCGTCAGAACGCCTTTGCTCCGCGCCATCGCGCAGATTTCTTTCGCGGGCAAAATGACGCCGGTGATGGTGGTGATGTGGCTGAAGGCGATGATGCGCGTGCGCGGCGCGATCGCTTTTTCGAACAGGTCCACGATCTGCGCGGCCGAAGCCGGAGGTTTCGGCAGCGTAATTTCGTTGAGCTTGATTCCGTCCCGCACCACGCGCTGGTCCCACACGCAACGGCCGCCGGGATGTTCCTGGTCGGTGATCAGGACTTCATCGCCAGGCTTCATCGGCAGACCGTTGCCGATTGTGTTGTTGGCTTCTGTGGCGTTGCGCACCAGGGCCAGGTCGTCGCGCTTGACGTTCAGGAATGCCGAGAGCGAATCGCGCAGTTCGCGCAGCGGCGGATTTTCCTCGTAGCCGAACCACGGGTAATAGGGATCAACGAACTCCTCGTTGTGGAGGATGTTGTCGATCATCGCGTGGAGGACGGGCAGCGGCGTACAGCCCACCGAGCCGCAATTCAAGTCGCTGCGATCCTTGGCCAAAAGCCACTGCGGGCGCAGCCGAGCCCAATAGGCATCCTCGTTTTTGAGGTAGAGATCGGGCGAAGGGAGCGGCGGCGGCTCCTGGCAGAAGTTTTTTTCCACGCGGGGAAGCGGAACGCCCAACAAAGCCGCGGCAACAGCCGCACGCTGCAAAAACTCACGACGCTCGAGCATGATCGCCCTCCATTCTCTTTTCAGGGGTCGAGGTTCGCGGATTCGCCTCGCTCGCGAGTTTCCGCGAGCCTTCGCCGCTCATTCCGCCAGGGATTTTCTGTGAGGCGCGGCATTGCGCTTGTGGTCGTTCGGGTTCGGATCAAAGCCTGCTGCGGGCAAGATCGATTTGCGCGGCCATGGCTTCGAAGACGCCGGCGACAACCTGCTCGCCTTGCCGTGCAGCGGCCCAATGGCCCTGCTCCATGTTTTCGCGAATGGCGGGCAGGGTTTTCACGCCGTAGCCGGTGTAAACGCCCGGTGCGTAAATCTGGTTTTTGTACCAGCCTCGAATGCGGCCGTCGCTCAAGCCCTGCGCCGTATCCATTTTCCGGTCCACTTCGTAAATCGCCTGATTCAGCTCGGCGAGTTCGGCGGGCGATTTCTGGAACACGCTGCCCGATAGCATCGCGCTCTGATAGGCCTGGGCGTAATCGTTTGCAGCCTGCCGCAGCCGGGCGAGCGAAGCATCGAGCAGGGTGAAATCGAACGATGGCGCGTTGGGCGTCGAATCGCGGAGCTGTTTGAGCTGCTCGACGTAGAGCGCCATCGTATCGGCGAAATCCGTGTAGTCGAACGGCAGCACGGGCGCATCGGCCAGGCGCATCAGCGTCACGCCCATCACTCGCGTGAACGTCTGCTCGTAGGCGAACGTGGGATCGCCGAAATGCGTGAACCAGTAGAAATCGTCGTAGACGGAATGGTAGACGCCGCCCGGGCTGCCGCCGTAGAAGCCGAGATTGGCCGAGGCGATGCCCAAATGATCGAGGAACGTGCTGTAATCGGAACCCGCGCCCAGCGCGCCGAAGCGCAGATCGGCGCGGCTTTCGATCGCCTGGCGCATCGCCATTGATTTTGCGTTTTTCAGCTCGCGCTCGCGCATCACCTCGTAAAGCGATTTGCCGGAGACGGGATCGTTGAAATCACGCGCAATCTGGTTGAAGAATTTTTCGAGCGTGTGCGAGGTCTCAACGCCGAGCACGTTCGTGTCGGTCGAATCGCTGTTGATGTAGGCGACGGCGTTTTGCTCGAGCTCGGCCGCGTGCTGCTCGGCCCATTCCGTCGAGCCGAAAAGCCCCGGCTCCTCGCCGTCCCAGGTAAACAGCATGATCGTGCGCTTCGGCCGCCAGCCCTCTTTCAGCAATTCGCCGAACGCGCGGGCGTCTTCGAGCACCGTCGAAGTTCCGCTGACAGGATCATCGGCGCCATTCACCCATGCGTCGTAATGATTGCCATGCAGGACCCACTGGTTCGGCCACTCGCTGCCCGGAATGACGGCGACCACGTCATTCACCGTGTGCTGGCCCCAATCGAATTTCAGCTTCATATGCACCGTCGCGGGACCCGGTCCGATGTGATAGGTGAATCCCAGCGCGCCGCGCCAGCTTTCCGGCGCCACCGGTCCGCCGAGCGCTTTCAGCAGCGGCGTGGCGTCGGCGTAGGAAATCGGCATGGTGGGAATCTTGGCGAAGACCGGCCTTGCCTCCGCCATCGTTAGTCTTTTCGCGCCGGGCGTGGAGGCCCAGCCCGGCGTCAGCGGATCGCCGGGCCAAGTGGCCGCTTCATCGGCTACGTCGCCGCGCTGCACGCCTTCGGGCGGCCGGTAGGGTCCCTTGGGGAAAACGTCGCCCTGAAAATAACCGTCGTCGCGCGGATCGGAATAGATGAGGCAGGCAATCGCGCCGTGCTGGGCCGCCACTTTCGGCTTGATTCCGCGCCACGCGTGGCCGTAGCGCGCGATCACGATTTTGCCGCGCACGCTGATGTGCAGTTTCGCGAGTTCGGCGTAATCCTCCGGCAAGCCGTAATTCACGTAGACGAGCTCGCCGGTGACGTCGCCATCTGGCGAATACGCGTTGTAGGTTGGCGTCTGGCCCGTTTGCCCGGAAGTGGGGTCGCCGGGCACCGGCGGTTCCTTGAGTTTCAGCGCGTAATGGGTCGGCGCGGTCATTTCCACCTGGCGTTCGATCGGCGTGGGGAAAAGGACGCGGTAGCTTTCGACGTGCGCGTCGAGCCCGAAACTCTTGAACTGGCCGAGGATGTACTGGGCGAGTTTGTGGTCGTAAGGCTGGCCGATGGTGTGCGGCTCGGCGCTGAGGACCTGCATGAATTGGCGGATGCTGGCGGGTTGCGGGATCGCGTCGAATTTCGCTTCCCACGCGACCTCGCTTTGTTCCGTTTGCGGCGAAAAACCCATCATCGTCGCCGGTCGCGGCTCGGTGCCGGAACTGGCGCCGAATGCGAATATCGCGCCCGCCAAAGACACCACCCCCGCCGTTGTTTTCAGCCAGGTCTTCACCGGCGAACCTCCCACCCTTGCTTCGCGTCCCACCCGCCACGTGCATCGCGCAGCGGCCGTGTTCCGCTTCTATCACAGCGAAGAGCGCAGTGGCAAGGAAGGGAATCGCGGCCCGCAAAGCACGGGACGCAAAAGCGCCCGAAGTCCTATTGGACGGTCGGATGGGCGGAATCACTGGAAAACGGAGCGGGGACGCGGCCGAGTTGCGCGATCACGCCGAGGATGGCTCCCGTGACGAGCGCCGGGTCGTCGAGCTGTACCCAGTGTCCGCTGCCTCGTGCCACCAGGAGCTTGCCCTGCGACGAAAGACGCGCGATCGCCATCTGCTCGGCCAGGCGTGCGGGTTCGGTATTCGCGGCGGAAATCACCACCACTGGCTTGCCCTCGAGCCGATCGCCCGCGCGCAGCACTTGCGCGGCGCTTTCCGGCATCGCCTCGATCTGGCTGGCCATCGCCTCGTAAAATTTCGGCTGCACCCAGAAACGGGAAACAATCGCGCGGTCGCGACCCGGAAGTTTCGTTAGAGGCCCGATCATCGTGCCCGCATCGGCCAGAACGCCGTTGCTCATGAACAGCACGGAAAGCCGGGCGAGCGTGTGCGCGCCCGCGCGGGCCGCCAGCGCCACGAGGCGTGGCAGGCCGAAGCGTGCGAGTCGCGCCGCGCGCCGGCAGAGTTTCGCTCCGCCCGCCAGCCGTCGCCGTTCCCGCTCGCTGAGCGGCGCCCATTCGCCGGGGCCGACCGGATCCACCAGCACGAGAGCGGCGACTTCATCGGGATAGCGCGAAGCGAACAGACGAGTTGTGAGCCCACCGAAAGAGTGGCCGACCAGAACGTAAGGCCCTTCGATACCCGCGCCATCGAGCAGTGCATGCAACTCCTCGACGATGCGCTCTGCGGTTCGCGGCTCGCTCCTGCGCTCGCTCCAGCCGAGCCCCGCGCGGTCATAGCTTACGACGCGCACTACGCGCGAAAGTTCGCGTTGCACCTGGCTCCAGCTCAGCACGCTTCCCGGCAGACCCGCTTCGCAGACCACCGTCGGATGGCCCTTGCCGCTTTCGAGAATGTGCAGGCGCCGACCGCCGACGTGCACCAGGCGTCCCGGCGGCGGATACCGGCGCAAATCCGCTGCCGTTCCAAACGCCTGATAGGCTACGCCTATACCACCAAAGGCGGCGATGACGCCCAGAAAAATTCCGGCGATTTCCAGCAGATGCGGCAAATCGTTCTCCCCTTCCCTTGCCGTGCGGCGGCCGGTCAGCCGCGCAGGCGGCCGCGAATTTCCTGTTCGTATCCAGGGAAATAGCGGCCAATTTCGCGCAGATCGAATTTGCGCAGAATGGATTCCTTCGGCTCGTTTTCCAGCAGGAATTCGAAGGAAATACGCACCAGTTCCGCGACGGTCTTTTTCCCGTGCAGGAGCGAGCGCGCGTAATCGGGCTCGACGTTGACGATGTGGCGGGTTTCGCCGCGGCCTTCGCGCAGCGTCACCTCGAATCGCGTTCCATCCACCGCTTGCACCAGGATTTCCGCCGCCATTGCGTTACCCTCTGATTTTTGATGGTAGGCAGAGGTTTGCTGAGGGTCAACCCGGACGTTTCGAGCCTGCCGCGCGGGCCCGGTTCGCGCATAATACCGGTTTGCGCCGCGCCCTTGGCGCAAACGCGAAGTTAGGCCAGGAGGAATGATGGAAAAAATCGAGGAATTTCATGCTTTCCGCGCGGAGATGAACCGCCGCATCAAGGCGAGCGGACATCTGGGCCTAAAGCGATTCTTCGCGCTCGATCACCAGGCGTACGAGCCCGGCGCGCTCGGCGCGAAGACGAAAGAGCTTCTGGGACTGGTCGCTTCGCTCGTGCTTCGCTGCGACGATTGCGTCACCTATCACCTGGAGCGTTGCGCCGAGGAAGGATGGACGCGAGGCGAAGTGATCGACGCGTTGAACGTGGGGCTGGTGGTGGGCGGCTCGATCGCGATTCCGCATCTGCGGCGTGCGTTCGCGCGGATGCAGGAAATCGAGCGGCTGGCGGAATAGGCAGGCCCGGGCTGTCGAGGAGGCCGCGCGTCCAGCCCGGGCGTGGTCCTCTATCCCGTTTTCGCCGCGAATCGCACTAGAATACTTGCATGGCGACCCCGGTGGGACATCACCATCACGGTGGCTATCCTCACGCCCAGGAGTTTTTTGGGTCGGGAGCGGTGGGCCATTGGACCAGGCGCTTGAAATGGGCGCTGGTCGCGAATTTTGGACTCGTCGTCGCCGAGCTCGTGGGCGGCATCGCAATCCATTCGATGGCGGTGGTGAGCGACGGCGTCCACAACCTCACCGACGTGCCCACGCTGGCGATATCCTGGCTCGCGGTGCGATGGGCCACGCGGCCGCCCACCAGCGAAAAGACCTACGGCTACCATCGCGCCGGTATCCTGGCCGCGTTCACGAACGCGCTGGTGCTGGTTTTTGTGGGGTCATACGTCGTCTGGGCCTCTTACCTCCGGCTGCGCCATCCGGTTGAGGTGCATTCGGGTCCGATGCTGGCGCTGGGCGCGCTCGCGCTGATGGTGAACGGCGGCACCACGCTCGCTCTCGTGCGCGGCCGCCGCGATCTAAATCTTCGCGCAATCGTGATTCACAATCTCGGCGATTCTCTCTCGAACGTCGCCATTCTCGCCGGCGCGCTCATCATCCATTTCACCGGCATCTTCTGGATCGATCCGCTGATCGGCTTGGCGATTGGCGCCATGGTGATCTGGACAACAATCGGGATTCTCCGCGACAGCAGCCATATCCTGCTCGAAGGTTCCCCCAAGCAGATGCGGCTCGAGGAAATCGCCGAAGCGATTCTGGATCTTCCGCCGGTGCAGGAGATCCACGATATCCACGTCTGGACGCTCGGCACCGATCAGCACATTCTTTCCTGCCACGTGCGCATCCCCGACATGCACATGGAGGAAAGCGAAAAACTACTCCAGCGAATCAACGAGCGTCTGGCCGAGCGATTCGAAATCCGCCACACCACGATCCAATTCGAGCGTTCCGGCCTGATCGGCCAGGAGGGCCTCTATATGCCCCGACCGCTCGATTCCGCTTCCTCCTGATTGGACACGGTGTCGCTGCCGCGTGCGCCAGAACCCTTCGCGCCGCGCCTGCAACGTGGTTGTCGAAGCCAGGAAATCAATCCGTCAGATGAAGGAACGTGCCGCGTTCGGCATTGCGGTCTTCGGTGGCTTTCAAATCGAGCTGGCTGATTGCGATCGTCTTCCGCCGCCCTTCCGGAGTGATATAAACCACTTGCTTTCCCTGCTCGGTGAAAGCAGTCGCCTGAATCACCTTGCCATCCCGCTCGACGAGGAACAGATTCCCGAGCGGAGGCAGCGGCGGAGGCGGAGGAGTGGCGGCTTGCGGCGCGGGTGCGGGAGCAGCCTGTTGTTGCGGGGAAACGGCCGGTTGGGCTGCCGGTTGCTGCAACACGATAATTTGCGGCTGCGCGGGCGCGCCCACGACCACCGGCGGCGTACCGTAGCCATAATCGGGGAAGAAGGCTGCCGGCGCTTCCTGCGGTAACTGCTGGGTAAGCGCCAATTCCTGCTGCGTGAGCGGATCGATGATCGCTCGCACGGCCAAGTCGCTATTGATAGCAGCCAAGTGCGTGAAATCAAAGCCCAGGCCGGGTGCCGGGTTGAGCAGCTGGCCGAGCGGAATCGGCGTGCCGCCAAGGCTCGTCACGACGGGCGTAGAAAGTGGGAGGGTTGAGACCGTGCTCGTCGCGGTCGCCGTTGTGTTCGTCCCGGGGTTTCCGGGTGCGATCGTGACCACCCGCACCGGAGCTTCCCCGACGCGCACCGTCGGCGGAGCCGGACGCACAAAGCCAACCGGCCGCACCGGAGCGGGAACCATGCGAACCGCCTGCACCGGCATCGCCGGACGTGCCATGGGGCGACCCGCCTGTGCATTCAGGGAAGCCGCTCCGAGGAAAATGACCGCTGCCACCAGACCCAGAGTTCCGCGCATGGCCGTACCCTCTATCAAAGAAGATGCCGGGCCGAAGCCTCCGGTTACCACCATTTTACCCCCGCGGCGGCAGGGCGGACGGGGGATTTGCAATTCGTCTTTGCGCATTCCGCCGCCTGTGCTATAAGCTTTTGCCCATCGGATGGTAGAGAAGCAGCCGGAAACGGTCGAGAACGAAAAGAAGCCGGAGCCCGAAAACGCTTCAGACTTCTGCCCGGTATGCTCGCGCCGACTGGAGAGCCGCTCCTGCAAGCTGATTTGTCCGCAGTGCGGCTATTATATGTCCTGTTCGGACTACTACTGAGAACACCCGGCGCCCGCAACGGCCCGGGACCCTGGGATCCCGAATTCTGACGCGTGAGGAGGCTCGAACGTGCCGCTGAAAATGACCGAGCGAATGGTGGAAGGAGTTTCCGTGCTGGACCTGGAAGGGCGCATCGTGCTTGGAGAGGAATCCAGCGCATTGCGGGAACGGGTGAAGACGCTGCTGGGCCAGGACCGCAAGAAAATCATCCTGAACATGGCCCAGGTTTCCTATATCGATAGCGCGGGCCTGGGCGCGCTGGTCGCCTCCTACACGAGCGCGAAAAATCAGGGCGCGATGCTGAAGCTGGTCAGCCTCGGCCAGAAATTCCGCGAAGTGTTGCAGGTGACCAAGCTGCTCACCGTTTTCGAGGTCTACGACACCGAGCAGGCGGCGATCGCGAGCTTTCCGAAGTAGCGCGCTTTAGCCGTCGAGCCGGTAGAGCGTGAGGCCGCTCAGCAGCTTCGGGTAGAAATCGGTGGATTTTTCCGGCAGCACGCAACCGCCGAATGCCGCCGCGGTCACCTGCTCGATGCGCGCTGGATTCATCAGCAGCGCCAGTTGCGCGCGCCCGGCGTCCACCGCGCCGAGCGCGGCCTCGAATTCCCGTTCGTATTCCACGCGGCTTTCCGCCGAAACCTGATCCTGCGTGACGCCCAGTCCCTGCTCGAGGATCAGCCGGTGCAACAGCACAACGTCCAGCCGTTGCGCTTCCGGCTCCACGCCGGAGAGCGTGCGATCCAGATCCACGCCACCGCGCAGCAGAAACAGGTAAAACGCTCCTCCGCCCGCATATGCGCCGATAGCGCGGCGAGTGCGGCCGCGGCCTTCGAGAGCATGCCGGAATTCGGCGAGCGCGGTTTCGCGCTCCTCGGGCCCGGAAAACGGATAGCCGTACCATTCGAAAAACGGCTCGATCCGCCGGCGAAACGTCTGGAAATCGAAACCCGGGATTCCCGAGAGCAGCCGGTGCGTCGGCAGAATCGTCAGCCCTTCACTTTCCGTATTGAAGAGAGCCATCATCGCCTTTTCGGCTGGGGCATCCGGATTCACCGAGCCGGCCGAGCGGCGGCATTCGTCGCGAAAGGCGAGCGCGGTTTCGTAGCGGTGATGGCCGTCAGCGATCATCAGCGGCTTCGGCCCGAGCAGCGCCGCGAGCCCGGCGATCTTTTCGCCGTCCGCGAGCGCCCATAGCCGGTGCTCGACGCCATTTTCATCGGTCAATTCGGCAGCCGGTTCGCGTTCAGCCGCCTCGGCCAAAATGCGGTCGGAGGCCCGTTCGGGATCCGAATAGACGAGGAACAGGAGTCCGGTTTGCGTCCGCGTTTGCCGCAATAACTCGAGCCGGTCGGCGCGCGGCGCGGGCAGCGTGCGCTCGTGGCGGAAAACGACTTTCGCGGCGTAATCCTCGAGGCGCCCCAGCGCGATGAATCCCTTGCGCGTGCGCCGCTGGTGCGTGCCGGGAACGGTGTAGCGCTGGAAATAGGGGTAAATGGCAGGCTCGGCGTCGCGCAGGATCACGCCATCGCGAATCCACACGTCGAGCGTTGCGCGCGCGCGCATATAAACGTTGTTTTCCGCGCCGTCGCCGGGCTGCGGGACGCCCTTTTCGACGCGAATGAAATTGTAGGGGCTGGCCGCCAGATAGCGCTGCTGCATTTCCGCGCTGATTTTGTCGTAGGGCTGCGTGACGGCGTCGGCCAGGCGCACCCGCTTGGGGTCGTAGCGCCACGCTCGAAACGGAAAAATTTCTGCCATCGGCGTATCGGTGAGGGAGCGAAGCCGATGATTCTACCAGCCGCGGGCTCGCGCGCCAATTTCCGCCGCGCGGCATTTGCGCCACGCGGCATTTGCGCCACGCGGCTGGGCCGGGCATGCTAGTTATTTGGACCCGTGCGGCTGGGCGATCGGCCGCCGGCGACGGCAAGGAGGGTTCGCGTTGGGCAGCCGCTTTCCCGAAGTCGTAGCGCTCGTCTTCGATCTCGATGGCACGTTGATTGACTCGAAGCAGGATCTGGTGCTTGCGGTAAACGCCACGCGGCGGCACGTGGGCCTTGCCGCGCTCGATGCCGAGGTTGTTTCGAGCTACGTTGGCGAAGGCATGCAGAGACTGATCGAGCGGGCGATGGGCGAAGGCTTTTCCATGCCGATCATCAAGCAGGCGATGGCCTTTTTCCTCGAGTATTACCGCGAGCACATGCTCGACAACACCGTCACCTATCCCGGCGTACACGAGGCGCTCGAGGTGCTCCGCGGCCGTCCTCTGGCCGTGCTCACCAACAAGCCGGTGCGATTCAGCCGCTCTATTCTCGAAGGCCTTGGGATCGCCCACTATTTTCGGCAGGTTTACGGCGGAAACAGTTTCGAAAAGAAAAAGCCCGATCCAACGGGAATGAACGCGCTGCTTTCCGAATTCCAAATTGCCCCGCGCCAGGCGATGATGGTCGGCGATTCGGCGATCGATATTCAGACGGCGCGAAACGCCGGCACGTGGTCCGCGGGCGTGACCTACGGACTAAGCAGCTCCACGCTCGAAGTCCTGCCGCCCGATGTGCTGCTCGATTCCCTCGCCGAACTGCCCGCCTGCCTCAACGGCGCCGGCGCACCGCACTGAACTTCCCGCACGCCCAAACGGCATTCAACAGCGGAATTTTTCGGAGACTGGAGGTTTTCGCTCGGTCTTAATTTCCGCCCTTCGCTCAAGCCTGCGCGTATTCCGCGCGATACCATTCCCACGTCCGGCGCAGGCCTTCCTCGAAGCCGATTTTCGGCTCATAGCCGAGCAGATCCCGCGCCAGCCGGATATCGGCCAGCGAATGCCGAATATCGCCGGTGCGATCGGGTTCGTGGCGCGCTTCGAGCTTGCCGCCGGTGATCTGTTCGAGCATGCGCAACGTCTCGTTCAGGCTGATACGCGTTCCCGTGGCCACGTTGAGCACGCGTCCGGAGGCGTTCGCGGCGGTGCAGGCGCACAGCGTGGCATCCACCACGTTATCGACGTAAGTGAAATCGCGCGATTGCTCGCCGTCGCCATAAATCACCGGCTGCTCGCCGCGAATCGCCGCGAGCATGAACCGCGCGAGCACGCCGGAATAGGGCGAACCCGGCTCCTGGCGCGGACCGAAAACGTTGAAATAGCGGAGCGCGACGGTTTCGAGCCCGTAGACGCGCGTGAAAACCTGTGCGTAGAGTTCGCCGGTGAATTTCGAAACGCCGTAGGGAGAAATCGGCGCCGCCGGCATGGCCTCTGTTTTCGGCAGCGTGGGCGTTTCGCCATAAGCGGAGGAAGACGCGGCATAAACCACACGCCGCGCGGCGGCGTCCCGCGCGCCTAGCAGAACTTTCAGCGTACCTTCCACATTCACCGCGTTGGTTTCGAGCGGTTCCTTGACCGATCGCGGGACGGAGGTTCTGGCGGCGAGATGAATTACGAAATCCGCTGCGCGCGCGGCGCGGTTCACTGCTTCGAGATCGGTGATGCTCGCGCGGTGAAATTCCACGCGGTCGAGTACGCCGTCGAGATTCCGTTCCTTGCCCGTCGAAAGGTCGTCGAGCACGGCAACCTGCTCGCCGCGGCGCACGAGTTCCCTCACCACCGCCGAGCCGATGAATCCGGCTCCTCCCGTCACTAGATACCGCATCGAAAGCCTCCCGGGAACTGGCCCGCTACGCGCGCCTGCGCTCCGTTACAATCATCTTCGAGAACGCAACGCCCGACTATAGCGATGCCGGCATGGACGCCGCAAACAGCCAGGGGTCGCGCGGGGCAACGCCCTTCGCCGCTCGCCGTTCGAATGAGGAAACGATGAGAGACCATCGCTTGCGCCTCGCCCTTTTCGCCGCCGTCGCGCCGCTCACGGCCGTGCTTGCGATCGTTCCGCTCGTTCGCGGGCGCGGCCGGGCGGCCGGCATGGCCATGCCGTTTCGTCCCGGCGAAACGCTGGTTTATCAGGTCGGCTGGATGAGCATGAGCGAAGCGCTGACGGCACGGCTGAAGGTGATGCCGCGCCTCGATTTCTACGGCGATCCCGCTTGGCATTTTCAGGCCGTCGCCCACAGCGAGGATCCGCTGCGCTACGTGCTCGCGATCGACGACCAGTTCGATTCATACGCCGGGGCGCGGTCGCTCGCCACGCGGCAGTACGAGCTTTATCTCGACGAGCAGGGCAAGCAGTCGGCGCAAAAGCTCTCGCTGAACTCGCGGCATCCCGGCACCGAAATGGTTTCCGCGCCTGCCGGCACGCGCGATCCTCTGGCCGCGCTCTACGCGCTGCGCGCCAACAACTGGCAGCGCACGCCCCAACTGCTTTCGCCCGTGTTCGATGGCAAGCACTTTTATCGAATGTTCGCGCATATCGTTGCCGGACACGATTCCGTGGCAGTCCCGGCCGGCACGTTCGACGCCTCTCGCATTGCGGTGAGCGTTTCCTCGCGCCGCTTGAGCGAGCCAATGAATTTCACCATCTGGCTGGCCAACAACGCCGCCCGCACGCCGGTCGAAGTGGACGCCGATATCCCGGTCGGCACGGTGAAAGGCGAACTGCTCCGCATCGAATAGCGGCGATCGGCACTTGCCGATAAATTTTTCCGGACAGCGTCATTTGCGGTTTCTTTCGGAAGCTGGGTGCGCAGGCGCACGCGCCGGTCAGCGCTTTGTAAAGATGACGATTCCGGCGGAAAGCTCAACGTCGTGCGCAAGCCCGCTCACCGGAAAGAATCCGGCGCCGGGAACACCCGGGCCGGGTGGCGCGCCCAGGCGGGGAACGGCGAGAACGTGATCCCGCAAATCGAACCGCAGGCCGAAATGAGGCGCGAGCTTTTCTTCAACCCCAAAGCCGTAATTGAACTCGAATTTATTTCCACTCGAAAGCGTCGCCGGTCCGGCGATGAACCCGCCGGTGGAAGCGGCCGTTTGCGCCGCGCTCGTCGGGCTGAGCCGCAGAATGCCGAAACCGAACGTGCCGAAAGGACGCATGCGGCTGGAGGGCCCGGTGAAGAAATAAAGCACGTTGCCCTCGATGTGCTGAGCCCGCACTCCAAATCCACGCACGAGCGGCGGGGCTTCGCTCAAATCGGCGACGCGTAGGTTGTTGGTTCCGTAGGCGTAGCTGCCCTCGGCGGAGAAATGGCTTGTGATGTCCATCGTGGCTCGAATGCCCGCTAGTCCTCCGCCGGCGAAGGACGTCTGGTACATCTGGCCCTCGGCCGGAAACGTCCGATCGGCTTTCAGGAACGAGCCGCCGCCGAACAGCGTGAAACGCAGGTTGGTGGCTTGGGCGGAAGCCGGCGGCACAACAAACGCGAGAGACAGAAGCACCAAAGCAGCCGGCAATAAGGCAGGGTGAAAGGCAAACGGCGAGGGGCGGATCGGCTTGGGGAACGTTTGCCTGGGTTTTCCGCCGATCGCGAAGCAATCGAATGAAGTCCGCATGGTTTCCTCTCGTTCCTCGCTGGGAAGCGGAGTCGGTCCGGCCGCGGGCAGCCGGAACGGAGGCTAGCAGCGCACGATTTTTTCCCGGTTCCGCGTGACGCTGCGGGTCGCATTGCGGGAATCCACCACGAGCGGCGCGGCATCGACGATGGCTTGGTAATCGTAGGAAGAATGATCGGTGGCGACGAGCACGCAATCGTAACCGGCCAGTTTTTGCGGCGCGACGTCCGCCGAGCGCATATGGGAATAATCGTAATGGCGCATCTTGTGGAGCTGTGGGAAATACGGGTCGTGATAATCCACCTGAGCCCCGCGCTCCTGAAGCAGTTCGATGATTTTGAGCGAAGGCGATTCGCGCAGATCGTCGACGTCCTTCTTGTAGGCCACGCCCAGGACGAGCACGCGCGATCCCTTCAGGCTTTTCCTGTGCTCGTTCAGCGCGGCGACCACGGAATCGACCACGTGGTACGGCATGGACGTGTTGATCTCCCCGGCCAGTTCGATGAAGCGGGTGGAGAAATCGTATTCGTGCGCCTTCCACGAAAGGTAGAAGGGATCCACAGGAATGCAGTGCCCGCCGAGTCCGGGTCCGGGCCAGAACGGCATAAAGCCGAAGGGTTTGGTCGAG
This sequence comes from Acidobacteriota bacterium, assembly GCA_021818865.1. Classification (GTDB taxonomy): domain Bacteria; phylum Acidobacteriota; class Terriglobia; order Acidiferrales; family UBA7541; genus JAKASX01. Next base: position 46,411 of record JAKASX010000008.1, read on the forward strand.
GCGGTTTCGATCACTTCCCAGATATCGACGCCCATGCGCAGCGAGAGAAGTTTCAGCTCGTTCACGAGAGCGATGTTCACGCCGCGGAAGATATTTTCGAGCAGCTTCGTCATTTCAGCCGCGCGGGTTGAACTCACCGGAACCACGCGGCCCACCGCCTGTGCGTAGAGCGCCTGGGCGGCGCGGCCGCTGTCCGGATTGATTCCGCCAACGACTTTGGGAATCATGTGCAGGCTGAATTTGGTGTTGCCCGGATCCTCGCGCTCGGGCGAAAAGGCGAGGTAAAAATCCGTTTCGGGATCGCCGGCGCGCTCACCCTGCGCCACCGGGCAGCGCAGGCCGCTCCGTTCAAGGATGGAGAGCACCAGTTCGTCGGTGGTGCCGGGATACGACGTGCTTTCGAGAACCACCAACTGCCCGCGGCGCAAGGTCCGGGCGACGGCCTTCGCGCTCTCCACGACGTAGCTGAGGTCGGGCTGCTGACGCTCGTCGAGCGGTGTGGGAACGCAGATCAAGATCGCGTCCATTTCCCCCAGACGCTGGAAATCGGAAGTGGCTTCGAAACGGCCCGATTCGCGGCGGCTGCGAATTTCCTCCGCGGGGATGTGCCGGATGTAGCTGCGGCCGGCGTTGAGCTCGGCCACCTTGGCGGGATCGGTGTCGAAACCCGTCACCTGGCAGCCGACTTCGGAAAATCGCAGCGCGAGCGGCAATCCCACATAGCCGCAGCCGATGATGCCGATTCGCAGATTCTTACGGGCGAACCGATCGGAAACCGACTTGTCCATGAAAACTCCTGTCTAGCTTTTTTCCGGTGCGCGACGGCTTCCGCACAGGCCGAGGATTGCCACACATTTCGTTACTGCCACTATAGCAAGGAACCCGGCCCATCGCATTCCCGCAAGTTCGTCGCGGGCCGGCGGCGGGAACCCCTTTTACTCTCTACCGGATTCCGTCGGGTGATGCGACCGATGCATCAGCCAAACCAGCGGTGAAACCACAATGAACATCACGGCGAGCAGCCGGAACGCGTCCAAATAGCTCAGAACGGCCGCTTGATTGAGAACCATCCGGTAGAGCAACTGGAGCGCTTCCTGGCCGGAAAGCACGGCGCTGGTCCCTCGTTGTAGGAAATCGTTCCCCATTTTGCCGAGGAAACTTTGCATCGCGGGGTTATTCGGCGGGAGCTGCGCGGCCAGAATGTCCTGGTGGGCTTGTCGGCTCCGCTGAAGCACGGTCGCTACGACGGAGATGCCGATACTCGCGCCGATATTTCGCATCAGGCTGGTGATGCTCGTCGCATAACCCATTTCCTCGGGTGGAATCGGATCCACGGTAATCGTGGAAAGCGGCACGAAAGTGAATGCCAGGCCGGCTCCCATCAGCATCTGCGGCCAGAAAAAGCTCCACGGCCCGGCGTCGAGATTCAACAGCGAGAAGGAATAAACGCCCAGCGCGGAAACCAGCAGCCCGCCAAACAGCATCGCCCGCATGTCCCACCGCCGGCCGATCAGTATCCCGGCCACGGGCATCAGCGCCATGGTCGCCAGCCCTCGCGGTGAATTCCAGAATCCGGCGGTGATGGCAGGAAAACCGAGCAGTTCCTGCATGAAGAGCGGGATCAGCACGATGCTGCCGTAGAGTACGAATCCCAGAATCGCGCCCAGCGCCGTTCCCGCGGCAAACGTGCGGAATTTCAGCAGTTTGAAGTGCACCAGCGGATTTTTCGAGCGCAACTCCCAAAGGACGAACGCCGTCAGGCAGACGATCGCGATGACGAGCAGCGCCACGATGAAATGCGACCCGAACCAGTCGTCTTCCTGCCCGCGATCAAGCATCACTTGCAAAGCGGCGATTCCCGTCACCAGCATGCCGAGGCCCCAGTAGTCCATCCGCAATTTCCCGCGCCGGATGTACGGTGGGTCGTGAACGAAAAGCTCCAGTAGAACCAGCCCGACGATGCAGAGCGGCAGGTTGATGAAGAAAATCCAGCGCCACGAATAGTTCGTCGTCAGCCAGCCGCCGAGCATCGGCGCCAGAATCGGCGCCACCACGATTCCCACGCCCCAGAACGCCATGGCGTGGCCGCGCTCTTCGCGCGGAAACGTCTCCAGCAGGATCGCTCGCGTCGTCGGCTGCAGCGATCCCCCGCTCGCCCCTTGCAGAATGCGGAAAAAAATCAGCAACGGCAGCGAGGGCGCCAGCCCGCACAGCATGCTGCTGATGGTGAACCCGACGACGGCCATCATCAGCAGCCGCTTCCGGCCGAAATAATTGGCCATCCAGCCGGCCAGCGGCAGCACGATCGCGTTCGAGATCAGATAGGAAGTCAACACCCACGTGGCTTCGGTGGTGGTGGCCGAAAGGTTGCCGGCGATGTACGGCAGGCTGACGTTCACCGCCGAGGTGTCGATCAGCTCCATCATCGCGCTGGCCATCACCGCGATGGCCACCAGCCATCGTCCCACTGCGGGGTTTTCCACCGATGCGTCGAACGGCGTGGATGCGGCCATGGAGACGGAGTGCGGAACGCTCAGCGCGCCGAAACAACCGGTACGGTTTCGCGCCGAGCGGAATCGCTCCTTTCAACGTGCGCTCGCCGGCCAGAGAAAACGTGAATCTGCGCGCGGCGCCGGCCCGCGCGCCGGACCCATCTTCGCGCAAGTTCCGGCGCGCACACAAACCTGGCGTTCAAAGCCGGCGGGGAAGGCGCATCGGCGCGCTCAAAAAAAGGTGGGGCCCGGCTTGCGGCCGGGCCCCTGCTTCCAAAACACCGGAGGGAGAAACGTCAGAGGACCTTCAACTCATTCGACACCGAGAATACGGTCGGCACGGTTCTCGCGCGCATTCCCGCGAGTTCGCGATCCGCCTTGCTGTCCACCACGCCCACCAGCGTGACGCGGCTATTATCCACGATGATGTGAATCCGCGGATTCACGCCCATGGAATAGTGGAAGAGCGGCGAGCCCTCGAAAAAGAGCGCCCGGTATTCCGCCAGGCGAATCTGGTTGTCAAAGGGGCTGAAAGGAAGATCCTTCACTTCGTTGACGATCTGCGTCACCCCTTTGATCCCTTTCACCGAATCCGCGACGGACGATCGGGTCAGCGGGAACACCACCTGACCGAGCAAAATGACCTTACTCCCGTCGATTTTGTATTCGAGATTATCAAATACGCCGTACCAGGGGTTCGTCACCAACCGCTGGTAGACTTTATTGGTCAGCCACGCTTCGTAATTTGTGGGGGTGCTGTGGAAAACGACCTCGGGCCGCGGTGCTGCGGAGAGGTTTGAAACGCCGAAGACAGTGCTCAAGGCAAATACGAAGAGAACGGGCAGAATCCACTTCTTGACTCTGCCTTTTGGAGCGATTTCCTTCGAAGTGTCCATGGGCTGCCTCCTTTCCATGTCCACCGATTCCATCTTCGCTACACCTCATTAGATGTTGCAGGCGGCAAGAGGAATCGGATTTTCGGTTCGGACTCCGAACGCGTCTAAATATTTGTAAATAAATAACCTGTCGGTTTTTTTTCGGCCGTTTCCCGCCCTTGCGACACCCGGTTTTGAGCGTTTTGTCTCGCTCGAATTTCATCCCGAATCTTTGGCCGGATGGCGTTCTCTTATGGGCCTTTCGGGCGTGAGCAGCCGCGCGGTGCTTGCGTTTCGCGCAATTGGCGTCCTTTGCAGGCAGCGCCAAGGACGGCAGGCGGCCCGGGTCGCGTTGACGGGTCCGGGGCCCGAATGCTATAAATTTCTGTTTTGCTCCGGTCTTCTTTGTCTATCCAGAGAAGGGCGCGACCGCTAAGGGTGGGATTGTGGAAGAAGTACTGCGTCAGGCCGTAAACCTGATCATTGCCTCGCTGCCGACGACGGTCATCGTTTTTCTTTTCTATTTATTTGCACGCTCGGTATTTTTCAAACCGATGCTGCGTGTGCTCGACGAACGTGCCGCACGCACCGAAGGCGCCCGCAACGACGCGGCGCGGCTGGACAGCCAGACGCAAGAAATTTTGAAACGCTATCACCAGGCGCTCGACAGCGTTCGCGCCGAAATTTACGCCGCGCAGGAAGCGGCTCGTCACGAAGCGCTGAGCGCGCGCGCGGAACTGCTGCGTCAGGCGCGTGCCGCGGCGAACGGCCGGGTGAGACAGGCGAAAGAGCGCTACGAAGCGGACCTGGCCGGCGTGCGCGCCCAACTCGATCGGGAAATCGAACGCCTTGCCGACGCGGCGGCTCGTGCCGTGCTCGCCGAAAAAGCGCCGGCGCTGGAACGGGCGGGAGAATCCTGATGCGCATGCTGCGCCGCCGAATTTTCGCACGATTGACGCTCGCCTCGGCGATCCTGGCGCTTGCTCCGCTCGCCGCCGCGGCGCAGGAATCACCCTCGCCGACGACAGCGGATTGGGTGTTCCGATGGCTGAATTTCGCGCTGATTTTCGGCGTGGGCGGATGGTGGGCGGGACGTAAGTTGAAGGTTGTTTTCCGGCGCAAGGCCGAGCAAATCGCTTCTTCCATTGCCGAAGCGGAAGCAGCGCGCCGCGAGGCCGAGCAGCGGCTGCGCGAGGCCGAAGCTGAACTAGCCTCCGTTGAGAGCGAAGCGCAGCAGATGCGTGAGCGCGCCCGGCGCGATTCCGCGGCGGAAGTCGAACGCATCGGCGAACTGGCCCGCCAAGAGGCGGCGCGCGTGGAACGTGCGGCGGAAGCGGAAATCGGGGCGGCCGAACGATCCGTCGCCAACCGCTTGCGCGAATTGACGGTGGAAAAAACCATGCAGCGCGCCCGCGCACTGGTGGCCGAGCGACTGACGCCGGCGGTGGATCGCGGGCTTTGCGGGCGATTCATCGAGGCGCTAGGCGCGGGCGGGAGCCAGTCATGACGCCGGAACGCAGCTACGCCGTGGCGCTCGCCGATGCGGCGATGGGCGCCGGCCGTCCCGCCGAGACGCGGCGCGAACTGAGCGACTTTCTCGCGGTGCTGGCCGAATCGGCGGACTTGCGGAATTTCCTGGCGAGCCCGGCGGTTGCGACTTCGGCCAAGCAGGGAGTGATTTCGAAACTCGTCGAACGGCTCGGCGCCAGCGAAACGATCCGCAATTTCCTGTTTCTGATTGTGGATCACCGGCGCGTCTGGCAGCTCGACGGCATCGCCCAAGCCTTCGGCCAGGAGCTCAATGCCCGCTTGGGCATTCTGGAGGCGGAAATTCACGCGGCGCGGGAACTCGACGGGGAGGAACGGCAATCGCTGATCTCCGCGCTCGAGCGCCGCACCGGGAAGCGAATCGAGCCGGCTTTCCGGGTGGAACCGGGGCTTTTGGGCGGTGTGGTGGTGCGAATCGGCTCGACGATTTACGATGGCTCGGTGCGCGCCGGGCTGGACCGTTTGCGCGCCCGCATGGCCGCCGTTTAAGGGAGCGAAGGAAGCTTTATGGCCACGATCAAGGCTGACGAAATCGCCAAAATTCTGCGCGAGCAAATCGAGCATTACCAGCAGTCGGTCGCCGTCGAGGAAGTCGGTTCGGTGCTCTCGGTCGGCGACGGCATCGCCCGCATTCACGGCCTGGAAAAAGCCATGATGGGCGAGATGCTGGGATTTCCGCACGGCGTCTTTGGCATCGCACTCAACCTCGAAGAGGACCAGGTGGGCGCGGTGCTGCTCGGTGAATATACCGCGGTGAAGGAAGGCGACGTCGTTCGCCGGACGGGAACGATCATTTCCGTCCCCGTGGGCGACGCGCTGGTGGGCCGCGTGGTGAATCCGCTCGGCCAGCCGCTCGACGACAAAGGCCCGATTGCGACCAGTGACCGGAACCCGCTCGAGCGGATCGCGCCGGGCGTGGTGGACCGGCAGTCGGTGAAGGAGCCCCTGCAAACCGGGATCAAGGCCATCGATTCGATCATTCCCATCGGTCGCGGGCAGCGCGAGCTGATCATCGGCGACCGCCAGACGGGCAAAACGGCCATCATTCTCGACACGATTGTGAATCAGCGGGAAACCGGCGTTATTTCCATCTACTGCGCGATCGGCCAGAAACGCTCGACGATCTCGCAGGTGGTGAAGGCGCTGACAGATTTCGGCGCAATGGACAATACGATCGTCGTCGCGGCGTCAGCCTCCGACCCGGCGACGATGCAATACATCGCTCCCTACGCCGCGTGCGCCATGGGCGAATATTTCCGCGACGCCGGCCGCCACGCGGTGGTTTTCTACGACGACCTTTCCAAGCACGCGCAGGCCTACCGCGAAATCTCATTGCTGCTCCGCCGCCCGCCGGGCCGCGAGGCTTTCCCCGGCGACGTCTTCTACCTGCATTCGCGGCTGCTGGAGCGCGCCGCGAAATTGAGCGACGAAAAGGGCGGAGGGTCGCTCACCGCGCTGCCGGTGATCGAAACGCAGGCGGGTGACGTCACCGCCTACATTCCAACCAACGTGATTTCCATCACCGACGGTCAGATTTACCTGGAAGCGGACCTGTTCAACATCGGCATCCGCCCCGCCATCAACGTGGGCATTTCGGTGAGCCGCGTGGGCGGCAGCGCGCAGATCAAGGCGATGCGCCAGGTGGCCGGCACGCTACGGTTGGAGATGGCGCAGTACCGCGAACTGGCGGCTTTTTCGCAGTTCGGCTCCGAACTCGACCGCGCCAGCCAGGCGCAGATCGCGCGCGGGCGCCGGCTGACGGAAATTCTGAAACAGGATCAGTTCCAGCCGCTTCCCGTGGCCAAGCAGATTGTGGGGATTTTCGCCGGCACGCAGGGCTACCTCGACGAAATCGAGGTTGACCAGTGCCGCGCCTTCGAAAAGGCGCTCTACGACTATATGGATGCCAGTCATCCCGGCGTGCTTGCGAAAATCGCCGAGCGCAAGCAGCTCGATGACGATCTTCGCGCGGAGTTGCGCCGCGCGCTCGACGCCTTTAAGGAACAGTTCCGTGCCGTCTCCGCACCGGCTCGCGCCAGCTGAGATCGCCCGGACGGAACAAACGCCATGCCGACCCTTCTCGAATACCGCCATCGGCTGCGCTCGGTGCGCCAGACGCAGCAACTGACCCGAGCGATGAAATTCGTCGCCGCGGCGCAGCTGCGCCGCGCGCAGTCCCGCGTTTTCGCCGCCCGGCCCTACGCGGAGGAGATATTGCGCGTGCTGCGGTCGGCGGCCGCGCGCATCGAGCTTCCCGTCCATCCGCTGCTGGAACGCCGGCCGGAAGAGCGGCTGCTGGTAATCGTTGTCACGGCCGACAAGGGCCTGTGCGGCGCGTTCAACAGCAACGTGCTGCGGCGCGCCAATGCGTTTCTTCGCGAGGAACGCGGCCGCGACATCCAGACGTATGTGGTCGGGCGAAAGGGCCGCGACGCCCTGCGCAAGCTCCGTTTTCCGAAAGCGGGCGAATCGGTGGACATTTTCCGCCGGCTCAATTTCGAGGATGCGCGCAAGATCGCCGAGCGCGCCGCGGCGCTCTACACCGAACCGAAAGTGGATGCGGTGTACGCGATTTACAACGAATTCAAGAACGTGCTCACGCAGAAGCTCGTCGTCGAAAAGGTGCTGCCGGTGGCGCCGGAGGTGGTTGCGCCGGGAGCGGGCGGCGAAGCGCGCCGCGCGGCTGAATCCGACTACATTTACGAGGATCCGCCCGAGGCCGTTTTCGAGCGCATGCTGCCGCGCTATCTGGAATCGGAGATTTTTCGCATTCTGCTGGAATCGGCGGCCGGCGAACAGGCCGCGCGAATGACGGCGATGGACGCGGCCACCAGCAACGCCGGCGACCTGATCAACCGGCTCACGCTGGAAATGAACAAGGTGCGCCAGGCGGCGATTACGAAGGAAATCATCGAAGTGGTGAGCGGCGCGACGGCTACGGCCGCTTGATCGCCGCAGACCGCGGCGTCGGCCGCGCTGGACGCCCCGAAGAGGAATTGCGAAGTTTGGGAGGAATGCTCGTGCCGGAAAAGATCATGGGTCAAGTGGTGCAGGTGATCGGGCCGGTGGTGGACGTTGCCTTTCCCGAGGGTCATCTGCCAGCGATTTACAACGCGATTCACATTTCCAGCGAGGGTTTCGACACCCCGTTGCCCATCCGCATCACCGGCGAAGTGGAACAGCACCTCGGCGAAGGCCGGGTGCGCTGCGTCGCGATGGAACCTACCGACGGCTTGATGCGCGGAATGAAGGCCGTGGACGCGGGAGGGCCGATCACCGTTCCCGTGGGCCGACCGACGCTTGGGCGCGTGCTGAACGTGCTTGGCGAGCCGGTGGATAATCTCGGTAAGGTCGCCACCGACAAGCGCTACCCGATTCACCGTTCCGCTCCGCCGCTCGAAGAGCAGTCCACCGCGCTCGAGATGTTCGAAACCGGGATCAAGGTGATTGACCTCGTTCAGCCCTATCTGAAGGGCGGCAAGGTGGGGCTGTTCGGCGGCGCGGGCGTCGGCAAGACCGTTCTGATTCAGGAATTGATTCACAATGTCGCCATGAAGCATGGCGGCGTTTCCGTTTTCACCGGCGTGGGCGAGCGCACCCGCGAAGGCAACGACCTGTGGAATGAAATGCAGCATTCGGGCGTGATGGTGGCGGGCGATCCGGAAAAGTCGCGCGTCGCGCTGATCTACGGCCAGATGACCGAGCCGCCCGGCGCGCGCCTGCGCGTGGGCCTGGCCGGCCTGACCGTGGCGGAATATTTCCGCGACGAAGAAAATCTGGACGTGCTGCTCTTCATCGACAACATTTTCCGGTTCGTCCAGGCCGGCGCCGAGGTCTCCGCGCTGCTCGGCCGCATGCCTTCCGCCGTCGGCTACCAGCCCAACCTCAATACCGAACTGGGCGAGCTGCAGGAACGGATCACGTCCACCAAGCACGGCTCCGTGACTTCGGTGCAGGCGATTTACGTGCCCGCCGACGACTATACCGATCCGGCTCCGGCGGCCACGTTCAGCCACCTCGACGCGACCACCACACTCAGCCGGCAGGTTTTCGAACGCGCTATCTTCCCCGCCGTCGACCCGCTCACCAGCTATTCGCGCATTCTCGATCCGCGCATCGTCGGGCAGGAGCACTACGCGGTGGCGCGCTCGGTGAAATCGATTCTGCAGCGCTACAAGGACCTGCAGGACATCATCGCGATCCTCGGCGTCGAGGAGCTTTCCGAAGAAGACAAGCTCACCGTGTCGCGGGCGCGCAAGATCGAACGGTTCCTTTCGCAGCCGTTCTTCGTCGCCGAAATTTTCACCACCCTGCCCGGCCGCTACGTCAAGGTCGAGGACACGATCCGTGGCTTCCAGGAAATCGTCGCGGGGAAACACGACGACCTGCCCGAGCAGGCCTTCTACATGGTGGGAACGATCGAGGAAGCGATCGAAAAGGCGGAGAAGCTGAAGAGCGCTGCCGCATAAACGCCATGCTGCCCGAATCCATCTCGCTCGAAGTGGTCACGCCCGACCGCCGGGTGGTTCAGGAGACGGTCGAGGAAGTGCAGGTGCCGGGCAGCCAGGGGTATCTGGGCGTTTTGCCCGGCCACGCGCCGCTGATGACGGAACTCGGCATCGGCATGCTCAGTTATCGCAGGCGCGGAGAATGGTTTTACCTGACGGCGATCCGCGGTTTTGCCGAAGTGCTCGCGGGTCGCGTGATCGTTCTGGCCGAACGCGCCGAGCGCGCCGAGGAGATTGACATCGAGCGCGCGCGCAGAGCCGCCGCGCGAGCCGAGGAACGTTTGGCGCGCCTGCTCGATCCGGAAGTGAATTGGGAACGCGCGAAAGCGGCGCTGGAACGCGCGCTGGTGCGCGTGCAGGTGGCTGCCAAAGCCGGCGGCATCCATACCGAGTCGCGCCCGCCCGAACCTTAACCGGGCTTCACAGGCGGCCTGATTCCCTTGGCAATCGGCATCTTCAGCGTGAGCCCGTATTCGGGCTACGTTTCAGTCTGCGGTTCCCGCATGCGGCGGGTCATTACGCCGTGCACGTGCAGGGAATCATCCAGAAACAGCAAATCGGCATCAGCGCCAACCGCCAGCAACCCTTTGCGCGTTTCGATTCCCAGCCGCCGCGCCGGTTGCAGAGTGGCCATGCGCACCGCTTCGATAGCCGGCACGCCCAGCTCGACCATCAGGCGCACAGCGCGATCGAGCGTCAGCGTGCTTCCCGCCAGGCGACCCTCGCTGTCGCGGCACACGCCGCCCGAAACGCTCACTTCAAACGTTCCCAGGCGATAATTTCCATCCGGCATCGCCGTCGCCGCGATGGCGTCGGTCACCAAAATCAAGCGATCGTTTCCCTTGGCCGAGACGAGAATCTGGATCGCGGCCTTATCGACGTGGATGCCATCGGCGATGATTTCAGCCGTCACTTCCGGACGCGTCAGCACCGCACCCAGGACTCCCGTACCGCGGTGCGAAAACGGCCGCATCGCGTTGAAGACGTGCGTGGCGTGGCTCGCGCCCCGCGCGATCGCCGCCATCGCTTCTTCATACGTCGCGTTGGTGTGGCCCATCGAGACGACCATCCCGGCCTCACGAGCCCGTTCCACCAGTTCGAGCGCGCCGGGGAGTTCTGGCGCCATCGTGAGGATTCTGGCCTCGCCGTCGGACGAGACAAGCATCCGGTTGAAAAGGCCGCCGTCCGCCGGCGCGGCAATCCATTTCGGCGGATGCACGCCGCGCCTCGCGTGGCTGATGAACGGCCCTTCGAAATGAATGCCCAGAAGTTCCGCCGCGGGAGTTTCCGAGACGGCGTCAGCACGCCCGAGTTTCGTCGCGCGCGCGAGCGATTCCAGGCTGCGGCAAGTGTCGTCGGGGCTTGCCGTCACCGTCGTAGCGACGTACGCGGTGGTGCCGAACCGCGCAACGGTTTCCGCGATGTGACGCAGACCTTCCGTGTCCGCTTCCATCACGTCGTGTCCACCGGCTCCGTGAATGTGGATGTCAACGAATCCCGGCGCAATGGTCCATGCTCGCGCGTCGTATTCCTGGATTCCCGGAGGCAACTCCACGGCGTTACGGCGTCCCACGGATATGATTTTTCCATCCTCGATCAGCACCACGCTATCGGCAATCTCGACGAGTGGCGTCATCACACGCTTTGCGCGTATCGCTATGGGTTTCATAAGGCTTCATCCTACACGAAGCGAGCCCGGCACTTGCCGCAAATCCATGTTTGGCTCGTCGAAATGCTTCGGCGTACTCCCCGCTTGATGGCGGGGTCGGCAAAAGTCGAATGGACGAGAATCAGTGTGGAGCAGGATCCGCGCCGGAGGCGCCCGGAGGTGATGGGGCCCAATAGCCCTGGCGGGCGCGCACTTTCAGGCCGTGCGTGTGGAGGATTTCGATTCGAATCCGATGGAATTTTCCGTCGTCGGCGTGGCTGGACGGCGTATAGGCGATCGAATACTGCGTGCGCAATTCGGTGCTGATATCGGCGAAGGCGCGCGCCAAGTCTTCCACGCGGTAGGGATAGAACGACCGGCCGCCGGTATCCTCGGCAAACTGGCGCAAGACGCGGTCGCCGCGACTGTAATGGAGCAGGACCGGCAATCCTTCAGCCGCTTTCTGCTCGGGCGAAAGCCAGTTGTTGTTGGTGCTGATGGTGTAAATCACCACACCGGCTCGCTCGGCCATATCGATGGCTTCGTCCCGGGTGTGGTTGCTGAGGTCGTCGTCGCCGTCGCTTATAACCACCAGCACGCGGCGGATGTTGCTGCCGGCCGAGGGAGGGGGTGGGTTCAGCAGATAGTCGCGGCTGGCGTCGTAAATGGCGTCGTAGAGCGCGGTGCCGCCGCCGGCGCGCTGGCGGAAAATCGCCTGACGCAACAGATCCAGATGATCGGTGAAACCCTGCTGGAGCTGGGGATGCGTATCGAAGGTCATCAGAAACGCGAGATCCTTGCCGGGGCGCAGGATGTGGAAGAGGAAATCAAACGCGGCGTTCTGCTCGAATTGCAGCCGGCCGTGAATGCTGTTGGAGGTGTCGAGCAGCAACCCGATCCGCAGGGGCAGATCGGTTTCGCGATTGAAGAATTGCACCTGCTGCGGAATATCGTTGTCGAAAATCTCGAAATTGTTCCGGTTGAGATCGGTGACGAAGTGGTCGCGCTTGTTCAGCACGGAAAAGACGACGTTCACCAGGCGGACTTCGCGTTTCAGCCGGCCGACCGTCGGCGGCTTCTGCGCGTGAGCCGCCACCTGTTTCTGCGGCGCGGGCTTGGCGGTTTGCGCGGGCTTCGAGGCCTGGGAGGCAGCCGATACGCACATCCCCAAAACCAACAACACCCCCGCCACTCGCACGAGACGTTTCATCGGCTCCTCATTATAAAAACCGCTGCAAAATCCGGTCAATCGCCGCTTCGCTTTCTCCCGTCTTGTTCCCGAGCGCGCGCAGCCATTCGCGCAGTTCCGGGGCCAGCGGCGCACAAATCTCGATCGGCTGGCCCGTTCGCGGATGCTCCAGCCGGACGCGGGCCGCGTGCAGCCAAAGCCTGCCGAGCGGCGCCAGCGTTTCGGCGCCGATTTTCACGTGCGCCGGGGCGCCGTAGCGCGTGTCGCCGACCACCGGGTGCCCGACGGCCGAGAAATGAACGCGAATCTGGTGCGTACGCCCGGTGTGGAGTCCGGCTTCGATCAGCGTGAATTCATCGCCCGCCGATTTTCGCGAGGCGGTTTCTGATTTCAGCCGCAGCAGCACGCGCCAGGTGGTGAGCGCCGCGCGGCCTTCCCGGCGGCGGGTGGTCATTCGCGTTCGCCGGCGCAGATCGCGCGCGATGGGCAGCTCGATCCGGCCGCTTTCCTGTTCCAGGCGTCCGTGCACCAGCGCGAGGTAGGTTTTCTCGACGCGGCGCGCGGCCAGGGCGCGCACCAGATTCCGGTGCGTTTCATCATTTCGCGCGGCGAGCAGAACGCCCGAAGTTTCCCGGTCCAGCCGGTGGACGATGCCCGGCCGGGCCGGTCCACCCAGCGTCGAAAGGCGTCCATAGCGCCCCAGCAGGGCATTCGCTACGGTTCCCCTGCGCACGCCCGCGCCCGGATGGACGACCATGCCGGCCGGCTTGTTGATCGCCAGCAGATCGTCGTCTTCGTAAAGAACGTCGAGGGGAATGGCCTCGGCGAGCGCCGCGATTTCGCTCGTTTCGGGCAGTTGGATTTCGATCGTGTCGCCGGGCTCGATCCGGTGCGAGGCCCGTGCCGGATGACCGCTCACGCGCACGCCGCCAACCCGTATTCGCTCCTGGACTTGGGTTCGGCTGATTCCGGCAAGCCGCGCAGCCAGCCAGCGGTCCAGCCGCTCGCCTGCGTCTTCGGCGGCGGCGTGAAATCGCCTGAGCCGAGCGCTGAAATCGCTCACGGCCGCTCCCTCGCGCTTATCGCCGGGCAAGTTCGGCCGTGACGGTGGGCGTCGACTCCGACCGGTGCTTCAGGAAGAGCCAACTGCCGAACAGGATCATCCCCAGGCTGACGAATTGCATGAACGACACCGTTCCGCCGAACATCATCCCGCGCCCCGGATCGTTCCGGACGAATTCCAAGGTGCCGCGTTCGATGCCGTAGAGGATCATCCAGGCGGCGACGAGTTCGCCGGTGAATTTCTGTCGCTTGCCGAGCCAGATCAGGAAGAGGAAGTTCAAAAACTCGGCGCCGGACTCCATCAACTGCGTTGGCCACAAGGGCACGTTTAACGGCGTGCCGACCAGCCGTGCTGCCAATGGGTTCGTAAATGTTATGCCCCACGGCAGCGTCGTCGGCTTGCCCCAGCAGCAGCCGGCGCAGAAGCAGCCGATGCGGCCGATGGCGTGGCCGAGCGCGAGCGGGGCGGCGAACGCGTCGGCGACGGCGAAATAGCCGAGTTTCTGACGGCGGACGTACAGCCAGATGAACAGCAGGCCGAAAACCACGCCCCCATAGATGTCTCCGCCGGATTGCAGCGTTGAATAGGAGAAAATCTCGCTGGGATGGCGCCAGTAATAAGGCAAATCGCCCAAAATCATCCAGAGCTTCGAGCCAGCCAGCGCGACAAGAACCATATAAATCCCGAGGTTCCAGATCTGGTCGGGATTCAGCCCCAGCTTACGAGCCTGCCACCGGGCGGCAAACAGACCCACGATCACGCCGGTTGCCACCAGCACGCCGTAGGAATAGACCGTCAACCATCCGTAATGAAAGAGAACTGGATACACGATTTATGCCTTTCCCCGCACGTTTTCTCGATGGTCGGTCAGCAGGGAGAATACGATGAGGATGCCGCCCACCACAATCGCCGAATCCGCCAGATTGAATGCCGGCCAGTGGTAGCCGCGGATATGAAAATCCAAAAAGTCCACAACGCTATGACGCAGCACTCGGTCGAGCACGTTGCCCGCCGCGCCGCCCAGAATCAGCGCCGCACCCACCTGCCCCGGCTTTCCCGGAATCCGCTGGCTGGCCAATAGCCAGACCAAAAGCCCCATCACCCCGAGCGAAAACAGGATCAGCAGCCACACCAGCCAGGGGGCCCGCGCGTCGGCCAGAATTCCAAAAGCCACGCCGCGGTTGTTCGTGTGCACGATGTTGAACAGGCCGGGGATGATAACCACCCTGCCGCCCGGCTCAATAGCCGCAGCGACGGCGCGCTTGGTCAACTGGTCGGCGACGAGCACCGCCAGCGAGAGCCAAGCCAGACGCCATTTGCCATGCCTCATCATCAGGGATTCCCGCCCTTCGCCGTTCCGCTGGATTCCTTCAGAACGGGCACGCAGCGCTCGCACAAGGTGGGGAATTCGGCGTCCGTTCCTACGGCGGTGGAATAATTCCAACACCGCTCGCACTTCGAGCCCTCGGCGCGTTCCACGGCCACGCGCACGCCGTCGAGTCCCACAGTTTCCGCGCTGGCCGGCGTTTTTGCCGGTTCGTCAACTTCCACCTGGGACACCAAAAACACCGCCGGCAGCCAGTTCCGGTAGCTTTCGAGCAATTCGCGCCAGCCATCCTCGGCGCCCAGCCGCACCTTGGCCTCGAGCGATCCGGCGATCCGTTTTTCATTTCGGGCACGCTCGAGCGCTCGAAGCACCTCTCCGCGAACTTCGCCCAGGCGCTCCCAATTCGCTGCCAGCCGCGGATCGAGCGCCCGGCCAAGTTCCTCCGGTTTGGGGAACAGGGCGATGTGCACGCTTTCGGGATCGCCCTCGCGCTTTGGTAGAAACTTCCAGATTTCCTCGGCTGTAAAGACCACCAGCGGCGCGATAGTCCGCACGAGCGCGTGGGCGATCCGCCAGACCGCCGTTTGCGCCGAACGGCGACCTTCGCTTGTGGGTGCGAACGTGTATATCCGGTCTTTCAGGATGTCGAAATAAAACGCACTCAAATCCACCACCGCGAAATCCTGCACGGCATGGAACACGCGCTGAAATTCGAACGCTTCGTACCACTCCTTCGTTCGCTTCACCAAATCCGCTGTTCTTCCCAGCATCCAGCGATCGAGTTCCCATAGCCGTTCGTCCGCCAGGGAATCCCGTTCGGGATCGAAATCGCCCAGATTTCCCAGCGCCCAGCGGAAGGTGTTCCGCAGTTTGCGATACGCCTCGGCCAGCTGCGCCATGCCGTGTTCCGACATGCGCAGATCGGCGTGATAATCCTGCGAGCAGACCCACAGGCGCAGCAGATCAGCGCCCCACTTCTCGCAAATTTCACTGGGCAGAATCACGTTGCCCAGCGATTTCGACATCGGCCGCCCCTCGGCGTCGAGCGCCCAGCCATAGGTGAGGACATTGCGATAGGGCGCGGCGTCGCGAAGCCCGACGCTCACCAGCAGAGAGCTCTGGAACCAACCGCGAAACTGATCCGGCCCCTCGAGGTAGAGATCTGAAGGGAACCGCCGGTCGGCGTCGCGGCCATCGAGCACGGCCAGATGCGTCGAGCCCGAATCGAACCATACGTCCAGAATGTCGTTTTCCTTGCGCCAGCGGCTTGCGCCGCAGGCGCACCGCGTTCCGGCCGGCAACAGCTCTTCCGCCGGACGCGCAAACCACGCGTCGGCTCCTTCGCGCCGGAACCAATCGAGCACGCCGCCGAGCGCCCGGAAATCCTCCAGCCGCCGGCCGCACGCCTCGCAACTGAACGCGACGATCGGCACGCCCCAAATCCGCTGCCGCGAAAGGCACCAATCCGGCCGTCCGCGCACCATCGCTTCGATCCGTTCGCGGCCCCAATCCGGAATCCAGCGCACCCCTTCCGCCGCTTCGATCGCTCGGTTACGCAGGTCGCGATGCTCCAGATTCAAAAACCATTGCTCGGTGGCGCGGAAAATCACCGGATTATGGCAGCGCCAGCAGTGCGGATAGCTGTGGCTCAATTTTCCCGAGGCGACCAGCGCTCCGCGCCGGCGCAGGAGTTCGATGACCGGCTCATTCGCCTCGAAGACGGTCTTTCCGCGGTAGTCGTCCAGACCTTCGGTAAATCTTCCCTCGTCGTCGAGCGGGGCGTAGGCTTCGAGGCCATATTTCTGTCCCGTGCGGAAGTCTTCGGCGCCGTGTCCCGGTGCAGTGTGGACGATCCCGGTGCCCTGATCGAGCGTGACGTAATCGGCCAGCACGCCGACGATTTCGCGGTCCAGGAACGGATGCCGGAATTTGGCGCCCTCGAACCGCCGCCCTTCTATCCGCTCATCGGCGTTTTCGCGATGCCGCAGCGCGACGCCCGTCTCATCGAGAAACGGCTGCAGCCGGTCTTCGGCCAGCAAATAGACGTTGCCTTCGGCGTCTTCCGCGCAGACGTATTTGAAATCGGGATGAAACGCCAGGGCCAGGCTGGCCGGCAGCGTCCACGGCGTGGTGGTCCAGATGAGGGCGTAGAAACGGCCGTTTCGCTTGGGGTTGATCGGCGCTTCGATCACTTCATACCGCACCCAGATCGAGGGACTGGTGTGGTCTTCGTATTCCACTTCCGCTTCGGCGAGAGCCGTGCGGTCGTGCAAGCACCAGTACACCGGCTTTTTGCCGCGATAGACGTAGCCCCGCTCCTGAAAATCCAGGAACGCTTCGGCGATTCGCGCCTCAAAGGCGAAATCCATTGTCAGGTAGGGGTCATTCCACTGACCGAAAACGCCCAGGCGCTGGAAATCGCGGATATGCGCGTCCACGTAGCGACGGGCAAAAGCCCTGCAGAGCTTGCGGAATTCGGCCGGCTCGACCGCGCCCTTGCGCCCCAACTCCTTCTCCACCTGCGTTTCGATGGGCAGGCCGTGACAATCCCAGCCGGGGATGTAGGGAGCGCGGAATCCGGCCATGGATTTCGACCGCACGACCATGTCCTTCAGAATCTTATTGAGCGCCGTGCCCAGGTGGATTTCTCCGGTGGGGTAGGGAGGACCATCGTGCAGGATGAAAACAGGCGCTCCTGAGCGTGCCGCGAGGATCTGCTCGTAGAGGCGCTTCTCGTTCCACTCCGCCAGTTGGCGCGGCTCGGCCTGGGGTAGATTGGCCTTCATGGGGAAGGGGGTTTTGGGCAAATTCAGTGTGTTTTTCAGGTCCAGGGTAGTTGTCCTCGCTGCCGGATCGTCGCCGGCTCGCTCGTCCCTTGCGCGTGCGAGCCGTAGACAACATCGCTCTATGTTACAATGACCTCGACGTACATGTCAGCCGGACAGGGCGGGCCCGGCTCCCGGAAAAAACCGTGCGGGCCATTCCTTCGCTTCTCCCAAACCTGATGTATAACCATTGCTCGTCTCCGCGCATCTGATAGGGAAGGCGGGCAGCGGATGGGTTTAGAATTGGGGGTGCGGTCCTGGGGGCAGGGGTAGAGATCCATGGGGGAAGTCATCGAAAGGCCTGAACAGTCCGGCGTCCACGACGAGGGTGGCTCGCTGCCTCGGTTCGATGTGGAACGTCCACGCCGGCCGAAACTCTTCTGGTCCAACCTGCGCGATTTCCTCTACGAGCGGCCGGTGAAGGGCACGCCGCAGGACAGCTACCTGCACCCGGTGGAATTTGGGGAGAACTTTTCGGAGAACCTGAAGGAGTGGTTCCGGCCGAGCGTGCGCCGTGTTTCGGACTCGACGATGCTCGTCGAGGCGCGGCCGTGGTACCGCACATTCGTCGAAAACCTGCGCGAAGGATTCCACCTGTTGGGCCAGCGCCCGGTGAAACTCGATCAACCGATCGAAGTGGGCGAATTGTGGAACCCGCCGCGGCAGTACCGTCGCGTCCAGCTCTTTGTTTTCCTGGGCCACGTTCTGGTCGCTCTGCTGATTCTGGTGCCGCTGTTCCCGCGAATCACCCAGCCTTCGGTTCAGGCAACGGCCAATCTGGTTCCGCTCGATTTTTCGCCGTATGAACCGCTCTTCCGCGCGAAGCCGGGCAAGGCGCTCCACGGCGGTGGTGGTGGCGGAGAACATAATCCAGTTCCAGCCACGCGCGGGCGCTTGCCCCGTTTTTCCATGACGCAATACGCGCCGCCGATGGCGAAAATCATTCCCCATCCGGCGATTCCGGTCGAAGCGACCGTTCTCGGACCGCCGCAAATCAAGATGCCCAGTCCCAACCTTCCCAATTACGGCGATCCGCTGGCAAAGCTCATCACGCCTTCTGGCGGACCGGGCGACGGCGGCGGGATCGGCACGGGCGGTTCCGGCGGCGTTGGTAGCGGCCAAGGCGGCGGCGTGGGTCCCGGATATGAATACGGCACCGGCGGAGGCTATCCCCAAGCCGGCGAAGGTGGCTACGGCAGCCCGGTCTGCATCTACTGCCCAAGGCCGGAGTTTTCCGATGCGGCCGTCAAACTGAAATACCAAGGAACGGTTTGGCTGCGGATTCTCGTCAGCGCCACGGGCCATGTCGAGCGCACGGAGGTGCTTCGCAGTTTGGGCCTCGGGCTCGATCAGAAAGCGGAACAGACCGTCCGCACGTGGGTTTTGAAACCCGCGATCGGGCCCAATGGCAAACCCGCAGCCGTTTGGGTGCAGGTCGAAATCGATTACCGCCTTTATTAGCGCCTGTTGCGCGGCTCGCACTGGCGCGTCCTGACTGCTTTGCGACCAGCGCTTCTGGCGCCCGCTTCAATTCCCTCCTTCACCCGACCTCCAAACAAATCCTTGCCTGCGCGCCCTCGGCAAATGCTATCGTCAATGTGTATGCCATCCGGTTCCGAGACCTCATCTTCCTCGCCCATTGCCGCGCTTTCCGCCGCGGATGAACGCGTTCGCGCCCAGGCCGCGCAGGCTCTCTATGAAACCGGTTGCGCCCAGGCGCTCGATGCCACTCGCGCTTGGCGGGCCGATCCTGCACTTTCTCCGCTCTTCTCCGGCCCTCGGACCGTCGGCGTTGCCGTGCAGCCGGAAACGTTTGAAAAGATCCGTCAGGCCAACGGCTCGCCCAAACTGGCCGACGTTCCGCCCGATCAGGACGCCCAGGAATTCGAACTGAATTTTTCGCTTGAAATTTCGCTCGATATTCTCACCACGCGAGATCCCAGCGGTCGGGGCGCGATCGCGCGCTTTCTGGCGCGGCGCGGCGAAGGCGTGCAGCAGGTGGAATTTCCAGTCAAGGACGTGGATGGCGCGACTCAGCTATTGCGCGAACGTTTCGGGCTCCAGCCGCTCTACCCAGCCACCCGGCCTGGGGCCAATTCCACTCGCGTGAATTTTTTTCTGATTCCCGCCGGCGCAGGGGCCAAGGTGCTGATCGAACTGGTTGAATCGCCGGCTGGAGTTTCCGCGTAGCCGCGTGGTTGCGCGCCTCGCCTGACGCACGTCTTGAAGCGATCAGCCGCGCAGTCGGCCACGCCTGCTCGAGATCGGCAATCCAATCCCTGCTGGATTCGAGCCCGATATTGAGCCGCACGATGCGATGATCGTAGGGAGGGCATCCGGGCGCGCCGCGGAAATCCCGCTTCCAGAATTCATGGCCCGGGCAGGAGGGAAGCGCCGGATGCGGCACGCCAATTCTTGCGCACGCCCCCTTCCCTTGCCGGAAAATCCGGCTGCCGCCGAAGCTTTTTTTTGAGCTTTTCGAACTTTGAGTTCGCGTGGAGTTCAGCCCACGCTTTTCGCCCTTCAGGTCCGCTAGAGATTCACGCGCCGCAGCGCTTCTTCCGGATAGCGGGCGCCGCTCGCGGCGCCGTGAGGAAAAATGGCATCCAGCCGATCGAGTTCCTTCGCGGCGAGCGGAACCCGCGCCGCACCGAGGTTTTCCTCCATATGCGCGCGCGTTTTCGCCCCGGGAATCACCACGATGTTCTCTTTTTGAGCCAACACCCAGGCGAGCGCGACTTGTCCGGGAGAAGCGTTTTTCTCCGCCGCCAGTTCTTTCACGCTCTTCACCAGTTCCAGGTTCCGAAAGAAATTTTCTCCCTGGAATCTTGGTGAAAACCGGCGGTAATCGCCTTCCGGAAAATCCTCCGGGCGCTGAAAGCGCCCGGTGAGGAAACCGCGGCCGAGCGGGCTGTAGGCGACGAGGGCGATGCCGAGTTCCTCGATCGTGGGCAGGATGTCGGTTTCGACGTCGCGCGTCCAGAGCGAATATTCGGTCTGGACCGCGGCAATCGGATGGGTGCGATGAGCGCGGCGAATCGTCTGCGCGGACGCCTCGGAGAGCCCGATCAGCTTCAGTTTTCCTTCTTTGACCAGATCGGCCATCGCGCCGACCGTCTCTTCGATTGGGACGTCCGGATCCACGCGGTGTTGGTAGTAGAGATCGATCGTTTCAACGCCCAGCCGGCGCAGGCTCTCTTCGCAGCACTGGCGAACGTATTCGGGCCGGCCATTGACGCCCACCCAGCGTCCATCGGCGTCGCGCACGTTGCCGAATTTCGTCGCCAGGAAGACGTTGCTTCTCCGGTCGGCGATCGCGCGGCCCACCAGTTGCTCGTTGTGCCCGCGGCCGTAGACATCGGCGGTGTCGAGGAAATTCGATCCCAGTTCGATCGAGCGGTGAATCGTGGCGATGGATTCGGCCTCGTCGGCCTGTCCGTAAAATTCCGACATGCCCATGCAGCCCAGTCCCAGCATCGCAACGGCTGGACCCGAGCGTCCCAGCGTTCG
>JAKASX010000107.1 GCA_021818865.1 Acidobacteriota bacterium
GCCCCGCATCGGGAAGGCGCTCGCGCCACGCGGCGATCGCTGGTTTTTTCGGGACTGGAGCACGGCAAACACAGATGGCGAAATCCAATCCTGCGCGAAAGTCCTCTTCCGGAGCCGCCGGACCCGTTTACCGGCGCCTGGTCCTCAAGCTTTCCGGCGAATCGCTACAGGGACCCCAGGGTTACGGCATTCACGGCGAAACCGTTCAGGCGATCGCCGCCGAAGTGAAGGAAATCCGCGATCTCGGCGTCGAGGTTTCCATCGTCGTCGGTGGCGGAAATATTTTCCGCGGCTCCCGCCAGAAAACCCTCGCCATCGAGCGCGCTACCGCCGATTCCATGGGCATGCTGGCCACCGTGATCAACGGTCTCGCCATGCAGGACGCTCTCGAAAAGCTCGGCGTCCAAACCCGCCTGCTCAGCGCCATCGAAATGCGGCAGCTCGCCGAGCCGTTCATCCGCCGCCGCGCCATGCGCCATCTCGAAAAGGGCCGCGTGGTGATTCTCGCCGCCGGTACCGGCAATCCCTATTTCTCCACCGATACCGCCGCCGCGCTCCGCGCCATGGAAATCAAGGCCGAAGTCATCCTGAAAGCGACTCGCGTGGACGGCATCTACGATGCCGATCCCGAAAAGGTTCCTGGCGCCCGCATGATTCCCCGGCTCACGCATATGGAGGTGATTCAGCGCGGCCTCGCCGTCATGGATTCAACCGCCATCTCGCTCTGCATGGACAACAAAATGCCGATCGTCGTCTTCAATCTGGCCGTGCCGGGCAATATCCGGCGCGTGGTGATGGGCGAACGCGTCGGGTCCGTCGTGGCCACAGACTGATTCGCCCTCACGAGGAGGCTGATGCCGATGCAAACTGTGAACAACACCAAGGATGCCATGGCCCAGGCCCGCGCCGGCATGGAAAAGTCGGTCGAAGATTTCCGCAAGGAGCTTTCCACCTTGCGCACCGGCCGTGCCAACGTCAGCCTGCTCGATCACATCCGCGTGGATTATCACGGCACGCCAATGCCGATCAATCAGCTCGGCACGCTCAACGTTCCCGATCCCACGCAGATCGTCGTCACGCCATGGGACCGCGCCGTCGTCCCCGCCATCGAAAAAGCCGTCCGCGCCTCCGATCTCGGCCTGAATCCCTCGAGCGACGGCCGCATCGTGCGCATCCCGATCCCTCCGCTCACCGAGGAGCGCCGCAAGGATCTCGTCAAGCACGTTCATCGCATCCTCGAAAATCATCGCACCACCATTCGCAACGTCCGTCGCGACGTCAAGGAAGCCGTCGAGCGCCTCGAAAAGGACAAGAAAATCAGCGAGGACGACCGCTCCCGCACCATCGAGGAACTCGAAAAGCTCACGCACCAGGAAACCAAGAAGCTCGAGGACCTGGCCGCGGCAAAAGAGAAGGAAATTCTTGAAGTCAAATAGCGCGCCGGAGCTTCTGCGCCCGGCGCGGGCTGGGAACGCTTCGCGGTGAATCCCAAGGAACGTTTTCTCGCGGCTTGCCGCTCGGAACCCGTCGACCGCGTGCCCGTCTGGATCATGCGCCAGGCCGGCCGCGCTCTGCCTGGCTACCGCGCCCTCCGCGAAAAGCATTCCTTCCTCGAACTGTGCAAAACTCCGGAACTCGCCGCCGAAGTTTCCGCCGAGCCGCTCGCTGTCCTCGGTGTCGACGCCGCCATCGTCTTCAGCGACATTCTCGTCGTCGCCGAAGCGATGGGCCTTCCGCTCGAGGTCACCGATGCCGGCCCTTCGCTCTCGGGTTTCACCGCCGATCGCGCCGGCATCGCACGTCTGCGCGAATTTGATCCCGAGTGCGAAACCTCCTACGTTCCCGCCGCGATTCGTCTGCTGTGTCGGCAACTCGGCGCCGAAATTCCCGTCATCGGTTTCGCCGCCGCGCCCTGGACGCTCGCCTGCTACCTCCTCGCGGGCGACGGCGCCGGAAACACCGCGCATCGCGCCCGCGAATTTCTGTATGCCGAGCCCGCGCTGCTCGAATCGCTGCTCGAAAAAATCGCTCGCTCCACCGCGCCTTATCTCGCGGCCCAGATTCACGCCGGCGCTGCCGCCGTTCAGCTTTTCGACACGTGGGCGGGCGAACTCGATCGCGAAAGCTACGAAAAATTTGCTCTGCCGGCCACGCGCCTCGCGATCGAACTTCTCCATGCGGCCGATACGCCGGTCATCCTCTACGCCCGCGGCGCGGCTCATCTGGTCGAAGGCATGGCCTCGAGCGGCGCCACCGTCCTCGGGGTAGACTGGAGGGTGGATTTGGCCGAAGCGCGGCGAAAGCTGGGACCGAAACTCGCCCTCCAGGGCAACGCCGATCCCTACGCCCTGCTCGGCGGCGAGGCTTCCGCGGAACGCGCCGCGCGCCACGCCGTTCGCCAAACCGGCGGCCGCGGCCACATCTTGAATCTCGGTCATGGTTTGCTTCCCTCCACTCGCGTGGAATGCGCGCGCGCCTTCGTTCGCGCGGGCCAGGCTGCCGCGGTTCTCCCGGCAAGCGATGGATGAACGGATGCGAGTCGCCGTTATTGGAGCGGGAATTTCCGGCTTGGCCTGCGCCTTCCGCCTCGCCGAACGCGGCGCCGATGTCGCCGTGTTCGATCGCGCCTCGCGCACCGGCGGCGTGATTGCGAGCGCCGCGCGCAACGGCTTCCTCTTCGAATTCGGTCCGCAAAGTTTTCAAACCACCGCAGCGCTCAAGGATCTCATTCGCGCCGCCGGTCTCGCCGAAGAATGCGACCGCGCTCCGGCTCGCTCGCCGCGCTACGTTTACGCCGCCGGCCGTTTGCGGCCCGTGCCTATGGGCCCTCAAATTCTTGTCGCGGGCTCTCTGCTCGGCCTGGGCGCTCGTCTGCGTCTCTGGCGCGATCTCGCCGGCGATTCCCGCCCGCCCGACCGCGAGGAATCTCTCGCCGAATTCGTTCGCCGGAAATTCGGCTCTGAGGTGCTCGATCGCCTCGCCGGCCCGTTCGTTTCCGGCATCTACGCCGGCGATCCCGAGCGCCTTGGTTTGCGCGACACGTTTCCCGATCTCTACCGCTGGGAAAAGGAAGATCGCAGCGTCCTGCGCGGCGCGATGAAGGCCATGCGCGCGCGCAAGGACAAGGACGCCGGCAAGCCGCGCCCGAGTTTTCTCGCGCTGCGCCGAGGCAACGCCAGCTTGCTCGATGCCCTCTCCGCGAAGCTCGGCGATCGCGTCCATCTTGGCGCTTCCGTCGAATCGGTTTCTCGTTCGGACGCTTCCTCGCAAGCCGGATTTCAGCTCGCCGTCACGTCCTCGGCCGGCGCCGAAACCTTTTGCGCGGATTCGGTGGTGATCGCCGCGCCCGCCGATTCCGCCGCTCGCATGCTTTCCGGTCTCGCGCCGTCCGCCGCCGAGCGTCTCGCCAGCATCGAATACGCTCCTGTCGCCGTCGTTGGCACCGGCTATCGCCGCGAACAGGTTCGCCGCTCGCTGGAAGGTTTCGGTTTCCTCGTCGCGCGCGGCGAATCGAGAAAGCTGCTCGGCACCGTCTGGATGTCCTCCCTTTTCCCCGGTCGCGCACCCGAGGGCCAAGTGAATCTGGCGAGTTTCGTCGGTGGCGCCACCGATCCTGCCACGACGGAGTTGCCAGAGGAAGAAATCGCTGCCATTGTCGAAAGGGAACTCGCGGAAATTCTCGAAATTCGCGGCGCGGCCACCGAGCGCTCCGTGTGGGTTCATCGCCGCGCTTTGCCGCAATACAATATCGGCCACCGGGCGAGAATCGCGGAGGTGCGCGCCGAACTCCAGCGCATTCCCGACCTGCATCTCGTCGGCAATTATCTCGATGGACCCTCGACCGGCGTCTGCGTAGAAACCGCGTTTCTCGCCGCCGATCTCATCCTGGCGCAAAAGCCGGAGGTTTCGGTCGGCGCAACCTTGTAAAATCCGGAAGGAACATGGGCGACATTCTCTTTCAAAACACACTCGGTGGTCGCAAGGAGCCGTTCTCGCCGCTCCATGAGGGCGAAGTCCGCATCTACACCTGCGGCCCCACCGTCTACGACTTCGCGCACATCGGCAATTTCCGCACCTTCGTTTTTCAGGATGTCCTTCGCCGCTTCCTCCGTTCCCGCGGCTTCCGCCTGCACCAGGTGATGAACCTCACCGACGTCGACGACCGCATCATTCTCAACGCCCAGGCCGCCGGCATCGGTATTCGCGAATACACCGATCGCTACATTCAGGCGTTTTTGCAGGATATGCGGCTGCTGCGTCTCGAAATGCCGGAAACGCTCGCCCGCGCCACCGACCATATTGACGACATGGTTGCGATCGTCCGCACCCTCCTCGATCGCGGCTACGCCTACGAAAGCGAAGGCTCCATTTATTACCGCATCGCCAAATTTCCCGCCTACGGCCGCCTCTCGAAAGTCAATTTCTCCGGCATCCAGGCCGGCGCCCGCGTCGACGTCGACCGCTACGAAAAGGACGACGCCCGCGATTTCGCCCTCTGGAAGGCCCACAAGCCCGGCGAGCATTTCTGGCAGACGATCATCGGCGACGGTCGTCCCGGCTGGCACATCGAATGCTCCGCGATGGCGATGAAATATCTCGGTCCCACGCTCGATATCCACACCGGCGGCGTTGATCTGATTTTCCCGCATCACGAAAACGAAATCGCCCAGAGCGAAGCCTCCACCGGCCAGCCCTTCGTCCGCTACTGGCTGCACGCCGAACATCTGTTCGTCAATGGCGAGAAGATGTCGAAATCCATGGGCAATTTCTATACGCTGCGCGATCTGTTCCAGCGCGGCTATCGCCCCTCCGCCATCCGTTTCCTGCTCGCTTCGGTCCCGTATCGCCGCCAGCTCAATTTCACCTTCGACGGTCTTGTCCAGGCGTCGAGTGCGGTCGAGCGCCTGCGCAATTTTTCCGATCGTCTCCGCAACGAATCCCTGCCCGAGCGCGGCGCCGTCTCCTTCGCCGATCGCATCGCCACCGCCGTCGCCGAATTCGAAGCCGGCCTCGAGGACGACGTCAATACCGCTCGCGCCCTCGCCGCCGTCTTCGATCTCGTGCGCGAAGTAAACACGGCTATGGATCGCGGCGAGTTCGGCCGCGCCGACGTTCCCGCCGCCATCGCCCTGCTCGACCGTTTCGACGCCATTTTCGCCGTTCTCGAGCCCGATGACGCCGCTCTCCTCGCCGAGCTCGGTTACGCCGAATCCGGCCAACTCTCCGACGCCGAAATCGAAGAGTGCGTCGCCGCTCGCCAGCAGGCGCGCCGTCAGCGCGATTTTGCCGCTTCCGACCGCATTCGGCAGGAGCTCGCCGAGCGTGGTATCATCCTGGAGGATTTGAAGGACGGCACCGTCCGTTGGAAACGGAAATGACCTTCGCCCGCTTCGACAAACCGATTCGCGCCTCCCAGGCGAACTGTCGCCGTCCCTCCCTCGCTCGTCCTTTCCTGTTCGGCGCCGACTAACCGCGTTTCCTCGCTCCCCGGGTTGCGCCCGGTGCTTTACGAAAAATTTCATCGAGGAGGAAACGTCATGACCGAAGCCCTTTTGGACGCCAAATTGCCCCGGTTGCACACCGCTTTGCCCGGACCTCGCGCGAAGGAAATTGTCGCGCTCGACGATCGCCACATTTCGCCTTCTTACACGCGCAGCTACCCGCTCGTCGCTCGGCGCGGCCGCGGCGCGATGATTGAAGACGTGGATGGCAATATCTTTCTCGATTTCGCCGCCGGCATCGCCGTCGTCGCCACGGGCCATTGCCATCCGAAAGTCGTCGAAGCGATTCAGCGCCAGGCCGCCGAGCTGATTCACATCTCCGGCACCGATTTCTACTATTCGCAGATGATCGAGCTCGCCGAAAAACTCGAGCGCGTCACTCCCGGCCGCGAGCCCAAGCGCGTCTTCTATTCCAATTCCGGCACCGAAGCCGTCGAAGCCGCCATCAAACTCGCCCGCTACGCCACCGGCCGCGAAAAATTCATCGCTTTCCACGGCTGCTTCCACGGCCGCACGATGGGCTCTCTTTCTCTCACCGCCAGCAAATCCGTGCAGCGCAAGGGATTCGGCTCGCTGCTCTCCGGCGTCTTCCACATCCCTTATCCCAATCCGTACCGCTGCCCCTTCACCGGCCAGGCCCACGATTGCGGCGACGATTGCATCGAGCATCTGGAAAAAGTCGTCTTCAAAAAGCTCGTCGATCCCTCTGATGTCGCCGCGATTTTCGTCGAGCCGGTGCAGGGCGAGGGCGGCTACGTCCCCGCTCCCGCGAAATTCCTCCGAGATCTTGCCGATCTCGCCGCCCGCCACGGCATTCTGCTCGTCGCCGATGAAGTCCAATCCGGCATGGGCCGCACCGGCAAATGGTGGGCCTCGGAACACGCAGGCATCGAGCCCGATATCATCTGCATCGCCAAGGGCATCGCTTCCGGCATGCCGCTCGGCGCGATGATCGCCCGCGCCAGCATCATGCAATGGAAACCCGGCGCGCACGCCTCCACCTTCGGTGGCAATCCCGTTTGCCTCGCCTCCGCGCTCGCCACGTTCGATCTTCTCGAAAGCGGCTATATCGAGAACGCCCGCCGCGTCGGCGCCCATCTGCTGAATCGCATGAGCGCCTGGCCCGAGCGTTTCCGAGTCGTCGGCGACGTCCGCGGTTTCGGCCTCATGCTCGGCGTCGAATTCATCACCGATCGCGCCAGCCGCGCGCCCGCTCACGATCTGCGCGATCGCGTCGTCGAGCGCGCGTTCGAAAAGGGCTTGCTCGTTCTCGGCGCTGGTGAAAACACCCTGCGCTTCTGTCCTCCGCTCGTCGTGGATGAGGAACAGGCCGATTTCGCCGCCGGCGCGATCGAGCAGTCCATCGCCGAAGTGGAACGATCCGCCTGAGCCGGGTCGTTCCGGAGGGCCGTTTGCCGCGCATCCTCGATCTGGGCTGCGGGCCCAGGAAGTTTCCCGGCGCCATCGGCGCCGATCGCCTGCCGCAAACGGCCGCCGACGTTCTCTGCGATTTCGACGCCGCTCCGCTGCCCTTCGCCGATAATTCCTTCGACGAAGTCCGCGCGATCCACGTCATCGAGCATTCCGCCAACCCGATCCGCTTCGTCGAGGAGATGCATCGCGTCGCGCGTCCCGGCGGCCGGCTGCTGATCGTCACGCCCCATTGCTCAGACGCCAGTTCCTTTGCCGATCCCACGCATCGCCTCCATCTGAATAGTTTCGCGATGCGCTTTTTCTACGAAGGTGGTTTTCACGGCGACGACCATTGGTATTCGGCCGCGCGCCTGCGCGAACGCCGTTTGCGCATTCGCCTGCTCAGCCTTTGGCGCTGGCTCGGCTTCGAATTCCTCGTCAATCATTCGGCGCGTTTCCGCAAATTCTGGGAGTATTACCTCTGCTTCGTCGTCCGGGGCAAGGTGATCGAATTCGATCTCGAAGCGGTGAAGTAGCCGATGAGCCTCGTCGGCCGCGCCATGTTTTCCCTCGTCAATTGGCGCGCGCGCCGCGGCATTGCTGCGGACGACGCCAACGGCCGTTCGACAGGCGTTCGCGGCGAAACCTACGCCTATTGGTTTCTCCGCCGCCACGGCTACGTCATGGTTGCGCGCAACTATCGCGTCCCTGGCCTTCATGGCGAAATCGATCTCATCGGCTACGACCGCGGCCAGCTCGTTTTCGTCGAAGTAAAAACGCGCACCGGCCAGGATTCCCAGCCCGAGGACGCTATTACGCCCGAAAAGCGCCGCGTCCTCGTCCGCATGGCGCAGGCCTTTCTCGCCGAACGCCGAATCCACAACGCCACCTGGCGCTTCGACGTCATCGCCATTCGCGGCCGCGCCGGTCGCGCGCCCGAAATTCGCCTCCACAAAAACGCCTTCGGCGCCTCCGGCTGAAACTCCGCGAGACTCCCTCCTCCCGCCCCGCGCCCGGAATCTGCCGCTCGGCACTCCCTCGCCGTCGGCTACCTCCTGTTGTCTTTTTCCACAGGGGCCGAATGTTCTTCCTCTTGCTCTTTTCGCCCCGATGTACAATAAAAAGTACGCGGTTAGCCGCAAATCCAGCCCCTCCGGGCGGGTGATGGGGAGGAAGATAGGGTTTGCCAGAACTCCGGAAAGACCCGATCACGCAGCGCTGGGTGATCATTTCCACTGATCGCGCCAAGCGTCCCTCCGACTTCAATAAGTCTCGCGTCGAAATTCGCGGTAACGGCGTTTGTCCCTTCTGCTATGGAAACGAGTCGAAGACCCCGCCGGAAATCGTTGCCTACGGTGGCAACGGCCGCGCGCCGAATACGCCCGGCTGGAATGTCCGCGTCGTTCCCAACAAATTCCCCGCGCTCGGCATCGAGGGCTCGCTCGATCGCCAGGGCGTCGGCCTGTTCGACCGCATGAACGGCATCGGCGCCCATGAAGTCATCATCGAAACGCCCGACCACCAGAGCACCCTCGCCACGTTGCCTCACGATCGGTTCGAGCAGGTCCTCTGGGCCTATCGCGACCGCATGAACGACCTGAAAAACGATCGCCGTTTCCGCTACATCCTCGTTTTCAAAAATCACGGCGAAGCCGCCGGCGCCTCGCTCGAGCACACCCATTCGCAATTGATCGCGCTCGCCATCGTCCCCAAGCAGGTTTCCGAAGAAGAGGAAAACGCCCGCCGCTATTTTCAGCAGAAGGAGCGCTGCATTTTCTGCGACATCATTCGTCAGGAATACGCCGAGCGCAGCCGGCTCATCGCCGAAAACGACCACTGCGTCGCGCTCGCGCCCTACGCCCCGCGTTTCCCCTTCGAAACCTGGGTCCTGCCCAAGTTGCACGGTTCCGCGTTCGAAAACGAACCTTCCGCCGTCGTTTCCAGCCTCGCCGATCTGATGCGTGGCATGCTCCGCCGTCTCGATTCCGTTCTCGATCACCCTCCCTACAACTACGTCATTCACACCTCGCCCATTGGCGAGGAGCGCAACGACCATTACCACTGGCACATCGAAATGATGCCCACCCTCACGAAGGTCGCCGGCTTCGAATGGGGCACCGGTTTCTACATCAACCCCACTCCTCCCGAAGAATCCGCCCGCTTCCTCCGCGAAGCCGAATCCTGATCCCTCGCCGACGGCCCGGCCCTCGCAGCGGCATCCTTTATTGACACGCTCCTGGTCTCGCCCTAATATGCCTGCGGCGTGGTTGAACCCTCTTCACTCATCGGCAGGACTGTCTCCCATTACCGCGTCGTCGAACGGCTCGGTGGTGGCGGGATGGGTGTCGTCTATAAAGCCGAGGACACGAAACTCGGCCGCTTCGTCGCGCTGAAATTCCTGCCGGAAGACATGGCTCGCGACCCCCGCGCGCTCGAACGTTTCGAGCGCGAAGCTCGCGCCGCTTCCGCCCTCGACCACCCTAATATCTGCACGATCCACGAAATCGGCGAATTCGAGGGCCGTCCGTTCATCGCGATGCAGTGCCTCGAAGGTCAAACGCTCAAGCATCGCATCAGCGGCAAGCCGTTGCCGCTCGATCTCCTGCTCGAATTGGGCGTCGAGATCGCCGAAGGCCTCGAAGCCGCCCACGCCAAGGGCATCGTTCACCGCGACATCAAACCGGCCAATATCTTTGTCACCACCCACGGCCACGCCAAAATCCTCGATTTCGGGCTGGCGAAACAAACGGCCAAGCCACGTTCCCCCTCCGACGCCACGTTCACGCACGACGACGCCGCGCCGACCGTCGCCCCGGAGCAGCTCACCAGCCCCGGCACCGCTCTGGGCACCGTCGCCTACATGTCGCCCGAGCAGGTGCGTGGCGAAGAAGTGGACGCTCGCACGGACCTCTTTTCTTTCGGCGCGGTTCTCTACGAAATGGCCACCGGCGTCCTCGCCTTTCAAGGCGATACCACGGGCGGCATTTTCGAAGCTATTCTGCATGGCGCGCCCGCCGATCCCGTGCGCCTGAATCAACGCGTTCCCGCAAAGCTCTCCGAGATTATCGCCAAGGCGCTGGAAAAGGACCGCCGCTTGCGCTGCCAATCCGCGGCCGAAATGCGCGCCGATCTCGCTCGTCTGAAGCGCGACACCGAATCCTCGCGCCACGCGATCACCATCACCCAGCCCTCCGCGCCCGCGCCCTCACTCTCCACCACTCCGGCTGCCCAGCGAACCCCCTCCGGGGCGATCCCTGCCGCGTCCTCAGACGCTGTCATCCCGAACCCGCCGCAGCGGGTGAAGGATCCCGAAAGCGCTGCGGTCGAGTCCAGTTCCGCCCGCAGCGGCGGACCCCCGTCCGGCGCGTCTGCAGCCGCGCCCGCTCGTTCGCGCGGCATTCCCCTTTGGATCGCCGGGGTCATTGGCGTCGTCGTTCTGGCCGGAGTCGTGTTCTATTTCTGGCCGCGCCAGCCCGTGCTGACCTCGAGGGACTCCATCGTGCTGGCCGATTTCACGAATACTACTGGCGATTCCGTTTTCAACGGTACGCTTCGCCAGGGCCTAGCCGCGCAACTGGCCCAGTCGCCCTTCCTGAATATCGTTTCCGATCAGCAAATGGCGGGGACTCTGCGCCTGATGGGCCAGTCGGCGGGGACAGACGTCACCGATCAAATCGCCCGTCAGATTTGCCAGCGCGATGGCGCCGCGGCCGTGCTCGATCCTTCGATCGGCCAAATCGGGGGAGAATACAACCTGGTTTTGAACGTGGAAAATTGTGAGACCGGAGCAACACTCGCCAGCGCTCAGGCCATTGCCGGCGATAAGAGTCACGTGCTCAACGCGCTCTCGGCCGCGGCCACTTCGCTTCGCGGCAAGCTCGGCGAATCGCTCGGCTCCATCCGGAAATTCAATAAACCGCTTGCCGACGTCACCACGTCTTCGCTCGAAGCGCTCCAGGCCTATACACTTGGCCATCAGGCGCACGACGGCGCTGATTTCGTAGCTGCCGTCGCGCCGTTCCAGCGCGCCATTTCTCTCGATCCGAATTTCGCCATGGCTTACGCCGAACTCGGTACGGTCTATGGCGACCTCGGCGAAGAAAGCCTTGGGGCAGAGACCATGAAAAAAGCCTATGAACTTCGCGACCGTGTGAGCGAGCGGGAAAAGTTCTATATCTCCGCGAGATACGCCCTGTTTGTCACAGGCGACCTCCTCAAGGCGAACCAAGTCTCCCAGCTTTGGGCTCAAGCGTATCCTCGGGACATGATCCCATACGTTGACCTGACCTACGACTACGCGATCCTCGGGCAGTACGACCAAGCGCTCGCAGCCGCTCGCCACGCGCTTGAGCTTGACCCCGATGGGCTGAGCTACGCGGACCTGGCACTTAATTATATCTACCTCGATCATTTGGACGAGGCCGCGGCAATCTTTCAGCAAGCCAAGGCGCGCGGAATTGATTCGCCGAGTTTGCGCTCCAACCGGTACGAACTTGCCTTCCTCCAGGGCGATACCGCGACAATGGCGCGCGAAGTGGCGTGGAGTTCCGGCAAGCTGGGAATCGAAGACGTGTTCCTCTACGGCGAGTCCGATACGGCGGCCTACGCTGGCGAGTTCTCGAAAGCCAATGGCCTCACTTCGCAGGCCGTTGCCGATGCTGAGCAGGCTGGAGAAAA
Source organism: Acidobacteriota bacterium (assembly GCA_021818865.1). GTDB lineage: Bacteria > Acidobacteriota > Terriglobia > Acidiferrales > UBA7541 > JAKASX01. Next base: position 11,592 of record JAKASX010000107.1, read on the forward strand.
AGAAACGGCCGCAGGCTATCAAGCGGAATCGGCGCTGCGTGAAGCCGTCGTCGGCGATGCCGCCGAGGCGCGCAGTCAGGCCGCTGCCGCGCTGAAAATCTCGAATGGCCGGGATACAGAAGGCATGGCAGCGCTGGCGCTTGCCATTTCCGGCGATGCGGCTCCGGCGCAAAAGCTCGCGGCCGACTTGGCGCAACGCTATCCCGAAGATACCGTCGTGCAGTTCAATTACCTGCCGGAGATTAACGCCGCGATTGCGCTCGATCAGAACGCACCGGCCAAGGCCATCGCCGATCTTCAGCCCGCGTCCGCCTATGAGCTTGGCAGCATCTCCTTTTCGCTAGTTCCGGTGTATGTGCGCGGGCTGGCCTATCTGGCTGCGCATCAAGGACCCCAGGCCGCAGCCGAATTCCAGAAAATTCTCGGCCACCCCGGCGTCGCGTTCAACGAAGTGATCGTTCCGCTGGCGCATCTCGGCCTTGCCCGCGCTCGCGTCCTCTCCGGAGACAAATCCGGCGCCCGCAAACAGTATCAGGATTTCCTCGCCCTCTGGCAGCACTCCGACGCCGCGATTTCCGTTCTGCAGCAAGCCAAATCCGAATACGCCAAGCTGCAATAGCGAGCTCGCTGCCTAGGAATTTCGTTGCAACACGCCCAAGGAAGCGGGTCGTAGCCCTCTGGAAACCCCACTTTTTCGAGCAGCTGCCTATTTCCGTAACCTTCTAGCAGGCTGCTGAAAAATCGCTTTGGGTGGCTGTTTTTCTTTTCTTTTGGGCTGATTTGGGGATGCTGAGCGGGTTTTACCGCGGTATTTTTGTGCTGCCGGCGTTCCGAACCGGCTCGGCAGC